>DQVI01000140.1 GCA_015661825.1 Novosphingobium capsulatum
GCGCCATGGCGGCGCGCGGCATCGACGACCATCCGCGCGATCACCGGATGGACATGGAAATGCTTGTGCGCGTTGACATGATCGAGCGGCAGCCCGGTCCGCGCAAAGGCGGCGAACTGGGCCTCGATCTCGGCGGCCAGTTCGCGGCGGGCCGCCGGGCTGATCGCCAGACGCAGGCCCGTGAGCGCCATGTTGTCGTAAAACCGGCCCTGCGCATCGGCGAGGGCCCGTCCGGGCGCCGGGGGCAGCGCGCTCTGGCCATCGACCAGAACGAGATGCAGCCCCACGCCCAGCGAGGGCAGGCGGCGCGCGCGCGCCACCGCATCGTCAACCGCATGGCCGGTGACCATGAGGCTGGCGGCGGTGAGCACGCCATCGCGATGCGCGCGCTCGACCGCCTCGTTGACGGCCTCGTCGGCACCGAAATCGTCGGCGGTGACGACCAGGTCGATCCGCGCTGCATCTGCGCGCGGACCGGCCCCGTCCGGCATCTGGGAGGCTGTCATGACATCACGCCTGCGCTGCGGTCAGGCCGCCTTGCGCTGGCGCAGGAACGAGAAGAACTCGACGCCTTCGCGCAGACGGCGCTTCATCATGTCCCAGTCGCGCACCATCTCGTTGACGATGGAGCCGATCTTGCGCGGACGGAAGTAGAAGCGCTTGTAGAACTCTTCCACCTTCTCGAAGATCACGCTGGCGGGCAGGTGCTCGTAACTGAGCTGGGCGATCTGCTCGCCATGCTGGGTCAGCATGTCGTGGGTGCCGTCGAACCAGCCGTTTTCCTTGGCCTGCTTGTAGAGGAACGTGCCCGGATAGGGCGCGGCCAGGCTGACCTGAATGGTGTGCGGGTTGATTTCCTTGGCGTATTCGATGGTTTCCTCGATGGTTTCGAGGGTTTCGCCCGGAAGGCCCAGAACGAACGTGCCGTGGATCGCGATGCCCAGCTCGTGGCAGTCCTTGGTGAACTGGCGTGCCACTTCGACGCGCAGGCCCTTCTTGATGTTGTGAAGGATCTGCTGGTTGCCGCTTTCATAGCCCACGAGCAGCAGGCGCAGGCCGTTGTCGCGCAGGATCTTGAGCGTCTTGTAGGGCACGTTGGCCTTGGCGTTGCAGCTCCAGGTCACGCCGAAGCCCGGCTTGCCGAAGCCCAGCTTGCCCATTTCGATGGCCAGTTCCTCGACGCGCTCGCCAAGGTCGGTCAGGGTGTCGTCGTCGAAGAAGAGTTCCTTGGTTTCCGGGAACTCCTTGAGGACGTACTTGATTTCCTCGATCACGTGGGCAACCGAGCGGGTGCGGTAGTTGTGCCCGCCCACGGTCTGCGGCCAGAGGCAGAACGTGCAGCGGCTCTTGCAGCCACGGCCGGTGTAGAAGCTGACGTAGGGGTGCTTGAGGTAGCCGATGAAGTACTTCTTGTACTCCAGGTCGCGCTTGTAGACCTTCGAGACGAAGGGCAGCGAATCCATGTCCTCGATCACCGCGCGGTCGCGGTTGTGGATGATCGAGCCATCGGCGTCGCGCCAGGAAATGCCCTCGACTTCGGCCAGCGGCTTGCCTTCGGCAATGTCCTTGATGGTGAAATCGAATTCATTGCGGGCCACGAAGTCGATTGCAGTCGAGGCTTCCATCGCCTCCTGCGTTTCGACGGCCACCTTGGCCCCGATCATGCCGACCAGCGCCTTGGGGTTGCGGGCCTTGATCAGTTCGGCGGTGTGGACGTCCTGGCTGAAGCTGGGCGTCGAGGTGTGGAGGACGACGAGTTCCTTGTCGTCGACTTCATGCTTGATGTCGTCCCACGACAGGTCGTGCGCGGGCGCGTCGATCAGGCGCGAGCCTTCGACCAGCGCGGCGGGCTGCGCCAGCCAGGTCGGATACCAGAACGAGCGGATTTCCCGCTTTGCCTGATAGCGGGCACCAGCGCCACCGTCGTAACCTTCGAACGAGGGGGCCTGGAGGAAAAGCGAGCGCATCATCGTCGTCAGTCCTTAAGGGTAGAAGTTGGGGCCGTGATCGCCATGTTCGCCCCGCGCCAATGCACGTTGCGAACCGCAAGGGCGCCCAGAAACGTGGTGAATGACAGGAGATCGCGCAAGGGAACCAAAGCCAGCAACTGGAGTTTGACGGTCGCTTTGCGCCCGAATGGGTCCAGTTGGCAAGCGGCAAGCGCGATTCTTCCGCGAACGAGGAGCGCGGCCAGCGCCACGCTCCATGCAAAAATGCCCCCGCCCAGCAGCCCGCCGATCAGCGCGAGCGGCAGGGGATGAAGCACGACACTGCCCAGATACCCGGCCTTGTCGAGCCCGGCGACGGTCGCGTTCCAGCGCAATTCCTGTCGCAGCATCTGCCGCGCATGGGCGTCGGCACAACCATGGACGAGCACCATGTCGGGCACGACCACCCGCAGGCCCGCCGCGCGCACCGCCACGCCGATCTCGAAATCGTCGGCCAGCACATCGCGGAACGCGGCCATGCCGCCGATCTGTTCGAGGGTGCTGGCACGCAGGGCAATCGTCGAGCCCATGCACGGATTGGCCCGGCCCGTGGCCAGCCCGAGTTCGACCGAAGGCAGGAAATGGGTGTCGATGCCTGCCGCCACCAGCCGCGACCAGAACCCGGCGTCGCCCCGCCCCACATAAAGGCACGTCGCCGCGCCCACGCCCGGCTGAGCCAGCGCGCTGGCAAGGCTCGCCAGATAGTCGGGCGGCACGGCCATGTCGCTGTCGGCCAGCACGAGCATCTCGCCGCTGGCCTGCGCGGCGATGGATTCGAGGTTGCCGACTTTGGCATTACGGCCCTTTGGGCGGCCACCGATCACCGTGCGCAGCGCGACCGGCCCATCGGTCTTCAGGCCTGCCAGGGCATCGAGCGCGCGGTCGCCGGCATCGGCCACGCCGCAGACCATCTCGGCCGGGGCATGATAGCCACGCTGGTCGAGCGCAGTCGCCAGATTGTCGGCCAGACGCGGTTCGGCCCCATGCAGGGGCTTGAGGATCGAGGCCGAAGGAACCGGGGCGATGCCCCTGTCGTCGCGCGCAGCGGCCCGGCGCCGCGCC
>DQVI01000019.1 GCA_015661825.1 Novosphingobium capsulatum
CCATCGAGGCGGTCTGGGCGACCGCGCCCGCGCCTTGCGCGGCGGTCATGGCATTGTTGGCCGAGCCCTGTGCCTGCGCAGCAGCCCCCGCGGCCGCATCGGCAGACCCTTGCGCCCGCTGGGCCGCACCCAGCCCTTCGTCGGCGCGGGCCTGGGCCTGATCGGCCGCAGCCTGGGCCCGCTTGACCGAACCGGTCGTCGCGCAACCAGCCAGAAGCATCGGCAGGGCCGCGGCAAGCAAAACGACGTGGCGACCCTTTTTAAACTGGCCCTTTTCAAACCGGCTCTTGTTCATTTGGCCCTTTTCCATCTGGCATATTCCTTAAAACGATGCCCCCACGCGCTGACTGGCGCGACAAGGCGCCCGATGTCCACGCCGGGACCACCGCGAATACGACCAGAAGCCTTGGCCCTGCGGCCAGCACCTCGGCGTAAATGCGCCACATTTCAGGGAAAATGCCGGGAACCCGCCGGTTTTACTGGCTTCCTGCGCTCCGGTTCACAGAAATTTTGTACTTTTGCCGGATCACGACGACTTGCACTGTGCCTCGCCCTTGGCCGCATAGACCGCGCGGGCATCGGCATCGCTGATCACCACTTGCGCGCGAAATGTCTGCGCCTGCACGCTGCCACCAAAGGGCGTGCCGGCACTGGCACTCGCACTCGCACTGGCCCCCTCGATCCGCGTGAAGGTCAGCGCATAGTCGCGCCCGACATAGTGCGACCAGCTTCCCAGCGGCATCCGCGCGCTGCCCTTGTCCGCCGCCAGCGCGACGAGGTGCCCGCCCAGCTTGATCACCCCGCGGTCGGCCTGCGCCATCAGGATCGCGCCCATGCCGCCGCCATCGGCGACGAAATTGCACCCCGCCGCGATCAGCTTGCCCTGCATGATGTCGGGATAGAGGATCGGCTCGGGCGCCACTTCGCGCGCGGGGGCGCGTTCGTTCTGTATGGCCTCGACCTGCGCTATGGCCTGCTCATCGCTTTGTCGCGGCGCCTTCGAGCAGGCGGCAGACAGCAGGCCAAGCGACAGAACCGGCAGGAACAGGACGCGCATCAAAAATCTCCGTCTCGTCGCGCGCGTCACTTGCGCCCGAACAGCTTCTCGATGTCGCCATGGGCGAGCTTCACCCACGTCGGGCGGCCATGGTTGCACTGGCCCGAGCGCGGGGTTGCCTCCATTTCGCGCAAGAGCGCGTTCATTTCGGGCACCGAAAGCACGCGCCCGGCGCGAACCGAACCGTGACAGGCCATCGTGGCCAGCACGAGGTCGAGCTTTTCGCCCAGCAGCAGTGCGTCGCCGTGCTTGGCCAGATCGTCGGCCACGTCGCGCACCAGGGCCTGTGGATCGCCCTTGGCAAGCGCGGCAGGCACCGAGCGCACGAGCATGGCCGCAGGACCAAAGCGTTCGAGCGCGAGGCCGAAGGTGGCGAGGCGCGGCGCGGCGTCTTCGAGCCGGTCGCACGAGGGTTCGTCGAGATCGACAACTTCGGGCAGGAGCAGGGCCTGTGCCGGGGCTGCCCCCTCCCCCGCGCCCGCCGCGCGCAGGCGTTCGAGGACGAGGCGCTCGTGCGCGGCATGCTGGTCGACGATGACGAGGCCGTCGCTCGCCTCGGCGACGATGTAGGTTTTCGCGACCTGCCCGCGCGCGACACCCAGCGGGTGCTGCGCGGCTTCCGGGGCAGGCTCGCTCGCCGGTTCGGCGCGGGCGACCGGCGGGGCCATGAGCCCGGCTTCATAGCCCCGCCACGCATCCGAAGCCTTGCGATCCGCCTCGTTGACGCGCGGAGGCTGCCACGGGGCGGAAGAAGATGGAGCGGAAGAAGATGGCCAGCCTGCCGGGCGCGCGGGAGCAAAAATGCTGCCCTGCATGGGCTCCGGGGCAGAATAAGGCACAGAAAAAGGAGCAGCAGGTGCAATCGGTTCCGACTGCCACGCCTTCATCGCGCCTGCATCGGGTGTCTGCGCCGAGCGCCGGTCGCCGGTTGCCAGCGCCTGCCGCAAGCCGGTCACGATCATCCCGCGCACGAGCGCACTGTCGCGGAAGCGCACTTCGGTCTTGGCCGGGTGGACGTTGACGTCGACTTCCTCGGCGGGAACCTGAAGGAACAGCGCCAGCACCGCATGGCGGTCGCGCGCGAGCATGTCGGCATAGGCGCCGCGCACCGCCCCCATCAGCAGGCGGTCCTTTACCGGGCGGCCATTGACGAACAGGTACTGGTGATCGGCCACGCCGCGATTGTAGGTCGGCAGGCCCGCCACCCCCATCAGGTGATAGGCGTCGCGTTCGAGATCGACCGTCACCGCATTGTCGGCCAGTTCGCGCGCGACGAGCTGGGCCACGCGGGCCGCCAGTGTCTGCCCCGGCTGGACATGGAGCGCGCGGCGCCCGTCGTGTTCGAGAGTGAAGCCCAGATCGGGCCGGGCCATGGCAAGGCGCCGCACGACATCGAGGCTGGCCGCCCATTCCGAGCGCGCACTGCGCAGGAACTTGCGCCGGGCCGGGATCTTGCCGAACAGGTCCTCGACCCGCACCCGTGTTCCGGGCGGGAGCGCGGCGGGGCCTTCGCTGGCGAGCGCGCCATGATCGACCACGCGCCGCCATGCTTCGTCCGTTGCCCGGCTGCGGCTCTCGATCGTCACCCGCGCGACCGAGGCGATCGAGGGCAGGGCCTCGCCCCGGAAACCCAGCGTCTCGACCAGCTCGATGGCCTCGTCGGGGAGCTTGGAGGTGGCATGGCGTTCGAGCGCGAGGGCGATTTCGTCGGGCCGCATGCCGCAGCCATCGTCGGTCACCTCGATCAGCGAGAGCCCGCCCTCGCCCAGACGAACCGAGATTTGCGAGGCGCCCGCGTCGATCGCGTTCTCGACCAGCTCCTTGAGCGCGCTGGCGGGTCGCTCCACCACTTCGCCCGCCGCGATGCGGTTGATCAGCGTGTCGGGCAGGCGCCGGATGACTCGCGGCGCGCCCGAAGATGCCGGGCTGGAGGGGCTGGAAGCGGTCATTTTGGCAACCTAGCGACGAATGCGCCCTTTTTCGAGACGGGCCCCTGCGTTTTCCAGTGTTCGCAATGCACAATATATTGGGTTTTGCCCCCCGCTTGCGCTAATGAGCCGCCTTCCCCGCGCGCTCACTTTTGCGCATAGGCTACCCCTGCGTGGCACTGTGCGCGAATCACACGGATTTTCTGATGGCTTCGATGTTTTCCCGATTCTTCAAGTTCGGCTCCCAGAACATTGCGATCGACCTGGGTACGGCCAATACCCTCGTCTATGTGCAGGATCGCGGCATCGTTCTGAACGAACCCTCGGTCGTCGCCATCGAAACGCTCAACGGCATCAAGAAGGTCAAGGCCGTGGGCGACGATGCCAAGATGATGATGGGCAAGACCCCCGACAACATCGAGGCGATCCGCCCGCTTCGCGACGGCGTGATCGCCGACATCGAAGTGGCCGAGGAAATGATCAAGCACTTCATCCGCAAGGTGCACGGCTCCAAGAGCCTGCTGCGCTACCCGGAAATCGTGATCTGCGTGCCTTCGGGCTCGACCTCGGTCGAACGCCGCGCGATCCGTGACGCGGCCAGCAATGCCGGGGCCAGCCAGGTTTACCTGATCCTCGAACCGATGGCCGCAGCCATTGGCGCGGACATGCCCGTGACCGAGCCGGTCGGCTCGATGGTCGTCGACATTGGCGGTGGCACCACCGAAGTCGCCGTGCTCTCGCTGCGCGGCCTTGCCTATACCACCTCGGTCCGCGTGGGCGGCGACAAGATGGACGAAGCCATCGTGAGCTACGTGCGTCGCCACCACAACCTCCTCATTGGAGAAGCCACCGCCGAGCGCATCAAGAAGGAATACGGCATCGCCACCCAGCCCGAAGACGGCGTGGGCGAGACGATCCACATCAAGGGCCGCGACCTCGTCAACGGCGTGCCCAAGGAAATCACCATCACCCAGGCGAACGTCGCCGAGGCGCTGTCCGAACCGATCGGCGCGATTGTCGAGGGCGTGCGCATCGCGCTCGAAAACACCGCCCCCGAACTGGCTGCCGACATCGTCGACCAGGGCATCGTGCTGACCGGTGGCGGCGCGCTGATCCGCGGCCTCGACGAACACCTGCGCGAGGAAACCGGCCTGCCCGTGAGCGTGGCCGAAGACCCGCTTTCCTGCGTCGCGCTGGGCACTGGCCGCGCGATGGAAGACCCGATCTATCGCGGCGTCCTGATGACCGCCTGACCCCTCTTCCCGGTTCGTGAATGCGCATGGAGCCCGGTGGTTCAGCCGGGCTTCATCGTATTTCGGGCTTGGGGTTCGTTATGGTACAAGACACACTTCGGGGGTAGAACTTCATGGCGCGGTCGCCTGACCGGCGCCCGGGCTTTTCGCGCAGGGCGCAATACGGGATATTCACCGGCTACGTGATCGCCGTTCTGGGCGTCGTGGCCGGTCTCGTCGTGCTTGGCGTGTCGCTGTTCAACCCGGATGCCTTCGCCTTTGCCCGCACCGCCGCCAGCGAGGTCGCGCGCCCGCTCGGCCAGGCCGGGGCCCAGACGCGCAATGCCAGCCAGGGCCTGTTTGCCGCCGTGGGCGCCTATTTCAACGCCGGGCGCCAGAACGCCGCGCTCACCCGCGAGGTTCAGGCCGCCCGCGCCGACGCGGTGACGATGCGCGCCCTCGCGCAGGAAAACGCCCGGCTCAAGGCCCTGCTGGGCATCGTCGATCCGGTATCCCGCCCGGTTGCCGCCGCCCGCCTGATCGGATCGACCTCCACCTCCACCCGCCGCTTTGCCGTGCTCTCGGCAGGCTCCATGCAGGGCGTGCGCAACGGCCAGCCGGTGCGCGCCGCCGGGGGCCTGATCGGCCGGGTGATCGAGACCGGGCCCGACACCGCGCGCGTGCTGCTGGTGACCGACCCCGACAACGTGGTGCCCGTGCGCCGCGCCTCGGACGGGCTCACCGCGTTCGTCCAGGGCGGCGCCAATGGCCAGATCGACATCCGCCTGATCAACACCGGGGTCGCGGTGATCCGCAAGGGCGATGTCTTCGTGACCTCGGGTTCGGGCGGGCTCTACCCGCCGGGCATTCCCGTGGCCGTCGCCACCCAGCCCCATCGCGATGGCGCCACCGGCCATCTGGCGAGCGATCCGTTCGACGCGGATTTCGTGGTCGTGCTGCCCGCCTGGCAGGCCAGCGCGCAAGGCGCCCTCGAAGCCGCGCAGAAGGCCGCCCCACCCGTGCCTTCGGGCGACGACAACGCGCCCTGAGAAGCCCGGAACAAAGGCCCGGAACCGCCCATGCCGCTCCCCAAACCCTTCTCGATCCTGCCCGCACCGGTTGAAGACCTCGCGCGGCGCCGGCTCAATCGCGGGCCCTCTCCGGTCCTCGCGCAGGGCTTGCCGTGGGTTTCGATCATGCTGGCCTCGATGATCCCCTTCTCGCCGATCATCGCCTCGGCCCCCGTGCTGCCGCCGCTCGGCTACATGATGCTGCTGGCATGGCGCCTGCTGCGCCCGAGCCTGCTGCCGGTCTGGGCCGGGCTGCCGCTCGGCGCCTTCGACGATCTCTACAGCGGGCAACCGTTCGGCACGGGGATCGTGCTGTGGTCGCTCACGATGCTGGTGATGGACGTGGTCGACGAGAAATTCCTGTGGCGCGGCTTTGCCCAGGACTGGCTGGCCGCCGCCGCCCTGCTCTCGAGCTATGTCGTGCTGACCGCCGCCCTCGCCGGGCTTGCCACCGGCTATCCCCTGCCCTTCACCGTGGGTCCGCAAGTGCTGCTCACGGTGCTGCTCCATCCGGTGGTCACCCGGATCGTGGCGCTCATCGACCGCGTGCGCCTGCTGCCGCTCAAGAGACTGTAACGTGATGAAGAAGACGAAGCAGAAGCTCCCGCTCACTTCGGCCATCCTTGCAGACCGCTTCGAGCGGCGCACGTTCGTGCTGGGCATGGGGCAGGCGACGGTGGGTGTGCTGCTGGCCTCGCGCCTGGCCTATCTCTCGATCTTCGAGAACGCCAAGTACAAGGCCGCCTCGGAGAGCAACCGCGTCAACCTCTCGCTGATCCCCCCGCGCCGGGGCTGGGTGCTCGACCGCAATGGCGCGGCGCTCGCCTCCAACCGCGCCGATTTCCGTGTCGACGTGATCCCCGACCGGCTGGTCGATGCTGATGCCACGCTGACCCGGCTGTCCGGGCTGCTCGGGCTGACGGCAGACAAAGTCGGCGACATCAAGGACAAGCTGGAAAAGGCCCGAGGCTTCCAGCCGGTCGAAGTCGCCGCCAAGCTCGACTGGGACAAGTTCGCCGCCGTCAGCGTGCGCCTGCCCGAAATGCCCGGCGTCATCCCCCAGCGCGGCTATTCGCGCTATTATCCCACCGGGCCTTCGGTCGGGCATCTGGTCGGCTATGTCGGCCCGGCCTCGGCGGAAGACTATGAACGCGAGCGCAACCCGCTGCTGATCACGCCGGGCTTCAAGATCGGCAAGGACGGCCTCGAAAAGCACTTCGAGGCGCGCCTGCGCGGGGTGCCGGGCGCACGCCGGGTCGAGGCGACCGCTTCGGGCCGGGTCGTGCGCGATCTGGGCACGCGCGAGGACGTGCCGGGCAAGCCCGTCCAGCTCACCATTCTGGGCGGGCTTCAGGACTATGCCGCGCGGCGCATCGGGCTCGAATCCGGCTCGGTCGTGGTGATGGACTGCCAGACCGGCGATATTCTCGCGATGGTCTCGATGCCATGCTACGACCCCAACAGCTTCTCCGACGGCATTGGCCGCATCGAATGGAAGATGCTGTCCGAAGACGATCACGTTCCCTTGAGAAACAAGGTCTTGCGCGGGCTTTATCCGCCCGGTTCTACCGTAAAGCCGCTTGTCGCGCTCTCGTTCCTCGAAGCCGGGCTCGACCCGCACGCCAGCGTCAATTGCGCCGGTGGCCTGCGCGTGGGCAACCGCGTGTTCCACTGCTGGAACCACCACGGCCATGGCCAGACCGATATGCTCAAGGGCATCTACCAGTCGTGCGACGTCTATTTCTACCACTTCGCCCAGCAGATCGGCATGGACAAGATCGCCGCGATGGCGCGGCGGCTGGGGCTCGGCCAGGAATTCCCGATGCCCTATCCGGGGCAATCCTATGGCACGGTGCCCGATCCGGCGTGGAAGCTGCGGAAATATCACAAGGAATGGGCGATCTATGACACGGTGAACGCCACCATCGGTCAGGGCTACATGCTGGTGAACCCCTTGCAGCAGGCCACGATGGTCTCGCGCATCGCCTCAGGCCTTCAGCTCACCCCGCGCCTCCTGCTCGACCGTCATCCCCCCAAGGCGCCCTCGATGGGGTTTGCCAAGGAACACCTCGACCTCATCCATGCCGGCATGAACGAAGTGGTCAACGGGCGCGGCACGGCGGGCCGCGCGCGCCTGCCCATCCCCGGCATCCAGATGGCGGGCAAGACCGGCACCGCGCAAGTCGTCGGCCTCCAGCACGGCAACGGCAAGAACGTGGAATGGAAGCGGCGCGACCACGGCCACTTCATCTGCTTCGCCCCGTTCGACAACCCGCGCTATGCCTGCGCGGTGGCCATCGAGCATGGCGGCGGCTCGCCCTCCGCCTATCCGATCGCGCGCGACGTGATGACCTATCTGTTCGATCCGGCCAAGGCCATGGCCGCGCTCGAAGAACTCGAAAAGGGCTGGGGCGGCAACGTCCAGCAGCGCATGGCCGCGCGCTACAACAGCTTTGCCGCCCAGTTTGGCGCCAGCGCCCCGCGCGCGCCCGACGAGGAACAGGCCAGCAAGGTCGTCGAGGCCGAGAACCGCCCGACGCCCGAGCCCGCCGCCCCCCAGACCGATGCGGC
>DQVI01000114.1 GCA_015661825.1 Novosphingobium capsulatum
CGCGCGCAATGCCGCCGCGCGCACGGCCCTTGCCGACCTTGCCGCCGCCCACGATCTCGACCCGGCGCACCGCATCTCGGCACGCGCCTATGCCGCCGTGCTCGACGACGAGCAGGCCATGCTGGCCCCACCGGTTCAGGACATGCTCGCGCTGATGCCGCTCAGCCCGAGCGGGGGCATCCAGGCCGAATTTCCGGCGCTCGCCTCGGAAGGCGGGCCCGAGCCGCTCGACACTTCGGCCGATCACGCCGCCATGCTCGCCCGCGACCGCGCCCTGCCGCGCGTCTTTGCCACGGCCATCGCCCGCTATCGCGAAGGCATGGCGCAGGGGATCACCAGCCCCAAGGTCGTCGTGCGCACGCTGATCAGCGAAATCGACGCCCTGCTCGCCCGCCCGCCCGAACGCTCGCTGTTCATGACCCCCGCCGACGAGCCCTTCACGCTGAGCGCCGGCGGGACAAAGGCCCATGCCCTCGCCCACGCGCGCCTGCGCCGTGCCTATCGCGAGGCTACGCTCGGCTCGGTCTATCCTGCCTATCGCGCCTTGCGCACGTTTCTGGCGAGCGAATACCTGCCCGCCGCGCGCGACAGCGTGGGCCTCTCGCAGCTTCCGGGCGGGGCAGCCCTCTATCGCGCGCTGCTGCGCCACCACACCAGTGTCGATCTCGATCCCGATGCGGTCCATGCGCTGGGGCTGGCCGAAGTCGCGCGGATCCAGCGCGAGATGGTCACCGTCAAGGACCAGCTCGGCTTTGCCGGGCCCCTTCCCGCTTTCTTCACCCACATCCGGGTCGACCCGCGCTTCCACCCGCGCAGGCAGGAAGATCTGGCTGCCGGCTATCGCCACGTGGCCGCCATCGTGGCCGCGCAAGCCCCCAACTATTTCCTGACGATCCCGCATACCCCGCTGCTGATCCTGCCCCACCCGGCCTATCGCGCGCGCTACGAGGCGGGGGGCAGCTACAGCCCCGGCAGCCCCGATGGCAGCCGTCCGGGCGTGTTCTTCTTCAACACGTTCGACCTCAAGAGCCGCTTCCTGAGCGGGGTCGACACGCTCTACCTCCACGAAGGGGCGCCCGGCCACCATTTCCAGATCAGCCTGGCCCAGGAAGACGACAGCCTCCCCGCGTTCCAGCGCTTTGGCGGCAATACCGCCTATGTCGAAGGCTGGGCGCTCTATGCCGAGACGCTGGGCTATCCGATGGGCCTCTACGACGATCCGATGCAGCACTGGGGCACGCTCGACGACGAGATGCTGCGCGCGATGCGGCTGGTGGTCGATACCGGGCTGCACAGCCAGGGCTGGAGCCGGGCCCAGGCACTCGACTACATGCTCGCCAATTCGGGCATGGGGCGCAGCGACGCGGAAACCGAGGTCGACCGCTACATCGCCGATCCGGGACAGGCCGTGGCCTACAAGATCGGCGCGCTGGCGATCCAGCAGTTGCGCGACGAGGCCGAAAAGAAAATGGGCGCGCGCTTCGACGTGCGGGTCTTCCACCAGCAGGTGCTGGGCAGCGGGGCGCTGCCGCTGCCGGTTCTGGAAGACAAGGTCCATGCGTGGATGGCGACAGACTGAAGCCCCGGCGCACGGGCGCTCAAAAAAACTCCGGCAAAAAACCTCAGGGATCGAGCGAGCCGGGCAGAACCGGCCCGAGCGCCGGATCGAGATCGCGCGGGCGCATCAGCGAGACCAGCCGTGCGCAGCCGCTGTCGATGTCTGCCCAGCGCGCGATGTCGAGTTCGAGCACGGCAAACGTCGCGGTCGGAAACTTGGCCTCGACCACATCGCGCAAGGGGCTCGACCCGTCGTCGGGCACGAGATCGAAGATCACGTCCTCCAGCCCCGGATTGTGCCCGATCATCAGCACCGTCTCGGGGTCGCCGGTCAGTTCGCGCAGGAGGTCGACCAGCACCGCCGAACTGGCCAGATAGATCCGCCGGTCCCACTCGACCGGAAAACTGCGCCCCCAGGCCTTGCTCGCATATTCGACCGTCTCGGCCACGCGCACGGCAGGCGAGGCGATCACCCGATCGAACCGGCGCCCGGTGTCGCGAATGTAGCGCCCCATGGCCAGGGCCCCGCGCTGCCCGCGCGCGTTGAGGGGCCTGTCGAAGTCGCGGGCGCGCGCGTCGCTCCAGTCGGACTTGGCATGGCGGAACAGGGCTAGCGTCTTCACGCGGGTCTCTCGCAGTTCGGGGCCGGGATGAAGGGCCTCTCCGCCCCTCCATGCGCGTCATCAACACCCGCCGCGATGGATTGTAAAGCCTGATCAAGGGTTACCCGGCGCACCGGCGTTCCGGGCGGAAAGGCCCCGAGCAGGCGCGAGGGAAACGCCGGGGAAAGCACCACGAAATGCCCGCGGTCGTCGGCCGAACGGATCAGGCGGCCAAAGGCCTGCGCCAGCCGCGCGCGGATGATGCGGTCGTCGTGGCCTTGCGCGCCGCCTTCCTCGACCGGCGTGGCGAGGCGCCGCGCGCGGTGGAGAATCGAGGGCTTGGGCCAGGGCACCTGCTCCATCACCACCAGCCGCAGCGATTGCCCCGGCACATCGACCCCGTCGCGCAGCGCGTCAGTCCCCAGCAGCGAGGCGCGCGGATCGTCGCGGAAGATGTCGACCAGCGTGCCGGTGTCGATCGGGTCGACATGCTGGGCATAGAGTGGCAGCCCCGTGCGGGCGAGGCGGTCGGCAATCCGGCCATGGACCGCGCGCAGGCGGCGGATCGCGGTGAACAGGCCCAGCACGCCCCCGCCGCTCGCCTCGATCAGCCGGGCATAGGCCCCCGCCAGCGCAGGGATATCGCCCTTGACCACATCGGTCACGATCAGGACTTGCGCCTGGTTGGGATAGTCGAACGGGCTTTCGGCGGCGAACAGGTGCGGCCTGACATCGAGCTGGGCAGCCCCGCTGCGCTGGATCGCCCCGGCCCAGTCGCCCCCGTCGGTCAGCGTCGCCGAAGTCATCAGCACGCCGTGTGCCGGGGCCAGCACGGTCTGGGCAAACGGCTTCATCGGATCGAGATGGTGGCGGCGCAGGCCCATGTCCCATTCGCGCCCGTCCGAACGATCGAGCGCGAGCCAGTCGACGAAATCGGGGTCGGGCGGTCCGCCCAGCCGTCCGAGCAGGGCGATCCAGCCGGCCAGCAGGTCGGTGCGCCAGGCAATCGCGCTGCGTGCGCCCTCGATCCGCGCGCGGGCCTGCCCGTCGAGCCAGTCCGGCCCGTCCTGCATCAGCGCTTCGAGCCGCAGGCTCAGGCGCAGAAGCGGCTGGCGCAGACCTTCGAGCGCGGCGAGCGCCTGCATGGCGGCCTCGACAATCGGGCCATCGAGCTGCGCGGCTTCGGTTTCAAGGCCATAGCCCGCCTCGCTCCCGCCGCTTTCGTCGCGGGCCAGCACGGTCGCGCGCACGGCGGCCAGCAGCGCCTCGATCGGGCCATCGGGCGTGCCCTCGCCGATCCGGCCCAGCCAGCCATCGGCGGGGAGCAGTTCGGCGGCCTCGCGCGCCTGGGTGATGGCGGTGGCGCCTTCGTCGTCATAGCTCGCCACGTCGGCCAGCCGCGCGGAAAGCCCGCGCCGCCGCCCGCGCGACTTGCCTTCCGGGCCGATCACCCAGCGGCGCAGCTCGATGGCCTCGGCCCCGGTCAGTTCGGCGCCGAACGTGCTGTCGGCGGCATCGAAGACATGGTGGCCTTCGTCAAAGACGATCCGCGTGGGCCGCTGGGCCACGTCGCGCCCGCGCGCGGCATTGACCATGACCAGCGCATGATTGGCGATGACCAGTTCGGCCTCGGCACTCGCGCGCGCGGCCCGCTCGATGAAGCATTTGCGATAGTGCGGACAGCCCGCATAGACGCACTCGCCACGCTGGTCGGTCAGCGCGGTGATCCCCCGCTTGCGGAACAGCGTGCCCAGCCAGCCGGGCAGATCGCCGCCGATCATGTCGCCGTCCTGACTATAGGCCGCCCAGCGCGCGACGAGCTGCGCCATGATCGCCGGGCGCCCGGTAAAGCCACCCTGCAACGCATCTTCGAGGTTGAGCAGGCACAGGTAATTCTCGCGCCCCTTGCGCACGACCACCGGCGAGGGCGCCTTGCTGCCGGGCGGTGGCATGGCAAAGGCGCGCGTGCTTTCGCGGCGCAACTGGCGTTGCAGCGCCTTGGTATACGTCGAAACCCAGACCGTGCCGCCCGATTGCTGCGTCCAGAGCGAGGCAGGCGCCAGATAGCCCAGCGTCTTGCCCGTCCCCGTGCCCGCCTGGGCGAGCACGATATGCGGCTCGCGCGCGGCACGGCGCGGGGCGAAGGCCTGAGCCGCTTCGCGCGCAAAGGCCCGC
>DQVI01000116.1 GCA_015661825.1 Novosphingobium capsulatum
CGCGCTGGCCGCGCCGATGCTGCGCTGGCGCCGCCGCGCCCACAGCCGCGGGGCGGCGCGAGGCCCTGCGTCATCCAGCTATATCGAGACAGATCGTTGACCACACCTTCCACACTGGTCTCTTCGGCCACACCGGCGGTCACGGTCGCCACCAGCATGTACAATGCAGCCGCCACCCTGCCCGTCGCGATCGAAAGCGTGCTGGGGCAGAGCTTGCGCGATTTCGAGTTCCTGCTGCTCGACGATGGATCGACCGATGCCAGCCTGACCATCGCCCGCGCATATGCCGCGCGCGATTCCCGCATCCGGGTGATCGCCATGCCCCGTCAGGGACTGGTGCGCAGCCTCAACCAGTTGTTTGCCGAGGCCCGTGCGCCGCTGGTGGCGCGCTTCGACGCCGACGATATCTGCATGGCCCCGCGCTTCGAGCAGCAAGTGGCATTTCTGGCCGATCATCCCGACCACGGCCTTGTCGGCTGCGAAACGATCTTCATCGACGAAAACGGGGCCGCCACGGACGCGAAGGCCAAGGCGCCGCTGATCCGTCCTCACAGCCATGAGGCCTTCATCGCGCAGCTCGAACGCGGGCCGATCCTGTGCCACAGCGCGGTCATGGTGCGCCGCGATCTGGTGCGCGCGGCCGGTGGCTATCGCGAATCCTATGTCCATGCCGAGGACTACGATCTCTGGCTCCGCCTGTCGGAACAGACCCGGATGACCAATCTGCCCGAACCGCTGCTGGCCTATCGGGTGAGCGCCGGTCAGGTCAGTTCGCGGCACATGGTGGCCCAGGCCCGCAATGCCGCGATTGCCTGGCTGGCCCACCTTGCCCGCCTGCGCGGCGCGGGCGATCCGACCGCCGGGATGACCACCCTGCCCGACATCGCCCGGCTCGATGCGCTGTTCGGACCGGGCAGCGCGGCCTATGTCCGCCGCCGCATGATCGAACGCCTGCTGTTTTCGTCCGATCATCTGGCCAACGAAGCCTGGCCGGTCCTGCTGGGCTATATTGCCGACACCGGCCCCGATCCGGCACTCTGGCCGCAGCTCAGGCCACAGCTCTGGCGGGTGGCGCTCCGGCTGCTCAGGGCCGGGCATCCCTTGCGCGCGGTCCAGGCCGCCATGGCGCTGCTCCGGCACGGCGCATGAGCGGGACGCCACCCGAAAGGCCCTCTCAGGAGAGCCCCCCACAGGCCATGTCCGTGCGGACGGCGGCGGCCTGGGCGCTGGTTTCGCAATATACCTCGTTCGCGATCCAGTTCGCCACGAGCGTCGTGCTCGCGCGCTGGTTCATCACGCCCGCGCAGCTCGGGCTGTTCTCGATCGCCTTTGCGGCGGTGACCATCGTGGCCTTTCTTCAGGATTTCGGCGTCACCCGCTATGTCAACGGCGAGCGCGACCTGACGCCCGCCAAGTTGCAGACCGCCTTCACCATCTCGGTGACCTTCGCCTGGGGCATCGCGCTGCTGGCGATTGCCGGGGCGGTGCCGGTGGCGCGGTTCTATGGCGACCCGAACCTGTTGCCGGTGCTGCTGGTGGTGGCCTCGTCCTATCTGCTGGTGCCGCTCTCCATCGTGCCGCAGGCGACCTGCCAGCGGCGGATGGACTACAAGTCGAACACGATGATCGAGGTCGGCTCGTCGGTTGCCAATGCGGCCACGGCGGTGACGCTCGCGGTGCTCGGCCATGGTGCGCTGGCGCTGGCCTGGGGGGCCTTTGCCCAGCAGGGTGCGCGTCTGGTGGTCAGCCAGTGGCGTGCCGGGCTGATGCTGCCCTGGCCCCTGAGGCTGGCCGGGGCGCGGCCCGTGCTCGAACTGGGGGGCACCAATTCGGTGCTGTCCACCTGCTATTCGATCACCGCGCGGGCGCCCGAGCTGGTGATCGGACGGCTGATCGACACGGTTGCGGTCGGCCTGTTCGCGCGGGCTTCGGGGCTGGCGCTGCAATTGCGAATGCTGGTGGCGGGCGCGGTGACGGGGGTGTTCTATCCCGCATTCCGGCGCGTGCGCGACGAGGGTGATCCGCTCGGGCCGCCCTATCTGCGGGTGGTGGCGGCCTATACCGGGGTGACATGGCCAGCCATGGCGGGCATTGCCGCGCTGGCCCAGCCGCTGATCATGGCGCTCTATGGGCCGCGCTGGCTCGATGCGGCGCCGTTGCTGGCCTGGGTGGCGCTGGCCCAGTTGTGCTATGTCGCCCTGCCGCTCAACGGCGACCTGCCGCTGTTGCTGGGCCGCAAGCGCGGGCTGATCCACCGCAATATCCTCGAAACGGTGCTCTCGGTGGGGCTGATCGTGGCCACCGCGCCGATGGGGCTGCGCTGGGTGGCGATCTCGCGCTTTGTCCATGGGCTGATCTGGGTGGTGATCTATGCGCCGTTCATGCGTGCCATGCTCGATTTTGCCTGGCGCGATCTGGTGCGCATTCATGTCCAGAGCCTGATCGCGACAGCAGCGGCGGTCGCGCCGCTTCTGGCCAGCTATGTCTTCTGGGCCGGGCCCGGACGCTGTGGCCCCGGACAGGCCGGGGCGATGATCGTGGCGGGGATCGGGCTCTGGCTGGTGGTGATGCGGATCATTCGCCATCCGCTGCTGGCCGAAATCCTGGCCATGCTGGGCGAAATCGCGCGCGCCCTGCCCGGACGGAAGCCCGCCGCGCGCTGAGTCTTGCCCGCAGGCCCCCTCCACCATGCGTAATGATCCTTTGCAGATTCTCATGGCAGCACCATGGCCGCCCGCCTAAAGTGCCCGGCGGAGAGGATGACAGGATGATCAGGCTGCCCTGTGCTTTGGCCCGTGCTTTGGCAGCTCTGCTCGGTGTGCTGGCCTGCGCCCTGCCTGCATGGGCGCAGGACGAAGCGCCGGGGCCGCCCGCTGGCGCTCCCCCCCCGGAAACAATCGCCATGGGCCGCGATGGCCTCGCGCGGATGACCGTTCCGGTCCGCATCAATGGCGCAGGGCCCTTTGCCTTCATGGTCGATACCGGCGCCCAGCGCACGGTCCTCACCCATGCGGTCGCCCGCAAGCTGGCTCTTGCCCCGGCGGGACAGGCCGTGCTGGTCAGCGTGGCCGGGACCGATACCGTCGACATCGTCCATGTGCGCGAACTCATGCTGGGCAGCCGCCGCTTTGCCGATCTGGAGACCCCGCTTGTCGATGACGCGGGCCTCGAAGCCGAAGGGATTCTTGGCCTCGACAGCCTTCAGGGCCAGCGCGTGACCATCGACTTTGCCACAAACCGCCTGACCATCGACGATGCCGCCGCCGAACCGGCTGCCCCGACCGGAAATCTGGCCATCGGGGATTTCGCCATCGTCGTGAACGCGCGCCACCGCTCGGGCCAGTTGATCATGACCGAAGCGGTGATCGACGGGGTTCGCACCAGCGTGATGATCGACACCGGATCGGACACCTCGATCGGCAATCCCGCCCTTCAGCGTGCGCTTCGGCGCGCGCCCGGCCACGGGCACGGGAGCGAGGAAGCCCGGCTCGTGGGCGTGACCGGACAGGCCATCGCCGCACAGACAGGACAGGCCCGCAGCCTCAGGATCGGCCGGATCGCGATTGCCAACCTGACGCTCGCCTTTGCCGATTCCGGCGCCTTCGCCCGGCTCAGGCTGGCGCATCGCCCGGCCCTGTTGCTGGGCATGCACGACCTGAGCGCCTTTCGCGCGGTGGCCATCGATTTTTCGCGGCACAAGGTGCTGTTCGGCATCGCGGCCGACGGAAAGGCGCCCGCAGCACCGTGATCCCATCGCGAGGGTGGCGCATCGCGGCAAATTGCCTATGTGAAGATGATGCCTCCCGAACGCCCATCCAATCCCGCCGCCCGCCATGATGGCTGGCGCACGCTGCAACGGTTCCTTCCCTATCTCTGGCCCCGCGACAATCCCGGTCTGCGGCGCCGGATCGTGGTGGCCTGCGTGTTCATCCTGGCCTCGACGGGGGTGCAACTGACGCTGCCCTACCTGCTCAAGTGGGCGGTCGATGCAATGAACATGAGCGGGCCCCGGCTGGGCATGGTGGCGATGTGGACGGTGCTGGGCTACAGCGCCGGGCGTTTCCTGGGCCTTGCCTTCGACAACTTGCGCAATATCGTGTTCGAGCGCGTGGGGCAGGACGCCACGCGGGCGCTGGCCGAACATGTCTTTGCCCAGCTTCACCGCCTTTCGCTGCGCTTCCACCTCGCCCGCCGCACCGGCGAGGTGACCAAGACCATCGAGCGCGGAACCAAGAGCATCGACACGATGCTCTATTTCATGCTGTTCAACATCGCCCCCACCATCCTGCAACTGGTGGTCGTGGCGGTGATCTTCTGGGTCACGTTCGGATGGGGACTGGTCATGGCCACCGCGCTGGCGGTGGCGGCCTATATCTGGGTGACGCGCACGATCACCGAATGGCGCACGCAATTGCGCGAGAAGATGAACCGGCTCGACGGGCAGGCGCTTTCGCGCGCGGTGGATTCGCTGCTCAACTACGAGACGGTCAAGTATTTCGGGGCCGAAAAGCGCGAGGAAGCCCGCTATGGACAGGCCGCGCGCGCCTATGCCGAGGCGGCGGTTGCCAGCGAGAACAGCCTGGGCCTGCTCAACATCGCGCAAGGGCTGGTGGTCAACCTGCTGATGGCGGGCGCCCTGGCCTATACCGTGTGGGGCTGGTGGCACGGGCAGTTCACCGCCGGGCAACTGGTCTTCGTGCAGACCTACCTGACGCAGCTGTTCCGCCCGCTCGACATGCTCGGCATGGTCTATCGCACGATCCGGCAGGGGTTGATCGACATGGCCGAGATGTTCCGCCTGATCGATACCCAGGTCGAAGTGGCCGATGCGCCCGGCGCGCCCGCGCTGGTGGTGCGCCACCGCTCGATCGTGTTCGACAACGTGGTCTTCGGCTATGATCCGGGGCGCACGATCCTCCACGGCCTCTCGTTCGAGGTGCCCGCGGGCAGCCGCGTGGCCATCGTCGGGCCATCGGGGGCGGGCAAGTCGACCATCGGGCGACTGCTGTTCCGCTTCTACGATCCGCTCTCGGGCCGCATCCTGATCGACGGGCAGGACATTTCGGGCGTGACGCAGGCGAGCCTGCGTGCGGCCATCGGCATCGTGCCGCAGGATTCGGTCCTGTTCAACGACACCATCGGCTACAACATCGCCTATGGCCGCGAAGGGGCCGATGCCGCCGCCGTCGCGGAAGCCGCACGGGGCGCGGCCATCGCCGATTTCATCGCCCGCCTGCCCCAGGGCCTCGACACCGAAGTGGGCGAGCGCGGGCTCAAGCTCTCGGGCGGCGAGAAGCAGCGCGTGGCGATTGCCCGCACGCTGGTGAAGAACCCGCCGATCCTGCTGTTCGACGAGGCGACCAGCGCGCTCGACACCCGCACCGAACAGGACATTCTCCACACCCTGCGCGCGGTCGCCGCCAACCGCACGACCCTCTCGATCGCCCACCGCCTCTCGACGATCGCCGACAGCGACGCGATTCTCGTGCTCGATCAGGGCCGTCTGGCCGAACAGGGCAGCCACGCCGACCTGCTGCGCGCAGGCGGGCTCTATGCCGAAATGTGGGCGCGACAGGCCGCCGAAGGGGAAGAGGCTGAAGCCGTGGCGGGAGCAGTTGCGGGAGCAGTTGCGGGGGCAGTGGCGGGAGCAGCAGGGGCCTAGCTCCCCGGCCGGGCCGCCCCGCCACCGGTTGTGCAATGCACCAATTGCTGCAATAAACCTTGCGGGTGCAGCATCCCGGACGGGATGGGCAGGTTCGTACACCGGTCGGGCCGCCGGTGGTGAAAACCATGCCTGGAGACTTGCGCCCGTGATCCGCGTCCATAGCCTGCTTCGTTGGTGGCGTGCCCATATCGACCGGGACATCGACCACCGGGCCGTCGTGCGCCGCGTTTTCGAGGAAAGCGCCTGGACGCCCCGCTTCATCTTCATGGTGGTGATGTCGGCGGGCATTGCCGAGCTGGGCCTGCTGCAATCCTCGCCTGCGGTGGTCATCGGGGCCATGCTGATCTCGCCCCTGATGGGGCCGATCATGGGGCTGGGGTTCGGCCTCGCGCTGTTCGATTTCGCCAGCCTGCGCCGCTCGGCGCTGGCGCTGGGGCTGGCGGTTCCGCTCGCGGTGGCCTTCACCGCGCTGATCGTCGTGTGCTCGCCGCTCAAGTCGGCCACGCCGGAAATTCTCGCGCGGACCAAGCCCAACCTGTTCGACCTGATGGTGGCGCTGTTTTCCGCGCTGGCGGGCACCTTTGCGCTGATCCGGGGCAAGGGCGAAACCATCGTGGGCGTGGCCATCGCCACCGCGCTGATGCCGCCTCTGGCCACGGTGGGCTTTGGTCTGGCCACGGGCAATGGCGCCATCGCCTGGGGCGCGGGCGCCCTGTTTGCCACCAACTTCGTGACAATCGCGCTCTCCGCCACGATCATGGCTCAGATCTATGGCTTTGGCCATCGCCTCTCCACACACCAGACATGGTTGCAGACCGGGCTTCTGCTGGGGGCCTTCATCATCATGGCGGTCCCGCTGGGGCTGGCCCTGCAACATATCGCGGGCGAAGCGGTGACCACCAGCCAGGTCCGCTCGGCGCTGGCCGAGGCGACGGGCCGCGATGCCCGTGTCACCCAGCTCGACATCGATTTCCAGAGCACGCCGCTGGCCGTTCGCGCGGTGATCCTCACCCCGCGCCAGAATGCCGTCTCGAACGAGCAACTCGCCACAGCCCTTGAAACCCGGCTGGGCCGCCCTGTCGCGCTTCAGGCCGACGAGGTGCTGATCGCCCCCTCGTCCAACGGGCTGGACGAAGCGCGCAGCGCCCTTGCCCGCGCGCAGGACCTGCAAATGCAGGAACGCCAGACCGAGCGGATGAAAGCCCTGCTCGCGCTGGCCGCCGGGACCGCGCCCGAGGACGTGCTGATCGACCGCGACGGACGCCGCGCCCAGGTGGCGGCCCGCCCCCTGCCCGGTGCAGGGCTGGCCAGCTATCGCGAACTGGAAGCCCGCATCGCACGC
Organism: Novosphingobium capsulatum; assembly: GCA_015661825.1. Classification (GTDB taxonomy): domain Bacteria; phylum Pseudomonadota; class Alphaproteobacteria; order Sphingomonadales; family Sphingomonadaceae; genus Novosphingobium; species Novosphingobium pituita. The sequence goes on from DQVI01000116.1 coordinate 7,008, forward strand.
ATGGCCGATGGCTGGACGGTGACAGTCACGCCGCCCGCCGGGCTGGCCCTGCTGCCGATCCGGCAGGCGCCAGCCAAGCCGACGCCGGACAGACATGCCCCGGATACCCAAACCCAGGCCCCGCCCGCGTTGTCGCAGGACGCGCAAGATGCCCTTGCGGTCGACCTGTGGGCCGCAAGGCGCTGGAACTGGGAGGCCCTTGGCATTCCCGGCTGGGTCGAAACCCCGCCCCCGGCCCCTTCCCCGGCCCAGAGCGAGGCCCTCGCCATCGGCAAGGCCGCAAGGGAGGCAGGGCTTGCCCCCGTTCCGGGCGGTTCGCGCAAGGGCAGCATGATCCTGCTCGCGCCCATGCCGAAGGGGGAATGACGCCATGTATGGAAACACGCCGACCCTGGGGCTTTTGCTGCTGATTGCCTGTCTGGTGGCCATCGTGTGCCGCCGGCTGGGCCAGCCGTTCACCATCGGGCTGGTGCTGGCCGGCATCGGCCTGAGCATTTCAGGCTACAAGAGCGGCATCACGCTGACCCCCGAACTCGTGTTCAGCGTGTTGCTGCCCCCGCTCGTGTTCGAGGCCGCGCTGCATCTGGGCTGGGGGCAGTTCCGCCGCGAAGGCGTGCTGGTGCTCAGCCTGGCCTTTGGCGGCACCCTGCTGTCGGCAGGCGTGGTGGCGGCTGGCATGCACTGGCTGGCCGGCTGGGGCTGGCCCGCCTCGCTGCTGTTCGGAAGCCTGATCGCGGCGACCGACCCGGTGTCGGTGATCGCCATGATGAAGGAGCAGCACGCCGACAAGCGCCTGCGTTTCCTGATGGAGGCCGAAAGCCTGATCAACGACGGCGCCGCTGCCGTGCTGTTCGCGCTGGTCGCCGCATGGGTGGCAGGATCGGCCACCAGCCCGGCCGGGATCGCCATGACCCTGGTGAGCACCGTGGGCGGCGGGGTCGCGCTCGGGCTGGCCGTGGCCGGGGGGCTCCTGCTGATTGCCGGGCGCTCCGATGATCATCTGGTCGAAACCACCCTGACCGTGCTGGCAGCCTATGGCTCGTTCATGCTGGCCGAGGACCTGCATGTCTCGGGCGTGCTGGCCACGCTTTCGGCGGGGATGCTGATCGGCAACCGGGGCCAGCGCCGGGCCTTGAGCGAAAGCGGTGGCCGGGCCATCATCCGGTTCTGGGAATTCGCGGCCTTTCTGGCCAATTCGGTCGTGTTCCTGCTGATCGGCAGCCGCGAGGCGAGCCAGCCCATCGCCGCCTTCTGGCTTCCCGCGGTGATCGGAACGGTGACCGTTCTGGCCGGGCGCGCAGCGGCGATCTATCCGATCACGCCGTTCTTCGCCAGGACCCGCATGGCGACGGACAAGCTCACCCGCCACATCCTGTTCTGGGGCGGCCTGCGCGGAGCCATGGCGCTCGCACTGGCACTCGGCGCCCCCGAAAGCCTGCCCGAACACGATGCGCTGGTCAGCGTGGCCTTCGCGGTGGTCGCTTTCTCGATCTTCGTCCAGGGGCTGACGATGCCCTTGCTGCTGCGCAAGAGCGCCACACCATGAATCAGGCGCGACCATGACCAATATCGTCCTCATTCTGGGCAGTCTGGCCATGGCTGCCCTGTGCCTGTCCCCCGCCGTGCTGCGCGCGCGCAGCTGGCGCGCGACGGTCACGCCGCTGGCCTCGATCATCGGCTCGGGCTTTCTGGTGGTGGGGCCGATCCTGGCCGACACCGCCGGGTCGCTGGCCTGGGTCGCGATGGCCGCGCTGTGCGGAGCGGGCTATCTGTTCGGGGCGGTGATCCGCTTCAACATTATCCATGTCGAGGCCAACCTCGCCCATCTGCCCCGCCGGGCAGTCTTTCTCGAAAAGGCCTCGAACACCGCCCTCTCGCTCGCCTATTTCGTCTCGGTCGCCTATTATCTCAACCTTCTGGCCGCCTTTGCCCTGCGCGCGGCGGGCATCGTCGATCCGTTCGCGATCCGCCTGCTGGCCAGCACGATCATCGTGGTCATCGGCATCATCGGCGGGCGCGGCGGGCTTCATGCGCTCGAACGGCTCGAAGTGGGCACGGTGGGGATCAAGCTGTCGGTGATCGGCGGGCTGATGCTGGCGCTGGGGCTGGCCTACGCGATCGCCTGGCAGCACCACGCGCTGATCACCGCGACCAGCACCCGAACCCCGACACAGGCGCTGCGGACCGTGCTCGGGCTGATCATCCTGGTGCAGGGGTTCGAGACATCGCGCTATCTCGGCGCGGCCTATGACCCGGACTTGCGCGTGCGCACGATGCGCCATGCCCAGTGGATCTCGACGGCCATCTATATCGGCTTCGTGTTCCTGCTCACGAACCTGTTTCGCGACGGGCTCGGCCCTTCGGGCGGCGAGACGGAAATCATCGACATGGTGCGCCCGCTCGGCTGGGCGGTCGTCCCCCTGCTCACGCTGGCCGCCATCGCCTCGCAATCCTCGGCGGCAGTCGCCGACATGAACGGCGCCGGGGGGCTGCTCCACGAGGTTTCATCGGGACGGATTCCGGTCAGGCTGGGCAATGCGGCCACGGCCCTCGCCTCGCTGACGATCACCTGGAGCGGCGACATCTACCAGATCATCACCTGGGCATCGCAGGCTTTCGTCGCCTATTACGGCCTGCAATCGGTTCAGGCCGCCCTGTGGGCCGCGCGCCTCGGGCAATGGGCGCGCGTCGCCCTGTTCTGTGGCGCCATCGGCCTGTCGGTGCTGGTGATCGCATGGGCGGTTCCGGCAGGCGCCTGAGAAGGGCGCTTCAGCCCGCCGGGTTTTCCCGCCTCACTTCACCACGTCGGCGCCGTGCCAGACCACGGCCTGGGCCACCTTGATGCAGTCCATGCCGCCGTCATAGGTCATCGAGGGCGAGCCATAGAGGCGCCAGCCCTGTGCGAGGGCTTCGGACACGCGCTCGCAGAAGGCGCGGTCGTCCTTGCCGGTGAGCAGGCGATAGATCGGGCGGTCGTCGGGGGTGGTGTGCATGGGGGTATTCTAGAGCGGGCGGAAGGCTTGCGGCAAGGGGCCCCTCCACCACCCGCTGCGCGGGCGGTCCCCCTCCCCATTTCATGGGGAGGATCAGATCCTCCCCGCTTGCGGGGAGGGGGACCGCGCGGAACGCGCGGTGGAGGGGCCTGCCCTCAGAGAATGTACTTCGACAGGTCCGCGTTGGCGGCCAGCCCGCCCAGACGCTCCGCCACATAGGCCTCGTCGATGGCGACGGTCGTGCCCACGCGGTCTTCGGCGTCGAAGCTGACTTCTTCGAGCAGCTTTTCCATGACCGTCTGCAAGCGGCGGGCGCCGATGTTCTCGACCGTCTCGTTCACTTGCGCGGCGGTGCGGGCAATCGCGCGCACGGCTTGCGGCGTGAAGTCGAGGGTGACCTGCTCGGTCGCCAGCAGCGCGCGGTACTGTTCGACGAGATTGGCGCGGGTTTCGGCCAGAATCCGCACGAAATCGTCCTCGCTCAGCGCCTTCAACTCAACGCGGATCGGCAGGCGGCCTTGCAGTTCGGGCAGCATGTCCGAAGGCTTGGCCACATGGAACGCGCCCGAGGCGATGAACAGCACGTGGTCGGTCTTCATCGGGCCATACTTGGTGGCCACCGTCGTCCCCTCGATCAGGGGCAGGAGGTCGCGCTGCACGCCCTCGCGGCTGACCGAGCCGCCGCGCACGTCGGACACCGCGATCTTGTCGATCTCGTCGAGGAAGACGATGCCGTTGGTCTCCGCATTCTGGAGCGCCACGCGGGCCACGTCGTCCTGGTCCATGCGCTTTTCGGATTCTTCGTCGACCAGCTTGTCCCAGGCATCGGCCACGCGCATCTTGCGGCGCTTGAGCGCCTGACGGCCAAAGGCCTTGCCCATCATGTCCGACAGGTTGATCATGCCCAGATTGCCGCCCATGCCGGGGATCTCCATCGACGCGGAGGGCTGGTCCTCCACCTCGATTTCCACCTCGACATCGTTCATCGCGCCTTCGGACAGGCGCTGGCGGAAGCTCTCGCGGGTGGCCTCGCTGGCCCCATCGCCGACGAGGGCCTTGAGCAGGCGGTCCATCGCCGCCTTGCTGGCCGCCTCGCGCACGGATTCGCGGCGGCGTTCCTTTTCAAGGCGGACGGCTTCCTCGGCCAGATCGCGGGCGATCTGCTCGACATCGCGGCCGACATAGCCGACCTCGGTGAACTTGGTCGCCTCGACCTTGACGAACGGCGCATCGGCCAGCTTGGCCAGACGGCGGCTGATCTCGGTCTTGCCGCAGCCCGTGGGCCCGATCATCAGGATGTTCTTGGGAGACACCTCGTCGCGCAGGTCTGCCGGGAGGTGCTGGCGGCGCCAGCGGTTGCGCAGGGCCACGGCCACCGCGCGCTTGGCTTCGGTCTGGCCGACGATATGGGCGTCGAGCGCGCGGACGATGGCCTTGGGGGTCAGGGTATCGAGCATCAGATTTCTTCCAGGGTCACGCGGTCGTTGGTGAACACGCAGATTTCGGCGGCGACCTGCATGGCGCGGCGGGCGATCTTCTCGGGATCGTCCTCGTAGGCATCGAGCGCGCGCGCCGCCGAGAGCGCATAGTTGCCGCCCGAACCGATCGCGGTGATCCCGCCTTCGGGTTCGAGCACGTCGCCATTGCCGGTGAGCACCAGCAGCGTCTCGGCATCGGCCACGATCATCAGGGCTTCGAGGTTGCGCAGATATTTGTCGGTGCGCCAGTCCTTGGCGAGTTCGACGGCGGCGCGCATGAGCTGGCCGCGATGCTGTTCCAGCTTGCGTTCGAGCCGCTCGAACAGGGTGAAGGCATCCGCCGTCGCCCCGGCAAAGCCGGCGATCACCTTGCCATCGCCGATGCGCCGCACCTTGCGCGCATTGGGCTTCATGACGGTGTTGCCCATGGAAACCTGGCCATCGCCCGCGATCACGGTGCGGCCGTTCTTCTTCACCCCGATGATGGTGGTGCCGTGCCACTGGACCAGGCCGTGGCTCGCCTTGCTGTCGTTCATGGCCGCGATATGGGATCGCGCGGCCAGCATTCAAGCGGGCGAGGCAAGCGGGTGGGGCAAGAGCAGGCCGGACCAGAGCCGCCTGCCGGTTACAGCTTGCAGGCGTAGAGGAATTCGGGGTCGCAGTGGGTGCCCACCCAGAATTCGATGTCGGCGATCTTGGCAAAGCCGAAGCGGTGATAGAACCGCTGGGCCTCGGGGTTGTCGCTGTAGACGGTCAACTGGATCTCGTCGGCGCCCTGCGTGCGGGCCTCGGCGATGGCCCAGTCCATCAGGCGGCGCCCCAGCCCGCCGCCCAGCCGCGCGGGATCGGTGTAGAGCTGCTTCAGTTCGAGCGGGCGGGTGGACGTGCTGAATTCGCGCGGCAGCGTGCTGTCGAGAACGAGCTTGCAGAACGCGACCAGCGCGCCCTCTTCCTCGATCACCGCGATGCGCATGCCCGGATCGGCCAGTTGGCGCGCGGTCGTCGCGTCGCTGTGCGCCTCTTCCATGAAGGCGGCAAAATCCGCCGGATCATAGAGATGCTCGAACTTGGCCGCCACCGCCCGGCGCGCGAGCGCGGCCAGCGGCAGGGCATCATCGGGGGTGGCAAGGCGCAGCACGGGCGAGGAAGCGATGGTCATGGCGCCCGCATAGCCCCGGCCCGGCCTCTTGACCAGATGGCCCCAACGCCCCCCAATTCAGCCCGCAGGCTTGGGCGCCACCGTGACGGAAGCCTTGTCCTTGGGGGGCCGCGTATAGGGCACGAACTTGTCGAGGCCGACAAAGCCGCGCCAGAACCCGCTGGTCCGGTCGCGCAACTGGATCGTGTCGACCGAGCAGAGCTGCGCACTGGTCAGGCGGGTGACCAATATGTCGTCGCTGCGCAACTGGTCGGCGCCCAGCCGGGGCTTTTGCAGATAGAGCGTGCTGCCCGCATCATAGAGGATGCCGATCCCCTCGAAAATCTGCGAGCGGGACACGGTGGGCATATAGATGCAGTCGACCGGCTTGCCCGCCTCGCGCCCGGCCAGCGCCTTGTCGAGCTGCTCCTGCGGGGTCAGCCGGGGTTTGGCCTGAACAGCCGGTCCGGCCAGGGCCAGACCGCCCACGGCCAGCGAAACAGCGAGTAACCGGGCCAGCTTCGTCATGATACGCCTCGATTTCTGTGCGGTTCACGAAATGTCGAAGAGGCTTATATCCGATATGGGCTGAACCGGGCGTGAAAAAAGATGTCCTGCGCCCGGTTCCGCATCCTGTTCAGGCCGTGCCGCCCACCGTCAGCCCGTCGACCAGAACGCTGGGCTGGCCCACGCCGGCCGGCACGCTCTGCCCGCTCTTGCCGCACATGCCCACGCCCTCGTCGAGCGCGAAATCGTTGCCGATGCCGATCATCTTGTTGAGCACGGTCGGCCCGTCGCCGATCAGGGTCGCGCCCTTGATCGGGTCGCCCAGCTTGCCATCCCTGACCAGATAGGCCTCGGTGCAGCTGAACACGAACTTGCCGCTGGTGATGTCGACCTGCCCGCCGCCGAACGACTTGGCAAAGATGCCGTTCTTCACGCGCGAGAGCAGTTCCGCCGGGTCGTCCTGTCCGCCGCGCATGAACGTGTTGGTCATGCGCGGCAGCGGCGCATGGGCATAGCTTTCGCGGCGGCCATTGCCGGTCGGCGCCACGCCCATCAGCCGCGCGCTCAGCCGGTCGTGGATATACCCCTTGAGCACGCCGTCCTCGATCAGCACGTTTTCCTGCGTGGGCGTGCCCTCGTCGTCGATCGAGAGCGAGCCGCGCCGCCCCTGCCCGCCCAGGCCCAGCAGCGTGCCATCGTCGACCACGGTGACGCCCGGCGCTGCCACGCGCTGGCCGATGCGGCCCGAAAAGGCGCTGGTGCCCTTGCGGTTGAAATCGCCCTCAAGCCCATGGCCGACCGCCTCGTGCAGCAGGACGCCGGGCCAGCCGGGGCCGACCAGCACGGTCATCTCGCCCGCAGGGGCAGCCACTGCCGAAAGGTTGACGCGGGCCTGGTGCAGCGCCTCGTCGATCCCGCGATTCCAGGTTTCGGGCAGCAGCAGGTCGTCGTAGAGACGCCGCCCGCCGATCCCGAACGAGCCGGTTTCGCGCCGCCCGTTCTCCTCGACCACCACGCTGATGTTCAGGCGCACGAGCGGGCGCACATCGTGGGCCACGAAGCCATCGGCGCGCACGATCTCGACCACCGACCACGAGCCCGAGAGCGAGGCCGAGACCTGCACCACGCGCGGATCGCGCGCACGGGCCGCCGCGTCGATCTCTTCGAGCAGGCGCACCTTGGTCTCGAACGGCACCTGATCGAGCGGCGAGGCATCGGTATAGAGATGGCGGTTGTTGTGGCGCGGGGGCGGCGCGGGCTGGCCCTTGGCCGGATCGAGCAGGCGCAGCGTTTCGCCCGCGCGCGCGATGGCGGCGGCGGTCAGCGCATTGGCATGGGCAAAGCCGGTCATCTCGCCCGAGACCCCGCGCAGGCCGAACCCGGCATCGCGCGAATAGTCGGCGGTCTTGAGGCGCCCGTCGTCGAAGCCGAAGCTCTCGCTCGCCACGAATTGCAGGAACAGCTCGCCATCGTCGCAAGCCGAAAGCGACTCGCGCGTGAGGCGCAAGGCATCTTCGGGCGTGAGCTGGCCGGGGCGGTAGAGCAGCGAGCGGGTATCGGCAGAAAGGGTCATCGCGCCGATATAGGCATCCGCCCGCCACTTAGCCAGCGACTGTTGAGCCAGCGCCTGGTGGGCCAGCGGATGCTGTCATGAAAAAAGGGACGCGGCAGCGCCCCTGATCAGGCCCTCAGGCCGCCTTGGTTTCGCCGGTGGTGTCGGCAGGCCCGCCCTTGAGCACGAAGCGACGGTCGCAATAGCCGCATTCGACATAGCCCTTTTCGTCGATTTCAAGCCAGACGCGCGGATGGCCGAGCGCGGAAGGCTTGAACGAGCCGTTGGAACGGATGCCGCTGGACCCATCGCAGCTCACGCGGGTGGCATCGGTGAAGATCGTTTCGGGTGGCTGGATCATGGCCGAGCCGGTTAGCAAATGCGCGCGATGCGCACAATTGCCGTTTTATCCGGGCAGATGCAGTTTTGACCGATCAGAAGCCTTTACCTCGCGTCCATCCACAGGCAGGAAGCCCCCATGCTGTCCCCCGCCACCCCGCACCACCCCGCGATCATCACCGACGAACCGGCCATCCGCATCCGCGATCTGGCCAAGGAATATGCCGCCACCGGCAAGTCGCCGGCCAAGCGCGCGCTGCAAGGGGTGAGCTTCGACGTGCCGCGCGGGCAGATCTTCGGCCTGCTCGGCCCCAATGGCGCGGGCAAGTCGACCCTGATCAACACGCTGGCGGGTCTCGTGCTCAAGTCCTCGGGCACGGTCGAGATCTGGGGCCACGACATCGACACCGACCGCCGCAACGCCAAGGCGGCCATCGGCATCGTGCCGCAGGAAATCGTGTTCGACCCGTTCTTCACCCCGATCGAGGTGCTCGACATCCAGGCCGGGCTCTATGGCGTGCCCAAGCATCTGCGCCGCTCGATGGACCTGCTCAAGGCGGTCCATCTGGCCGACAAGGCGCGCGCCTATTCGCGCTCGCTCTCGGGCGGCATGAAGCGCCGCCTGCTGATCGCCAAGGCGATGGTCCACACCCCCCCGGTCCTCGTGCTCGACGAGCCGACCGCCGGGGTCGATGTCGAACTGCGCCGCCAGTTGTGGGAACTGGTGTCCGAACTGAACGCCGGGGGCGTGACGGTGGTGCTCACCACGCACTACCTCGAAGAGGCCGAGCAGCTGTGCGACCGCATCGCGATCATCAACCACGGCCAGCTGATCACCAACAAGCCCACCCGCGAACTGGTGGGCATGGCGCGCGAGAAAGTCGTCGTGCTCACGCTCGACAGGCCGCTGGCGCAGGCCCCGCAGCACCCGGCCTTCCTCAAGGCCGTGCTCAACGACCGGCAGGTCGAGATCACCTACAACAAGGACCGCAGCAACGCGGGTGAAGTGCTCGGGCTGGTCCAAGCCATGGGCGTGAACATCATCGACGTGTCCACCCGCGAGGCCGATCTCGAAGATGTCTTCGTCCGCCTGACCGCCCAAAGCTGAAGGCCAAAGCTGAAGGCCAAAGACCGGCGGACCTGAATGTCGGCCCGCTTGAGGATCAACCGTCCGGGACGCCCCCTCGGACCGGACGGTTTTGATTAACGCAATCAGGTCAAGGAACAGCCCCCGGCCGTCGGAATGACGCGCCGGGGCAGGCCCGCTTGCGCCTAGTTTCCGGTGCCGCCTTCCAGTTCATCCACGCTGCGCCAGCCGCCACCGGACCGGCGAAAGACCGGTTTGCCACAATGGGTGCAATCCGACGTGTAATGGAAACCATCCCAGACTACATTCCTGCGCTGTGGGCGATGGCGGTTGAACAGGCAGAGAACGCGACCGAAAAGCATGATGACTTCGACTCCGGGTGGAAAAGGGCGGACCCCGTGGATACTAACTTTCGATCATGAAGAAATGAAATTAAATTATCGTTAGTAACTAACCAAAGTTAGTACACACTCCCCGGCAGGCCCGCCGCCGCGCCAAAAACCGCTGCAAACCCAAAACCCTTTGCAAACTGCGCGTCACAGGCCCAAGAGGCCCGCGTGATGACCAGACCCACCCTCATCGCCTGCGGAGCCCGTCCATGAACGCGCCCGACGTCCTCATCATCGGCTCGGGCGCCGCGGGCCTTACCGCCGCGCTCGTGCTCGCCGAGCGCTGCAAGGTGCTCGTCGTGGCCAAGGGCCGACTCGACGGCGGCTCGACCGCCTGGGCCCAGGGCGGGATCGCCGCCGTGCTCGATGAAGGCGACACCTTCGAGGATCACATCCGCGACACGATGATCGCCGGGTGCGGCCTCAACCGCCGCGAGAGCGTCGAATATGTCGTCGAACACGCGCCGCAAGCCATCGCCAGCCTCGCGCGGATCGGTGTCCCCTTCAACGAGGAAGCCGGCAGCCTCCACCTCACCCGCGAAGGCGGCCACTCGCACCGCCGCATCGTCCATGTCGACGACGCCACGGGCGCGGCTGTCCAGCAGGCGCTGATCAAGGCGGCCACGGCCCACCCGAACATCACGCTCAAGCCCGACATGGTCGCCATCGACCTCGTCACCGACCGCCACCGCACAGCACCTGCCGGTGACCGCCGGGTCTGGGGCGTCTATGCGCTCAACGCGGCGACCGGCAAGGTCGAGTGCCTGACCGCACGCGCGACGATCCTGGCAACCGGGGGCGCGGGCCGCACCTATCTGTTCAGCACCGCCCCGCGCGGAGCCACGGGCGATGGCATCGCCATGGCCTGGCGCGCCGGGTGCCGGGTCTCGAACATGGAATTCATGCAGTTCCACCCGACCTGCCTCTATCACCGCGACGTCAAGAACTTCCTGATCACCGAGGCGGTGCGCGGCGAAGGCGGACACCTGAAGATCCCCCCCGGCTATCCGGGCGAAGGCGAGCGGTTCATGCCCCGCTTCGACCCGCGCGAGGAACTGGCCCCGCGCGATGTCGTCGCGCGCGCGATCGACCACGAGATCAAGCGCCTCGGGCTCGACTATGTCCACCTCGACATCAGCCACAAGGACCCCGACTTCGTGCGCGGGCACTTCCCCAATATCCACGAGCGCCTGCTCGGGCTGGGCATCGACATGACGCGCGAGCCGATCCCGGTCGTGCCCGCCCAGCACTATACCTGCGGGGGCGTGCTGGTCGATCTGGCGGGCCGGACGGATCTGGCCGGGCTCTATGCGGTGGGCGAATGCTCGGAAAGCGGGCTCCACGGGGCCAATCGCCTGGCCTCGAACAGCCTGCTCGAATGCTTCGTGTTCGGCGATGCGGCCGCGCGCGACATTCTGGCCCGCTGGGACGATTTCGCCCCCCCGCCCGACGTGCGCGCGTGGGACGACAGCCGGGTCGCCGATTCCGACGAGGAAGTGGTGATCAAGCAGAACTGGACCGAGCTGCGTCGCTTCATGTGGAACTATGTGGGCATCGTGCGCACCAACAAGCGCCTCGAACGCGCCGCGCACCGCATCAAGCTGCTCAAGAACGAGGTCAACGAGTACTACGGCAACGTGCGCGTGACCGCCGACCTGATCGAGCTGCGCAACCTGCTCCAGGCTGCCGACCTCATCGTGAAAAGCGCCCGCGCCCGCCGCGAAAGCCGGGGCCTGCACTACAACCAGGATTACCCCGAGGCCCAGCCCGCCGCGCGCGAGACGATTCTGGTTCCCAACTGAGAAACACCCTTGCCGGCCCCCTTGCGCCCACCGCACAGGGAGGACTGAATGAAATCCGGCGGGATTATAAAATCCAAATCCCGCCGGATTTCACTCCCGTAAACGCCGCCTACCAGAAATGGCGGCCCAGATAGATCAGCACGAGCGCGCCCACCACCGAGGCCAGACACCCGGCCCGGTTGAAGCCTTCGCCCACCGTGCCGCGCCCGGCCATGCTCGAAGCCAGCCCCGCCACGAGCGCCCCGCCGATCCCCAGCAGGATCGTGCGCGCCAGCCCCATGTCGAGCGCGCCGGGATAGAGCACGCGGGCGGCCAGCCCCACCAGCAGGCCCGTGAAGAGCATCGAGAGAATGTCGCGCAAGGGCCCTGTCTCCTGTTCCGCGCATCCGTCGGCACGATGGATCCGCAAGCCCTGAATAGCCGACCCCATGCCCGTGGATAACCCGGCACTGCCTCTGGACATTTCCTTGTCCACAGCAATCCCGCGCCCCGGATTCGCGCCGGAAAAATATTTTCATAATGGCAGATTTTACTTGCACCCGCAGATTGCCGCGCGTCGCACGCGCTCTTGCGCTACAGGGTGGCCGGGCAAGCCTCCCATGCGCATCCATCCCCTCTTGCGCGGGCGAAAAGATACCCATACTACACCACCTGTTGTGGTCGCAGTGATCGCCACCAACCAAACCTAGTCAGACGTCGGGAGACCCCGCGAGGGGGACACGGACCATCCGCCAATCGGCGGACCCGTTGGCGTCGCTGCGTTTTTGGGCTCGTGCGGCACTGCACCATGACGGAAGGAGGCGCATTGTTCTCCTTCTGTTTCGATTTTGGCATGACCCTTGCGAAGGCTTCGAACGAGCGATGGCTCCGATGAGGCTCTGGCAGGGGCTGTCGCGGTCTGGGCCGTTGCAGGCAGCACCTGCTGCCACGCGGCCTGTGAACGGGTGTCTTTTGATCCGGTCCGTCGGACAAGGGCGGACCTCGTGAACAACGGGGAACGACCATGGACTTGCGGACCGGAGATGCAAACGATGGATTGGCTTGGGTGATGGCGCAGGACGAACTGGGACTGGAAGGCGGCCTGGCCGCGATGGAGCGCAACAATGGCGCTCAGGCAGCGGAAAAGGGTACGACCATGATGGCTGACGACAAGGCCCCGGAAAAGGCACCCTCCACCAGGAAGGCGGCCAAAGCCGCCAAGGCTGCTCCAAACAACACCGCGACCGCTGCAGTCGAGGCTGCCGCTGCCGATCTGGCCGCTGCGGCCTCGGCGGCGCTGCTCGCCAGCGCCCCCCCGGCTGCCCAGCCGCTCGATTCCAAGGCGGTCAATCCCCGCCGCTTCACGATCCGCACCGATGCCTCGCGCGATGCCAAGCTGACCGCGTTCGGCAAGGACACCCTCGACGACCGCTACCTGCTGCCCGGCGAGACCTATCAGGATCTCTTCGCCCGCGTGGCCGACGCCTATGCCGACGACGCGGCCCATGCCCAGCGTCTCTATGACTATATCTCGAACCTCTGGTTCATGCCCGCAACGCCGGTTCTCTCGAACGGGGGCACCGGGCGGGGCCTGCCGATCTCGTGCTACCTCAACTCGGTCGAGGACAGCCTCGAAGGCATCGTCAAGACCTGGAACGAGAACGTCTGGCTCGCCTCGCGCGGGGGCGGCATCGGCACGTACTGGGGCAATGTGCGCGGGATCGGCGAGAACGTCGGCCTCAACGGCAAGACCAGCGGCATCATTCCGTTCGTGCGCGTGATGGACAGCCTGACGCTGGCGATCAGCCAGGGCTCGCTGCGCCGTGGTTCGGCGGCCTGCTACCTCGACATCTCGCACCCCGAGATCGAGGAGTTCCTCGAAATCCGCAAGTCGTCGGGCGACTTCAACCGCAAGGCCCTCAACCTGCACCACGGCGTGCTGCTGTCCGACGAATTCATGGAAGCCGTGCGCGACGGCACCGAATTTGCCCTGCGCAGCCCCAAGGACGGCTCGGTGCGCAACAAGCTCGATGCGCGCTCGCTGTTCCAGAAGCTGGTCGAAGTGCGCCTCGCCACGGGCGAGCCCTATATCGTCTTCAACGACACGGTGAACCGCATGATGCCCGCGCATCATCGTGAACTGGGCCTCAAGGTCTCGACCTCGAACCTGTGCTCGGAAATCACCCTGCCCACCGGCATCGACCATCTGGGCAACGACCGCACGGCGGTCTGCTGCCTCTCGTCGCTCAACCTGGAAACCTGGGACGAATGGCAGGGCGACAAGCGCTTTGTCGAAGACGTGCTGCGCTTCCTCGACAATGTGCTTCAGGACTTCATCGACCGCGCGCCCGACGAAATGGCCCGCGCCAAGTATTCGGCAGCGCGCGAACGCTCGGTCGGCATGGGCGTGATGGGCTTCCACTCGTTCCTGCAAAAGAAGGGCATCGGCTTCGAATCGGCCATGGCCAAGGCCTGGAACCTCAAGATGTTCCGCCACATCGCCGCCAAGGCCGACGAGGCCTCGCTGCTGCTGGCCCAGGAACGCGGCCCCTGCCCCGACGCGGCCGACATGGGCTCCATGCAGCGTTTCTCGTGCAAGATGGCGATCGCGCCGACCGCGTCGATCTCGATCATCTGCGGCGGCACCTCGGCCTGCATCGAGCCGATCCCGGCCAACATCTACACGCACAAGACCCTCTCGGGCTCGTTCGTGGTCAAGAACCCCTATCTGGAAAAGCTGCTGCGCGAAAAGTCGAAGGATTCGACCAACGTGTGGAACTCGATCCTCGAACACGGCGGATCGGTCCAGCATCTGGAGTTCCTCTCGGCTGACGAAAAGGCGGTCTACAAGACCAGCTTCGAGATCGACCAGCGCTGGCTGCTCGAATTCGCCGCCGACCGCACGCCCTATATCGACCAGGCCCAGTCGCTGAACCTCTACATCCCGGCCGATGTCGACAAGTGGGACCTGCTGATGCTCCACTTCCAGGCCTGGGAAAAGGGCATCAAGTCGCTCTACTACCTGCGCTCCAAGTCGGTGCAGCGCGCCGGGTTTGCCGGGGGTGTCGAGGCGGACAATACCGCGCAGGCCCGCCGGATCGAGCTCGACGTCAAGCAGACCGACTACGAGGAATGCCTGGCCTGCCAGTAATCTGCGCAGCCGTTCAAGCCGCATGAAAATGGCCCGGGAAAGCCAGAACACTTTCCCGGGCCGATTTGCCCCCCGCTGGGCGGGGTGTCCAAAAGAGCCCTTTGCCCCGGATTGCGCATTCGCCCAATGATACATATCGGGACATTTCATGACTTGTGCATGCGGCACATCATTCGCCAAAAGCGAATGATTCTCATGAACGTTTTTGGCATGGGAATACCTTGTAGGGGATCAGACAATGCGCAAGTGGCACCGTTGGATTTCGGTGGTTTTCGGAGTTTTCCTGCTGTGGATCGCCATTACCGGCACTCTCAGCCAGATCGTCCCGCTCATGAGCGGCGGCGAAGGACCGCCCAAGACGGAAGCACAGGCCAGCACCCCGGCCAAGCCGGCGTTCGTGTGCCCGCCCGACTACACATGCCGTCCGCGCCCCAAGGGTGGCGCCCGCTCGATCGTGGGCCTGCTGCACCATCTGCACTCGGGCGAGAGCTTCGGTCCGGTCGGCGTCCTGATCGGCACGCTCTCGGGCTTCGCGATGATCTTCTTCAGCTTCTCGGGGCTGTGGCTCTACATCCAGATGTGGCGCAACCGCAAAAATCGCGCGCTCAAGCCCGGCTGGTTCTGGAAGTAACCCCTTCCCCCAACGGAAAAGGCGCCTCGTACCCTACGACGTGGAGCGAGGCGCCTTCCGGTCGCCAGGGACGACCTCACCGCGAAGGGGACGCGGCTTTCGTACCGGAAGCAGGCTCCCGGATACCGGTTTTTCTGAAACGTTCGGATAGCGCCGCCGCCCTGACGGTCCCGCGCCGACCTCTCGGGACAATGCGCCAACGCGCCAACCGTTCCCGCGCGTCGCACCCTGTTTTCAACCCCACGGGAAACGGCCCAACCTGCATGGGCGCCCGCGTGAACCGGGCGCCAGCACACTTGCGCGCCAAGCCCGAATGCGCCCGCCGCGCCGCACAATGCCGCCGCGCCGGCGCACCGCCCTGTCC
>DQVI01000044.1 GCA_015661825.1 Novosphingobium capsulatum
ACCGCCGCCGCCCCGTTCGCCGCGCTCGCCCCCGCCACGGCGGGCGGCGAACCGCTGGTGCTGGGCGCGCAGACCCATTTCAGCCAGAACTGGTCGGGCACGGCCAACGATCTGGCCAGCCAGGCCAAGGCCCCCCTGCTGCGCGATTCGCTGCCCTGGGCGGCGGGCGAGACCGTCAAGGGCCGCTACAATCTCGACACCCCGGCGGCCCGCAACCTCGCCAATGCCTGCGCCGCCGGGCGCCGCCTGATCCTCACCCAGATCCCGACCAACCCGCTCTACGATGGCGGCCTGTGGGTCACCTCCGAAGAAGGCCGCCAGGCCTATGCCGCCTATCTCGACGCGCTGCGCCAGAAGTTCGGCACCTGCCTGGTGGCCATCGAACTGGGCAACGAGATCAACGGCGCGCGCGCCATGGCCTTCCCCGCCGGGGTCGACCCGACGAGCGCCTATGTCCGCATCGCGGCCACGGCCCATGCCACTTTGGGCGGCACTCCCGCGCTGCTGGGCGGCTCGACCAACATGGTGGGCACCGGCTTCCTGCGCCCGCTGTTTGCGGCGGGCCTGCTCGATCAGGTCGATGGCCTTGCCGTCCACCCCTATCGCAACCGGGGCGAGGCGCTCGACCTCGAAATGGCGCGCCTGAATGCGGCGATGGACGAGGCAGGCAAGCGCGTGCCGGTCTGGGCCACCGAATTTGGCCTTGCCACCACCGATCAGACCACCGCAGCAGGCGAGCTGATCAAGCAGGCCACCCTGCTCTCGGCCAGCGGCGTCGCGCAGGCGAGCTGGTATGCCCTGATCGATCAGGCGGGCTTCCCCACGATGGGCCTGTTCACCGGCACCGCGCTCAAGGACCAGGGCCGCGCCTTCCGCTTCGTGCAGGACAGCGTGCTGGGCAAGGGCCGCGCCACCCGCATCGACATGGGCGATCCGCTGCTCTTCGCCTATCGCTTCGGCACCGATACCACGGTGATCTGGGGCGCCCCGCGTGGCCTGATGCTGGGCAAGGGCACCCGCGCCTATGGTCCGACCGGCCTCGCCCTGCGCTCCCCGGTGATCGGCGACGAACCGATCGTGCTGGTGGGCAAGGCCTTCACGCCGGGCACCTCGGGGGTCGTGGCCGATACCCTGCTGGGCTGGGGCGGCACGGGCTGGCGCTATTTCGTGCGCGACAAGGCCGAACGCGACACCGCGCTCGACTGGGTCGACGACAGCTGGACCGGCTATTTCGGCAACAGGTATTCACGCCCCCTGCGCATCAACAACACCTCCGCTGCCCCGGCCGGAACGGCTGCGGCCCCCCTGCGTGCGGTCTGGCGCTATACCGCGCCGGTGGCCCAGATGCTGGACTGGCGCGCCTGCTTCGCCAAGTCGGCGTCGGGCGACGGGGTCGACCTCACCCTCAGGCAGAACGGCAAGGTCGTGTGGCAGGGCCTGTTGACCAGCACCCTCACCGTCGCCCCGGTCAAGCTCGTCGTGGCCAAGGGCGATACCATCGACATGATCGCCGGGCCCAACCAGACCGCCGGGGGCGACGCCTTCTTCTATCGCGCCACCCTGTCCCAGCGCGGCAGGAGCCAAGCCATTACCTGCCCCAACTGAACGGGTCCGAACCGATCAGGGAACAGGTGCAGGCGCGGGTGCCGGGGCAGCCACGGGGGGCGGCTCCGGCACTCTGCGTGCGCTGATCACTTTCACCGGCTTTTCGAGCATCTGCCCCTTCATCACCCCCTCGCCCAGCGTGGCCGAGCGCGGCTGGTCCCAGATCTTGCGGACCACATCCATCCCCTCCACCACATGGCCAAAGGCCGCATAGCCGAGCTTGAGATCGGGGTCCGTCCCCGCCGGATCGGCATCGAGCGCGGGCATGTCGGCCAGCAGGATCGAGAAATCGGCCATCGCCGTTCCGGGCGCGCGCCGCGCGAGCGAAAGCGTGCCCGCCTTGTGGAGGATGCCAGTCTGGCTGGTCGGCTCGTGTGCGATGGGCTTGAACAGCAGTCGGGAATCGCGAATCCCGCCTTGCAGCAGGCCATTGGGCTGCTTGCCCCAGTCGAGGTGCATGGCCCGGTAGAACGTCATCCCGTCATAGTGCCGCGTATCGACGTAGTGGAGGAAATTGCCCACGCTGACCGGCGCATGGGCGCCATCAAGCTCGACCACGATGCGCCCCTGATCGGTCTGCAAGGCCACCCAGGCGACAGCAGGCACCGGAGCAGGCGCAGATGCGTGATGAACAGGCGCATGACGGGCCGGAGCGGCCAGCGCCCCCGTGGGCAAGGCCAGCGCGCCAGCCAAGAGAGGGGCCAGTACAGGAGCCAGAGCCACGGTCCGCGCAACGGAAAAAGGATCGAATCGCAAGGTCATGCCACCATGCTGCCGCGTTTACCCTTCGTCAGCAATGTTCCGCAGGCTTGTCCTAACCATTATGCGAAAGGAGTGGCCGCACACTGGCCCGGCTTTTCCAACCTGCCGGAGCTTGCCGCCATGTATTATTTCCAGATCGCCGCAACGCTGATTTCGCTGGTCGCCGCCGCACTGGCGCTGATCGCCACGATGGCCGGGCACAAGCGCCGAACAGGCCCCGATCCCGAAACACAGAGTGCCCCCGAACCGCCCGCCGCTGCTCCAGTCGAGGCTTCCCCGGTCGAGGCCCCGGCCGTCGAGGCACCGGTCGCTCCTCCCCCCAGAGACGCCCGGCTCGACGCCCGGCCCGAACCCCGGCCCGAACCCCGGCCCGCATCCTCTCCGGCCCCCCGGTCCCCCGCGACCGGTCTTCCCATGGCCTCCACCCCGCTCGAACGCATGGCCAGCGCCCATCAGGCGATCCGGCAGGGCATGGACACCATCACCTCGGCCTGCGCCGACCTGTCGGCACGCCAACACCATCAGGACAGCGCCTTCGATCAGGCCGCGCAGGCCGTGGACGGCTGCCTCGACCTCGCCCGGTCCGCCGCGCAGAGCGCCAGCCGCATGGGCGGCCTCGTCGCCCTGATCGACGACATCGCCTTCCAGACCAACCTCGTCGCGCTCAATGCCGGGGTCGAAGCCTCGCGCGCGGGGGAAAGCGGGCAGGGCTTCGCGCTGGTGGCCGCACAGGCCCGCGATCTGGCCCGCCGCTGCGCCGAAGGCGCGCGCGAGGCCAAGGCCATGGCCCTCAACGATCCCGACCAGATCGCCGCGATCCTTGCCCTGACCGACAAGGCCGCCGCCGCCCTGCAAGCCGCGCGCAACCACAGCGAAAGCCTGCCCCTGCCCCATGGACAGGCTATGGGACCGGGTTTGGCCATGGAACAGGGATGGCCCCTGCCCGGCCTCGATGCCTGTCTGGCCCCGTTCGCCCCGCTCGTGGCCCCTTCCCCGGCCGGGCTTCAATAACCGGCTTCGACCGCCAGACGGATGGCTTCGGCACTCGTGCGCAGGCCCAGCGCGCGGATCACGGCGCCACGGTGCATCTTCACCGTGCGCTCCGACAGGCCCAGCGCATGGGCGATCTGCTTGTTGAGCCTGCCCGCGGCCATGGCCCCGAGAATCTCGCGCTGGCGCGGCGAGAGCAGGGCAACCCGCGCGCGCGCGTCCTGCTGCGCGGCATGGGGCGCCCCGCTGCCCACCTCCATCTGCGAGCCCATGAAATAGGCCAGTTCGCCCTCTGGGCCGAAGATCGGCGCGATCATCACCGCATTGCGGAACGCGCTGCCATCCTTGCGGTAATTGAGAATCTCGACCAGCGCGGGCCGCACCGCCTGAATCGCCGCGCGCAACCGCGCACTGTCGCGCGCATCGGTATCCGCCCCGCGCAGGAACCGGCAATTGCGCCCGACGATCTCGCTCCGGGCATAGCCGGTCAGCGCCTCGAACGCGGCATTGCAATCGACGATGGGATTGTCGCTCTGGCGCGGATCGGTGATCACCACGGCCACCGCGCTGGCCCCATAGCCCAGACCAGCCAGAACAGCGTCAGATGGTGTCGAAGAAGACAAGGTGGTTCCCCTCCAGTGACCGGGCCTCGATGAAGCGAGGGGTGCCCGAAGGCAAGGATCACATTTTTCAGGGATGGTGCGGTCGAGAAGACTCGAACTTCCACGGGCTTTCGCCCACAACGACCTCAACGTTGCGCGTCTACCAATTCCGCCACGACCGCATATCGCTCCGGGCTGTTCACCTTTCGATGAGAACCCGTCGGGGTAGGAGCGCGCCCCTAGCAGCGGGTTGGGGGGTGCGCAACAGGAAACGAAAACTTTTTATCCCCAGCCCCTGTGCAAAACTCGAAAAACGCCCATTCCGCCTGCCCCGACCCTGCCTGACGTTTTTTTCGACAGGCAGGCCAACCGGTTGGCCCCTTGGCCGCTTGGCCGACCACCCGGCTCGCTTATTCGGGCTTCCAGCCGATCTCGGCCACTTTGGCGCTGGCGGGCACGTCGGTGACGGCTTCGTTGATCGTCGCGCTCTCGCCCGGACGCAGCTTGTCGCGCGGGGGGGCCACGTCCCAGGTGTAGACGATGCGGTTCTTCGCGTCGCGCAGCACGATCTGGATCGCGGGCACCTCGCGCAAGTCCTTGCCCACGTTCGTCACCGTCCCGCTCGCCCCGAAATATTCGGTGCCGTTGGGCAGCGTGCGGCGGTCCTGCCGCGCCGGGGGGAACGAAAGCACGAGATCGGACGGCCCGTTGCCGAAAGTCGGGCGGCTGACCGGCAGCCAGTCGGGCAGGCCCAGCCACGAGACCAGCGCGATCATCACCGCCACGGCCACCGCAAAGGTCACCCCGGCAGCCGTCCACAGGCGGGCCGGATTGCGGCGGGGGCGGAACGGGGGCTGATGCTCGAAGCTCGACACCGCCGAAACGAACTCGCCCGATCCGGCAGCGCCCGCCCCATCGGCCCCAGTCATGTTGGAGCCAGTCATGTTGGAGCCAGCCGTGTTGGAGCCGGCCATATCGGGCCGGTCGATCCGCTCGGCCGGAGCAGGCGGAGCCTGCGTGCCGGGGGCGGCCTGAGCCGAAGGCTGCGGCGCTTGGGCGGCTGGTGCGGGTTCGGGTCGGCGTGCTTCAGACTGGTGTGCTTCGGGTCTGTTCGCTTCAGGCCGGGCCGCTTCAGAAATCGGGCTGGCCACGGCAGCAGGCGCCGCCTCCGCCACCGGCTCGCGGGGCGGCAGTTCTGGACCGGCCTGGAACCAGCTGTGCCGGCACTTGGCACAGCGCACGGTGCGGCCGTCCACACCGATCGCGCTGTCGGGAACGACATAACGCGTCGCGCAGGCGGGACAGGCGATGATCATGAAACAGGTCTAAGCATGGTGCCCCCCCCTGAAACAATAGGGCATGTCCCTGCAATTCATGATGACGCCCTTTTTTCCACATGCATTGACGCCTATAGCCCTTGTTGCCAATCGCGCGCCATGCCGACATACCGGGCGGCACCAACCGCAGTGCGGCGCACACCAACGGGCGTTCCTGCCACACCATCTGATCGGGGCCGACTTTCCCTCCATGAACCAGCCTGCCGCCGAGATTGTCCAGTTCGACAATGTCGGACTGCGCTATGGGGCCGGACGCGAGGTTCTGGCCGATGTCTCGTTCACGCTCTATCCGGGCTGCTTCTACTTCCTGACCGGCGCCAGCGGCGCGGGCAAGACCAGCCTTTTGCGCATGCTCTACCTCGCCCAGCGCCCCTCGCGCGGGCTGATCCGCATGTTCGGCACCGATGCCATCACCCTCCCGCGCGAGCGCCTGCCCGGCTTTCGCCGCCGCATCGGGGTGGTTTTCCAGGATTTCCGCCTCGTCCCCCATCTTTCGGCGTGGGACAATGTCGCCCTGCCCCTGCGCGTGGCCGGACAGGCCGAGCGCGACATTGCCAAGCCCGTCACCGACATGCTCGAATGGGTGGGTCTGGGGGATCGCATCCACGCCCGCCCGGCCACGCTCTCGGGCGGGGAACAACAGCGCGTAGCCATCGCCCGCGCGGTGATCGCCCGGCCCGACATCCTCGTGGCCGACGAACCGACCGGCAACGTCGACCCGGACATGGCGATCAAGCTGCTGCGCCTGTTCGAAAGCCTCAACCGGCTGGGCACCACGGTGGTTGTCGCCACCCACGACCTCCACCTGATCCGCAAGGTGCCCGATTCGCTGATCATGCGGCTCGACAAGGGCAAGCTGGCCGATCCCACCGGCGCCTTGCGCTATCCCCCGCGCCGCCCGGTCGGACCGGGGCCGGGGATCATCGATGCGGCAGCCCTTCCATGAAGAGCCTGCCATGAAACGCCTGATCGACACGCTGGCCCGCACGCTGGGCGGGGCCTTTGGCGGCGGCGGCGAATCCCCGCTCCTGCCCGAGGCGCGCCTGTCGGGCCCGATGCCCTGGGTCATCGCGATCATGATCGGGCTGACCGTCGTGGCCGCGGCCAGCGCGCTGGCGCTGCGCCACGCCGCACAGGCCGCCAGCGCCGACCTCGAAGGCGGGGTCACGGTCCAGATCGTCACCGCCGCCCCGCAAGATCGGAAGGGCGTC
>DQVI01000229.1 GCA_015661825.1 Novosphingobium capsulatum
CGCAGCCACCCCGGCGGCCCGCACGGCCGCCTCGGCAGACCGCGTGGCCGCCGTCGCCGCGATCGAGAAGCCCTCGACCGGCGACAAGGCCGAAGACGAATACAGCTATGGCTTCCGCCTCTATGACGCCAAGTTCTATCCCGAGGCGCAGGCCCAGTTGACGAAGTTCGTCCAGGCCTATCCCAAGTCCAGCCGCATCAGCTACGCGCGCAACCTGCTGGGCCGCGCCTATCTCGACGATGGCAAGCCGGGCACGGCCGCGCAGTGGTTCCTCCAGAACTATCTGGGCGACAAGCAGGGCGCCCGTGCCAGCGAGAGCCTGCTCAACCTTGGCGTGGCGATGACCCGCATCAAGGACACCAAGCGCGCCTGCGGCGCCTTTGGCGAGCTGCGCGATACCTATCCCGACGATGTGGCGGGCCGTCTCAAGGGCCAGTACGAGGCCGCGATCAAAGGGGTGAAGTGCAATTGACGCCGTGCTGGCGCGCTTCGCGGACGTTTTCGCCCGCGACTGGAGCGCGCTGAACCAGCCTGACACCGGCCCTGTCGCCCTTGCCGTATCGGGCGGGCCCGACAGTTGCGCGCTGCTGGCGCTGGGCGCCCTCGCGCTGCCGGGTCGGGTGATCGCCGCCACGGTCGATCATGGCCTGCGCCCCGAAAGCGCGGACGAGGCGCGGCAGGTGGCCACGCTGTGTGCTGCGCGCGGGGTGCCCCATGCCACGGTGCGCTTGCAGATGGCCGCAGGCAGCGGGGTTCAGGCGCGCGCGCGCGCGGCGCGCTATGCCGCGCTGGCCGATTGGGCGCGGGCCCATGGCGCCGGGGTTCTGGCCACGGCCCACCATGCCGACGATCAGGCCGAAACGATGATCATGCGGCTCAATCGCGGGGCAGGGGTGCGGGGCCTTGCGGGCATGCGGCCTCTGGGTCAGGTGCCTGGCGATCCGACCCTGCCGCTTGCACGCCCGCTGCTCGGCTGGCGCCGCGCCGATCTGGCCGCCGTGGCGCAGGCGGCGGGGATGGCGGTGGTCCACGATCCGTCCAATCGCGATTCCCGGTTCGAGCGCGTGCGCGTGCGGCAGGGGCTGGCCGAGGCGGTCGACTGGCTCGACCCCGAGGGGCTGGCGGCCAGCGCGGCCCATCTGGCCGATGCCGATGCCGCGCTCGAATGGATGGCGCAAGGCGCGATGGCGCGCCAGTGGCAGCCGGGCACTGATGGCGAGAGCGGCCTGCTGACCGTGCCGCCGGGCCTGCCGCGCGCGCTTGGCCTGCGCCTGCTCGAACGGGTGCTGGAGGCGCTGGGCGCCGATTGGGCCGCTCCGCGCGGGACGGAGATGGCCCGCTGGTTCCACACCCTTGATTCGGGCGGAATCGCCACGCTGGCGGGGGTGCGCGGGCAGGGGCAGGCCCGAAGCGGTGATCAGGCCCGAAGCAGTGACCAGGCCCGCATCTGGCGCTTCCGCAAGGCCCCCGCCCACCGCACCTGACGCGCGGGTATGTGGGGGGGCGGGGTTGTTACCGCCCCGCCATGGCCTTGGCCTTGGCCAGATAGGTCCGCCCGATCCGCAGCATCGTGCCGTCGGCCAGTTCGGCGGACCAGACCCCCAGCCCATCGTGGCGCAGGCCCTGAATCCGGTCGCGCCGGACGATGGTGGAGCGGTGGAGGCGGATGAAGCGCGCCGGGTCGAGCCGGTCTTCGAGCCGCTGGATGGTGTGCAGCATCAGGTAGCTGCGCTGGCCGACATGGAGCCGCACATAGTCGCGCTCGGCATCGATGCGGTCGATGTCGGTGGCGGCGACGCGGACCAGTTCGCTGCGATGGGGCACCCAGAATTCCTCGATCCACGGCGAGGGGGCGGCAGGCACATCGGCGGGCGACGGGGCAGGCGGCGGGGAAGGCAGGGTGGTGGCCGGGGCACCCGTGTCGCCGTCGCTGCCAGAGGTCTTGCGGGCCAGCGCGCGTTCGACCGCGCGTTCGAGCCGGTCCTGTGCAACGGGCTTGAGCACATAGTCGACCGCCTCGCAATCGAAGGCCTCGACCGCGAAATGGTCGTGCGCGGTCACGAAGATCACTGTCGGGCGCGGGGTCTGGCGGGCGAGCGCGCGGGCCACGCCCAGCCCGTCCAGCTCGGGCATGGTCATGTCGAGCATGACGAGGTCGGGGGCGAGCGCCTCGACCAGACGCAGCGCGGCGGCGCCATCGGCGGCGGTGCCGACCACTTGCAGGGCCGGGATGCGCGCGCACAGGATCTGCATGCGCTCGATAGCCAGGGGTTCATCATCGACGATCAGGGTGCGCATGAGGCTCTTTCAACCGTTATGGGGGGAACCGGCATTGGTGAGGATGGGCAAAGTCAATACGCTGGCATAGCCCCCGGCGGGAAGGGGGCCGCTTTCCACCCGCGCCTGCGCGCCGAAGCGCGCGGCCAGACGGCTGCGGACATTGGCCAGCCCGATTCCGGTGCCGCCTGCCGTGCGGTGGTCGCCCGGCGGCAGGCCGGGGCCATCGTCAGCCACGCTGAGCACCAGCAGATCGCCCACCGCCTGCGCGCGGATGCGGATGGTGACCGGGCGCGTGGTGGCCGAGACGGCATATTTGATCGAGTTTTCGACCAGCGGCTGGAGGATCATGCCCGGCACGCAGGCCTGTTCGACATTGGCGGGGACATCGAATTCGACGCGCAGCCGCTCGGGGAAGCGCACCCCCTCGATGGCCAGATAGTGCCGCTGGAGCGCGATCTCGTCGACGAGCGGGACATCGGCGGTGGGATCGGTGGTCAGCGAGTGGCGATAGAAGCTGGAGATCGTCTGGATCATCCGCTCGGCTTCTTCGGCGCGGCCCACCATGACCAGCGCGGAGAGTGAATTGAGCGTGTTGAACAGGAAGTGTGGATTGACCTGATAGCGCAGCGAGCGCAGCTCGGCGGCCTTGGCGGCGCGGCGATATTCGGCCTCGCGCCATTCGGCGGCGCGGCGCTGCTGGGCATTGCCGAGCGCGAGATAGAGCGCGGCCCAGGCGATCAGCAGGAAATAGCGGCCCAGCGCGATGTCGGTCAGCTCCTGCCAGAACAGTTGCTGGTCGTCGTGCATGGTCTGGAGCGAGGAGGAATCCGGCGACTGGCCATGAGGCTGCTTCATGGTCTTGCGGCTGATGATGTGTACGCCCCCGGTGGTGATCTCGGTCACGCCGTTTTCATGGCGCTCGATCCGCACGCCCGAAGAGGGGGGCGTGGGCGGGGTGGGCGGCGATGAAGCCGAAGGCGCAGGCAGAGCAGTTGGCGAGGGAGGGGGCGGGGGAGGGGCCACGTCGATCAGGACATTGCCGCCCATGCTCTGGGCCGCCGAGTCGCCGCGCTGGGTCTTGTCCTGCTGGATCTTGTCCTGCCAGGTCTTGTCCCAGTGATCGACGAGCGGGGCAAAGGCTTTCTGGTTGATCGCGGCGAGGAGCACGGCGGCGGGCAGCATGATCACCAGCGCCAGCCCGATCCGCATCCCCATCGGGCGGTCGTCGAAGCGGCGCAGGATCGGCCAGACCATCACCGTCACCGCCACCCCGGCCAGCGTCACCAGCCCGCGACGGCCCAGCAGTTCGAGCCAGATGCCCAGATCGGTTTCCGCAGGGCCGACAACAGCCCAGCGCACCGAGGCGAGCACGTAATAGCACAGCCACAGCGCGCTGGCCGACAGCACGACCTGCCGCGCGGTGACCTTCCCGTCATCGGGAGCGGCCAGATCCTCGTCGAAAGAGGGCGGGGGGGAGGGATTGGCGGACGATGCCCGCGATGAAGAGGCCATGGTGCCCTGCTAGGGCAGGGCGGCCTGTCATGCCAGTGCGGCCAGTCGGACGCGATGGCGTGTTGGTCGATTGAAATGGGGCGGCAGGCAAAAGGAAACCCGGACCGCGTCGGATGCGGTCCGGGTTCCTGTGGGCCCCGGTGAAGGGGCTGCCAAAATCAGATCGTCAGATTCAGGCCGCCAAAATCAGGCCGAAAGCAGGCCTTCGTCGGCGATCTTCTTCTTCCACACCAGCGGGGCGAGCTGGTGGACGTTCTGGCCCTCGGAATCGACGGCCACGGTCACCGGCATGTCCTCGACGGTGAATTCGTAGATCGCTTCCATGCCCAGATCGGCAAAGCCCACGACCTTCGATTCCTTGATCGCGCGGGCCACCAGATAGGCAGCGCCCCCCACGGCCATCAGGTAGGCCGACTTGTGGTTGGCGATCGACTGGGTGGCCGCCGGGCCGCGCTCGGCCTTGCCCACGCAGGCCAGCAGGCCCTGGTCGAGCATCATGTCCATGAACTTGTCCATGCGCGTGGCGGTGGTGGGGCCCGCCGGGCCGACCACTTCGTCGCGCACCGGATCGACCGGGCCGACGTAGTAGATCACGCGGCCCTTGAACTCGACCGGCAGCTCCTCGCCCTTGGCCAGCATGTCCTGGATGCGCTTGTGCGCGGCGTCACGGCCGGTGAGCATCTTGCCGTTGAGCAGCAGGCGGTCGCCCTGCTTCCAGCTCTGGACTTCCTCGGGGGTGAGGGTGTCGAGGTTGACGCGCTTGGCCGAGGCGTCGGGCGCCCAGTGGACTTGCGGCCATTCGTCGAGCTTGGGGCGTTCGAGATAGCTCGGCCCGCTGCCGTCGAGGGTGAAGTGGGCGTGGCGGGTGGCCGCGCAGTTGGGGATCATGGCGACAGGCTTGCCCGCCGCGTGGCAGGGGGCGTCCATGATCTTGACGTCGAGGATGGTCGACAGACCGCCCAACCCTTGCGCGCCGATGCCCAGCGCGTTGACCTTGTCGAAGATCTCGATGCGCAGGCGCTCGATATCGGTCTGGGGGCCGCGCTGCTTGAGCTGGGCCATGTCGATCGGCTCCATCAGGGCCTTCTTGGCGAGCAGCACGCAGTGTTCGGCGGTGCCGCCGATGCCGATGCCCAGCATGCCCGGCGGGCACCAGCCGGCACCCATCTGGGGCAGCATTTCCAGAACCCAGTCGACGATCGAGTCGCTCGGGTTCATCATCTTGAACTTCGACTTGTTTTCGCTGCCGCCGCCCTTGGCCGCCACGTCGACGGAGATTTTGTTGCCCTTGACCATGTCGACATGGAGCACGCAGGGCGTGTTGTCGCGGGTGTTGCGGCGGGTGAAGGCCGGATCGGCCAGGACCGAGGCGCGCAGCTTGTTGTCGGCATTGAGATAGGCGCGACGAACGCCTTCATCGACGACCTCTTGCAACGACTTGTCGGATTCGAGTCGGCAATCCTGGCCCCACTCGATGAACACGTTGACGATGCCCGTGTCCTGGCACAGCGGGCGGTGGCCCTCCGCGCACATGCGGCTGTTGGTCAGGATCTGGGCGATGGCATCCTTGGCGGCGGGGCCTTGCTCGGCCTTGTAGGCCTCGCCCAGCGCACGGATGTAATCCATCGGGTGAAAGTAGCTGATGTATTGCAGCGCATCGGCCACACTATCGATAAGATCCGCTTCCCGGATCGTCACCATTTCCGCCATCGCAATTTTGCTCCTGCTACAGCATTCTGCCAATGCCCCTTACGCTCCGACGGACAGCATGCAAGACGCTTGGCGCAAGCTGCTCAATATTCTAGAGAGCTGACGACAGAATGGACGACCGGGGCATGACCATCCGCCAAGGCCGTCTCCGTACCCGACTGATGAGGGAAGAGCGATGAGCGTGGCAGTAGCTGAAGCAGCCGATTTGGTCCGCGAACGCAAGGCAATGATCGACAGTCAGCTCCGTGTGAGCGGCGTGAACGATCCGGCCATTCTGGCCGCCTTTGCTGCCGTGGCGCGTGAGGATTTCGTTCCTGCGGCCCGTCATGGCCTTGCCTATGTCGACCGCGCCGTGCCGCTGGGCGATGGCACCGTGCTCGCCCCCGCGCTTACCCATGGCCAGATGCTGATCGCCGCCGCCCCCCAGGCCGGTGAACGCGCGCTGGTGATCGGCAAGCCGGGCGCCTATCTGGCCGCGCTGCTGCGCGAACTGGGCCTGGTGGTCACGGTCGCCTCGCCGTCGGACGATCTGGCGAAGCTGGGCACGTTCGCCCTCGTGCTGATCGATGGCGCCATCGGCGCTGTCACGCCCGCGCTGGCGGCCACGGTCGATGTGTCGGGCCGCCTCGTGACCGGCCTGATCGAGCGCCGCGTCGCCCGTCTGGCGCTGGGCCGCAAGGTCGGTTCGGACATCGCCTTCACCACGCTGGGTGAAGCCGATTTCGCCCCGATTCCCGAATTCGCCGCCACCAAGACCTGGAGCTTCTGAGCCCCATGCGCCTTCGCCAGCCCGGTGGGCTGGTCGTGCGGCGCGGTCTGTCGGTGTTGAGCCTGTGTCTGGCGCTCCAACCTGTTGGAGCGCTGGCCGACGACTTGCGCGCTGCGCTGACCGCTGCCTATCAGACCAATCCCGACCTCCTCGCCGCACGCGACAACTTGCGCGCAACCGATGAAAACGTGCCGCTCGCGCGCGCCTCGGCGCTGCCTTCGCTGGCGGGCAGCGTCAACTACAACAACTATATCGAAAAGGGCGGCAGCTCTTACGCGTTCACCAATCCTGACCGGATGCTGTCCGCGACCGTTAACCTGAGCGTGCCGATCTACAGTGGTGGCTCGGTCAAGAACGGGTTGCGCGCGGCCAAGACCCGTGTCGAGGCTGGCCGGGCGAGCCTGCGCGGCACCGAGTCGAGCGTGTTTACCAACACCGTCACGGCCTACATGGACGTGATCCGCGACGCGGCGATCGTGGGCCTGCAAAAGAACAACGTGCAGGTGCTCGAAATCAACCTCCAGGCCACCAGCGACCGTTTCGAGATCGGCAACGTGACCCGGACCGACGTGGCCCAGTCGCGCTCGCGCCTGGCGCTGGCCCGTGCCAGCCTCCGTCAGGCCGAGGCCAACCTCGTGGCCAGCCGCGAGACGTATGTGCGGGTGGTCGGCCATGCCCCCGGCCTGCTGGAACAGCCCCCGCCGCTGGCGGGCATGCCCGGCGACGTTGACGGGGCCGTCGACTATGCGCTCGACAACAACCCCGATCTGGCCGCCGCGCGCGAGCAGAGCAAGGCCGCCGGCTTCGACGTCAAGGTCGCCGCAGCCAGCCGCAAGCCGAAGGTCTCGGCGGTCACGACCTCGCAGAACGTCAACTATCTGGGCAGTTCACTGGGCGGTGGCCCGAATGCCATCGGAACCCTGGTCAGCGGCGTGACCGCCTCGATTCCCCTGTTCCAGGGCGGCGCTCCGGCTGCACGCGTGCGTCAGGCCGAGGCCACGCAGAGCGCGACGATGGAGCAGGAAATCGGCGCCGAGCGGCAGGTCATCGCCACCGTGCGTTCGGCCTGGTCGTCCTGGCTGGCCGCGCGGGAAGTGATCGGCCTGAACCAGACGGCGGTCGATGCCGCCGCGCTCAGCCTCGAAGGCGTGCGTGCGGAAAACACCGTAGGGAATCGCACGATCCTCAACATCCTCGATGCCGAGCAGGAACTGCTCAACGCGCAGGTCCAGTTGGTGACGGCCCAGCGCAACGAATATGTGGCTGGTTTTGCACTGCTTTCGGCCATGGGCAAGGCGCAGGCCCGCGATCTCGGGCTCGATGGTGGCGCGCTTTACGACCCGGCCTCGAACTACGAGCGCGTGCATCACCGCATCTGGGACTGGGACAGCGACCCCGCGCCAAAGGCCCAGGCCACCGCCACGGTTGACACCCCGGCCCAGGATGCGACAATCCCCGACCAGCCACTGCCCTGACCCTGCGCGCATCGCCGCTGTTGGGGGAAGGCGCGGTGTCCAGTTTTTATTGTCATGCGAATCGGGGGTTTCAAAAGATGCGTCAGGCCGGTGAGCCTTCGGTCGAGGACATCCTCGCCTCGATCAAGAAGGTGATCGCCCGCGACAGCCGCGGCGCGGGTCACGAGGCCGCGCGCGCACCGATGTCGCCCGC
>DQVI01000042.1 GCA_015661825.1 Novosphingobium capsulatum
GCCGCGCGGGCCGCGCCGCGCCGTTGCGGCTCGCGCGCAGGGCCGTGATGCTCTCGTGGGCCATCAGCCCGCCGATCCCGCCCAGCAGCACGACATAGAGGATGTTGATGACCGTATCGATCTGGCCGAGCGCCTGAAGCAGGCGGAACAGCAAGGCCCCGATCCCCGTTCCCAGCACGCCGCCCGCCACCAGCACGGCGCCCATGTGATAGTCGATTCCCCCGCGCCGGGCATGGGCAAAGGCCCCCGAAACGCTCGCCCCGGTCACCTGACTGGCCGCCGAGGCCGCCGCCACCGTGGGCGGCACCCCATAGAAGATCAGCAGCGGCGTGGTCAGAAACCCGCCGCCCACGCCAAACATGCCCGAAAGAAGACCGGTCAGGGCCCCGAGGCCGACAATCACCAGCCCGTTGACCGCCAGATTGGCAATAGGAAGATAGACATCCATCCCCCCTTGCCTAGCGCCTTGCGCGGCCCGAGGAAACAGGCCCGACACGCAAAAACGCCAGACCCGCTCCGGCTTGATTTGACGCCCGATTCCCCCCCTGCCACAACGGCCCGGCTGGAAAAAATCTGAAACGGGACCATCATGACCACGCCTCACCGCAAGCCCACGGCCCTCCGGCGGGTTCTGCGCCATGAAGCCACGCCCGGCCTGCTGCTGGTCGCTTGCGCCGCGCTGGCCATCGCGCTCGCCAATTCGCCGCTGCAACACGGCTGGCATGGACTGTTCCACGCCGCCCTGCCGTTCACCCCGGTTCCCCGGCTCGACACGGCGCATGCGTGGATCAACGACGGGCTGATGGCGCTGTTCTTCTTCGTCGTGGGTCTCGAAATCAAGCGCGAGGTCGTCCACGGCGCGCTGGCCGATCCGCGGCGGCGGCGCTTGCCGGTGCTGGCCGCGCTCGCGGGCATGGCCACCCCGGCGCTCGTCTATCTCATCCTCGCGCAAGGCCATCCCGGCCTCGCGCGCGGCTGGGCCATTCCGGCAGCGACCGACATTGCCTTTGCCATGGGCGTGCTCGCGCTGGTCGGGGCCCGCGTGCCGCCCTCGATCCGCCTGTTCCTGCTCACGGTCGCGGTGGTCGACGATCTGGGCGCGGTGGTGGTGATCGCGCTGTTCTACACGCAAGGCGTGGCCTGGGGCTGGCTGGGCGGCGCGCTGGCGGTTCTGGCCGCGCTCGTCGCGTGCAACCGCGCGGGGGTTTCGCGCATCGCGCCTTATGGGCTGCTGGCGCTCGCGCTGTGGCTCTGCGTGCTGCACTCGGGCGTTCACGCCACGGTGGCGGGCGTGCTGGCGGCGCTGTGCGTGCCGATGAAGCTCGATGCCCATGGCGACAGCCCGCTCCTGCGCCTCGAACACACACTGGTGCCGGTCAACGGCTTTTTCGTGGTCCCCCTGTTCGGCATGGCCAATGCAGGGGTCGAACTGGGCCAGATGGGGTTGGGAGCCGTGTTTGCCCCCCTGCCGCTGGCGATTGCGGGCGGGCTGTTCGTGGGCAAGCAACTGGGCGTGCTCGCGGCCGTTCTGGGGGCCGACCGGCTGGGCATCGCCCCGCGCCCCAAGGGCGCCGGCCCGCTTCATATCTGGGGCATGGCACTCTTGTGCGGGATCGGCTTCACGATGAGCCTGTTCATCACCGAACTGGCCTTTCCGGGCAGCCCGCTGCTCGTCGAGGAAGCCAAGCTGGGCATTCTGGGTGGTTCGCTGCTTTCGGCGCTGGCCGGGGCGCTCGTTTTGCGGCTGGCCCCGCGCCCTCAGGACTGATCGACAAAAGCGATCAAACTATCCCTCTATTGTCATGAAACTTTCAGCCTGTTCTGGCGTATGACCTTCACAACGCCACTCACATGAAAGGAAGTTGCCATGTCGGGCGACAATGCAAAGAAGGCCCTGATCGACAGCCTGAACGGTCTTCTGGCCGATTACTTCGCGCTCTACCTCAAGACCAAGAACTTCCACTGGCACGTGGCCGGGCCTCAGTTCCGCGACCTGCACCTGCTGTTCGATGAACAGGCCGCCGAAATCTTTGCCCTGACCGACATCGTGGGCGAACGCGTGCGCAAGAACGGGGGCAATACGCTCACCTCGATCGGCGCGGTGGCCGCCAAGACCTCGATCAAGGACGACGACCGCACCGGCGTCGATGCGCTCGCCATGGTCAAGGCGCTGCGCGACGACAATGCCGCGCTCGTCGAGACGATCCGCGCGGTCAAGGCCGCCGCCACCGAAGCGGGCGACAACGCCACCGAAGGCATGTCGGACGACTGGACCGACCAGGCCGAACAGCGCGTCTGGTTCCTCACCCAGATCATCGCCTGATCCCGCCGCGAAAAGCCCGTCCCGCAAGGGGCGGGCTTTCGTGCATCCGGGCGGGCATCAGGAAGCCAGGGTCGCCTCGAAGCTGATCGTCCCCTCGCCAAGGGGCGCCAGAACCAGCCGCCGCACCACCCAGCCGCGCCCCGGCAAGCCCTCCAGCCAGCCCAGCACCACCGGGCTCGCCCCGCTGCCGCGCACGATGCGTGCCTGCCCGCCTCCACCCGCCAGAGGCTCGATCACCAGCCCGGCCCCGGCGCCCTGCGCCAC
>DQVI01000046.1 GCA_015661825.1 Novosphingobium capsulatum
GATCGCCCGGCTCGCCGCCGTGCGGGCCGCGCGCGACGAGACCGCCTGCCGCGCCGCGCTGGACGCGATCACCAAGGGGGCCACGGAAGGTGGCAACCTTCTGGCCCTCGCCGTCGAGGCCGCGCGCCATCGCGCCACGCTGGGCGAGATTTCCGATGCCATGGAGGCCGTGTTCGGGCGCCATGGTACCGTGCCGACCCCGGTCAAGGGCGTCTATGGCGCGGCCTACAAGGATGATTCCCGCTATGCGCAGGTGCTGGCCGGGGTCGAGGCGGTGACCAGCCGTCTGGGCCGTGCGCCGCGTCTGCTGGTGGCCAAGATGGGTCAGGACGGTCACGACCGCGGGGCCAATGTGATCGCCTCGGCCTTTGGCGACATGGGCTTCGACGTGACTTCGGGCCCCTTGTTCCAGACCCCGGCGGAAACCTGCGCGCTCGCGCTCGAAAAGGGGGTCGACGCCATCGGCGCCTCCAGCCTGGCTGCCGGACACAAGACTCTGATCCCCGAACTGATCGCGCGCCTGCGCGAGGCTGGCCGGGGTGACATCAAGGTTATTGCAGGGGGGGTCATCCCGCCGCAAGATTATGAATTCCTGCGCGAAGCGGGGGTCCAGGGCATTTACGGCCCGGGCACCAACGTGGTCGAATGCGCCGCCGACGTGCTGCGCCTGCTCGGCCACAACATGCCACCGCTTGACGCCTGAGGAGAGGCAACGATGTTCAAGAAGATCCTGATCGCCAATCGCGGCGAAATCGCCTGCCGCGTGATCAAGACCGCGCGTGCCATGGGCATCAAGACGGTGGCGGTCTATTCCGATGCCGATGCCCGCGCCCCGTTCGTGGCCATGGCCGACGAGGCCGTGCATATCGGCCCGGCCCCTGCCGCACAGTCGTACCTGATCCCTGAAAAGATCATCGCGGCCTGCAAGGCGACCGGCGCCGAGGCCGTTCACCCCGGCTATGGCTTCCTGTCGGAACGCACCAGCTTTGCCCAGGCGCTGGCTGAAGAGAACATCGCGTTCATCGGGCCGCCCGTCGGCGCGATTGCCGCGATGGGCGACAAGATCGAATCCAAGAAGCTGGCCAAGACCGCAGGCGTCAACGTCGTGCCCGGCTATGTCGGCGAGATCGACGACACCGACCACGCGGTGCGCATCGCCAACGACATCGGCTATCCGGTGATGATGAAGGCGTCGGCTGGCGGCGGCGGCAAGGGCATGCGCCTGGCCTACAGCGAGCAGGACGTGCGCGAGGGCTTCGAGAGCGTCAAGCGCGAGGGGTTGAACTCGTTCGGCGACGACCGCGTGTTCATCGAGAAGTTCATCGAGAACCCGCGCCACATCGAAATCCAGATCCTGGGCGACCAGCACGGCAACATCGTCTACCTGAACGAGCGTGAATGCTCGATCCAGCGTCGCCACCAGAAGGTCGTCGAAGAAGCGCCTTCGCCGTTCGTCAGCCCCGAAATGCGCAAGGCCATGGGCGAACAGTGCGTCGCGCTCGCCCGCGCGGTCGGCTATTTCTCGGCCGGCACCGTCGAGCTGATCGTCTCGGGCGCCGACAAGACCGGCCAGTCGTTCTACTTCCTCGAAATGAACACCCGCCTTCAGGTCGAACACCCGGTCACCGAAGCGATCACCGGGATCGACCTTGTCGAGCAGATGATTCGCGTTGCTGCCGGTGAGCCGCTCGGCTTCACGCAGGACGACGTGAAGATCGAGGGCTGGTCCATCGAAAACCGCGTCTATGCCGAAGACCCCTATCGCGGGTTCCTGCCCTCGACCGGGCGTCTGGTCCACTATCAGCCGCCGGTGGCGGGCTGGACCGACGATGGCGCGGCCCATGGCCGTCGCGGGATCGACGGCGTACGCGTGGACGACGGCGTCTATGAAGGCGGCGAAGTCTCGATGTTCTACGATCCGATGATCGCCAAGCTGATCACCTGGGGCGAGACGCGTGACGAGGCTGCCGACAAGCAGGTTGCCGCGCTCGATGCGTTCCAGCTCGACGGGCTGGGCCACAACATCGACTTCCTGAGCGCGATCATGCAGCACCCGCGCTTCCGCTCGGGCGAGCTGACCACCGGCTTCATCGCCGAGGAATATCCCGAGGGCTTCCATGGCGCTCCGGCTTCGCCCGAACTCCAGCGCGCGCTGGCCGGGATCGCCGCGTTCATGGCGACGGCACGGGCCGACCGCGCGCGTCGCATCGACGGCCAGCTGGGCCGCCGCCTGCGTCCGCCGGCACACTGGGCTGTCACCTTCGACAAGACCACGTTCGACGTGGCGCTGACCGCCGATGAAGTGACCGTCGATGGCACGGCGCTCGACCTTTGCCTCGAATATACCCCCGGCGACCGTCTGGTCGAGGCCGAGGTCGATGGCGTGGTGCTGAGCGTCAAGGTCGTGCCCACGCGCAGCGGCTTCGTGCTGACCACGCGCGGGGCGATCCACAAGGTGCAGGTCCTGCCTGCCCACGTGGCGCCTTATGCCAGGCACATGATCGAGAAGATCCCGCCCGATCTCTCGCGCTTCCTGATCTGCCCGATGCCGGGCCTGCTGGTGGCGCTCCATGTCGGCGAGGGCGACGCGGTCGAGGCCGGGCAGCCGCTCGCCGTGGTCGAGGCGATGAAGATGGAAAACATCCTGCGCGCCCAGAAGGCGGGCCGGGTGAAGACGGTGAAGGCCAAGGCGGGCGAGAGCCTTGCGGTCGACGCGGTCATTCTGGAGATGGAATGATCGACCGACACCGGTCCACACGTTGACGTTTACGTAAGCGTGAAATACAGCCTGTCGTGATCCGTACGGCGGTCGGTCCTTTTCGGGGCCGGCCGCCGAACAACGAAAGGCATGGACACATGAAAGCCCTGGTCTGCGTGAAGCGGGTGATCGACTACAACGTGAAGCCGCGTGTGAAGGCGGATGGCACGGGTGTCGAGCTTGCGAACGTCAA
>DQVI01000124.1 GCA_015661825.1 Novosphingobium capsulatum
CCCCCCTCGGGCCCCACCCCATCAGGTCCCGTCCCATCAGGCCTCGTCCCGCCAGCCCGGTTGGCCAGAGTCAGCGTGCCCCCTTCCGCGCGAATCGAGCGGCGCACGATGGCCAGCCCCAGCCCCATGCCCGGCGTATCGCGCGAACGCGCCGCATCGAGCCGCACGAACGGCTGCAAGACATCCTCGAAGCGATCGGCAGGAATACCCGGACCATGGTCGGAGACGATCACCTCGGCCCATTCTGCGCCCCTCTGTTCAACCACCCGCGCGACATGAACCTCGACACTGCCGCCATAGTGCACGGCGTTATCGACCAGATTGCCCAGCGCCCGGCGCAAGGTGACCGGGCGCGCCTCGATCACCAGACTGTCAGGGCCTTCGTAGACCGCCTCGTGCCCCTGGTCGCAGGCATTGTCGACCAGCGTCATCGCCATGGCCGCCAGATCCATGCGCTCGGCGGGAATCTGGCGTCCCTCGCCTTCGACATAGGCCTGAAGCGAGGCGAGCAGGTGCATCATCTCGTCGATGTCGTGGACCATGTCGGCCTGGTCCTGCGGGGCGATGCCCGCGTCGTCGAGGCGCAGCCGCAGCCGTGCGAGGGGGGTGCGCAGATCGTGGCCGATCGCCAGCATCGACTGGGTGCGGTCGACCATCTGGCGATGAATGCGGCTCTGCATGCGGTTGAACGCGCGGATCAGGCGGCGCACTTCATCCGGGCCGCTCTCGGCCAGAGGTTCGGGCGCCCCCGCGCCCACGCGCCCGGTCGCCGCCACCAGTGCCCGCAAGGGCCGCACCGTGGCACGGAACAGTACCCAGGCCAGAAGCGCCAGCAAGGGCGTGGGCAACAGGAAGACCGCCAGTTGCCCGACATTGAGCGTCCAGGCCTCGCGCGCCCGGGTGTGGAAGACCAGCCCCGACCCGTCGGACAGGCGCATGACCCCGCTCACGCTGCCCGGCGCCGAAATCGACCGCAGCGCAAAGCGCGGATCGTTGTGGGCCAGTTCGGGCGCGGCATCGAGCACCTGGCTGCGCAGCCGGTCGAGCGGCAGGGCATCGACCGCATGGGGCAGATGCGCGCGCCAGGTCAGCGCAAGGTGCGCCGACGACAGTTTCTCGGCCATGGCCGGGCGCCGCGCGGGCGCTTCGGCTTCGAGTGCGCGGCTGGCGATCGTCAGGTTTTCGGCAATGCGCGCGGCATCGTCGGAGCGCAGCGCGAAATTGCTGACCCGGTCGAACAGGACCGCATTGGCCCCGAAATCGATGACCGCCATCAGCACGAGGATCGCCAGCAACCGCTCGGGCAGGCCGATTCGGCGCACGATGGGCAAGCGTGTGGACAGGCTCAGGATACGCGGCCTCCCACCACCGTCAGGCGCGCGTGACCGGGGCCTTGAACATGTAGCCCACCCCGCGCACGGTCACGATCGGCGCCTCGCCCCCGGCGGCAGCCAGCTTGCGGCGCAGGCGGCTGACCAGCACGTCGATGCTGCGGTCGGAACTGTCGCCCAGCCGCGTGCGCGACAATTCGATCAGGCGTTCGCGCCCGAGCACGCGCTGGGGCTGGGCCACGAATGTGGCCAGAAGGTCGAATTCGGCGCCGGTCAGATCGACCATGATCCCGCCGGGCGCATGCAGCTCGCGCCGGGCCAGCGAGAGCGTCCAGCCCTCGAAGCGGATCTCGCTCGCGCGTTCGCCCGGTTCGGTGCCGCCCGCCGCTTCCCCGCCCTGTCCGCCGCGCCGCAGCACGGCGCCCACCCGCGCGACCAGTTCGCGCGTGCCAAAGGGCTTGGCCAGATAGTCGTCGGCGCCCAGTTCGAGGCCGAGCACACGATCTTCCTCGCTCCCGCGCGCGGAAATGAAGATGATCGGAACGTCGCTCAACCGGCGCAGCTTGCGGAACAGATCGATCCCGCTGGTGCCCGGCAGCATGATGTCGAGCACGACAAGATCGGCAGGAGCGCTTTCGAGCAGAACCCACATTTCCGCGCCCGTGGCCGCAGGGCGCACATCATAGCCATGTTCGCGCAGCGCGCGCGCGGTCAGCGTGCGCAAGGGGCCGTCGTCTTCGACAAGCACGATGGAAGGGGCAAGTCCGGTCGCCAACATTTTCCCGTTACGCGGCTGCGCCCCTTTCAGTTCCGGCTCTGCTGCCGGTTCATATCCGGCGCTCATCCTTGCGCACCGGCCCGGCGAGGGCAAGACCGCTTTCCCCGGCGATCGACAGGCAAAAGACGCAAAAGGTGGGCCATCAGGAACTCTCCGGCAAACAGGGGCGGTTCTTCCGCATGCCCGATGCCTACCACCCCCCTTTTTGCGCGCATGCCACAGCTTCGCGACAAAACTTTGCCACCTTCCGAAAGTCCGGGCCTGATTTTCCGCTTATTTCTCCACCAGATCACGCCCCGGCGCGACGGCGAAACCATGCAGCCCGAGCCACCATTGCAGTGCGATCACCGCGCCCTTGGCCACCGGCAACAGGCCCAGCACCAGCCCCGCCGTCGGAACCAGGCACAGCGCCATCATCACCGGCGCCGAAAGGGTCGTTTCAAGGCCCAGCGCGATGAGCACCGGGGCCATGACATGGCCGGTGACCAGAATCGCGATGTAAGGGGGAAAATCGTCGGCGCGGTGGCCACGCCAGTCCTGCCCGCAGGCCGGGCAATGGTCCACCGGCTTGAGCCAGCGGGCAAACAGCCGCGCCTGCCCGCAGCGCGGACAGCGCCCCCGCCCCCCGCGCACCATGGCCTGAACCAGGGATTGCGGGAGGGCGGGGCGCGCAGGGGTCATTTGGGGGCGAAGGGGTTCTTGGGGCTGCGCAGCGTCAGGCGGATCGGCACCGCATCGAAGCCCAGTTCGCGGCGGATGCCGTTGACCAGATAACGCCGGTAGCTTTCGGGCAGCATGTCCAGACGCGTGCCGAACAGCACGAAGCCGGGCGGGCGGGTCTTGGCCTGGGTGATGTAGCGCAGCTTGATCCGCTTGCCGCCGGGCGCCGGCGGCGGATTGGCGGCCAGCGCATCGTCGAACCAGCGGTTGAGCGCGGCGGTCGGCACGCGGCGGCTCCACGAATCGCGCAAGCTGAACGCGGCGCCCAGCAGGCTGTCGAGCCCCTTGCCCGTGCGCGCCGAGACCGCCACGAGCGGCACCCCGCGCACCTGGGCAAGGCCATCGTCGAGCGCCTGACGCACGCCGTTGAACAGCCCGCTGGCGTCCTCGGCCACGTCCCACTTGTTGATCGCGATGATCAGCGCGCGGCCTTCTTCGAGGACCATCGAGGCGATCTTGAGATCCTGGTGTTCGAGCCCGCGCGTGGCGTCGAGCAGGAGCACGACCACTTCGGCAAAATCGATTGCACGGCGCGCGTCTGCAACCGAAAGCCGCTCAAGCTTGTCAACGACTTGCGCCTTCTTGCGCATGCCCGCCGTGTCGATCAGGCGGATCGGGCGGACCTCGCCGTCCTTGGGATCGGTCCACGACCAGTCGATGGCGATCGAATCGCGGGTGATCCCGGCCTCGGGCCCGGTCAGCAGGCGGTCCTCGCCCAGAAAGCGGTTGATCAGCGTGGACTTGCCCGCATTGGGGCGGCCCACCACGGCCAGCTTGAGCACGGCCTTGGGGTCGTACTCGACTTCCTCGTCGCCGGCCTCGTCCTCGTCGTCCTGCTTCTCGCCGATATGGGGGAGCAGCGCCTCGAACAGGTCGCCCATGCCCTCGCCATGTTCGGCCGAAACGCCGACCGGATCGCCAAAGCCCAGCGAGAACGCCTCGAACAGGCCATGGTCGCCCGCGCGGCCTTCGGCCTTGTTGGCCAGCAGGATCACCGGCACGTCGTGCCCGCGCAGATAGCGGCCGATTTCCTCGTCGAGCGGGGTGATCCCCGCACGCGCATCGACCACGAAGAGCGCGACATCGGCGCCTTCGAGGCTGGCCTCGGTCTGCTGGCGCATACGGCCCGGCAGGCTTGAGGGATCGTCGTCTTCCCACCCGGCGGTGTCGACGATGGTGAATTCGAGGCCCAGCAGCGAGGCATCGCCGAAGCGACGGTCGCGGGTGACGCCGGGCTGGTCATCGACCAGCGCCAGCTTCTTGCCGACGAGCCGATTGAACAGGGTGGACTTGCCCACGTTGGGCCGTCCGATGATGATAACCTGGGGACGCATAGCTCCCGTTGGCCCGGCTTGGCGCCAAAGGCAAGCGGCCGTTGCATCGGTATATGCGATGTTAACCAAGCCGGTCAGCCTGACATTGACCAATTGGCTGGCACATCAGGCTCATGAGCAGGTGGACGACAGCAAGCTTCTGGGCCCTGACCGGCAGCATGGCCCTGATCGCGGCATATCCCGCAAGGGCTGCCCCGGTGGCCATGATTCCCGGCCCCGAACAGGCCGGCAGCATCCCGACGGATGCCGCAGGATCGGGCCTGCCCTATCTGCAATGTGTCCCTTACGCCAGAAAAGTTTCAGGGATTCAGTTGTTTGGCGATGCCCATACGTGGTGGGACCAGGCCGAGGGGCGCTATGAGCGCGGGTTCACCCCGAAAGTGGGCGCGGTGATGAGCTTCCATGCCCATGGCGCCATGCGGCTCGGCCATGTGGCGATGGTGAGCAGGATCATCGATTCCCGCACGGTGCTTTTGCGGCATGCCAACTGGTCGCCGATCAATGGTATGCGCGGCCAGCCCGAGGACGATGTGCGGGCGGTCGATGTCTCGGATTCGAACGACTGGAGCGAAGTTCGTGTCTGGTATGCGCCGATTCAGGATCTGGGAACGACTCACTGGCCGGTAGACGGATTCATCTACAACCGCACCTCGCGCGGCAAATCGGGCCTTGGCGGGCCGATCCATCTGGCCCGCGGCGAAAGCGCTGTCCCCGCAGGCACGACACCCCGGCTTACCCTGCTCTCGGCCCCGGCGCCGAAACCGGCCGCGGCAAGCCGCAACCGCATCGACGCCAGTTTTCTCGATGGCCTGAGCAGCGACAAGCCGTCCCAATCTTCGAGAACCGCGCGTCGCACCTATCTGGCCGCACACATCGAACCGGCCCGCGCGCAAGCGACCTCGACGCGCCGGGAAAGCCGCGCCGTACTGTCGGACGACCCGATTGGCCGGATCATCGCCAGCCACATGAGCCCCGCCGCGCGCCTGCGCTGAGGCTCTCTGCCCGAAACGTACACATAAAGTGGGGGCTGCAATCATGCAGCCCCCGAAACCGGCGAATCAGCCAGCCTTGGCCACGGGTGCGCCTTCACCCAGATCCTCGTACCAGGCTTCGACCGGGCCCGAGAGCTTGAGCGTGAGCGGGTTGCCCTTGCGGTCCATCGTCTTGCCGGCCTGCACGCGCACCCAGCCTTCAGAAATGCAATATTCCTCAACGTTGTTGCGCACGGTGCCCTTGAAGCGGATGCCGATACCGCGCTGAAGCTTGTCGGCATCGAAATGCGGGCTGCGCGGGTTGATCGCCAGGCGATCGGGCGGCACGTCCGCGCCGCTGGTGGTGGGGGCAGCGGCGGGAGCCGCGTTTTCGGGAGTTTCGATCTCGTCGGTCATGGTCATGCGAAATATCTTCACAACCCCACTTGTCAACGCTGCGAGAGCCCGTTAGAGGCGCCCTCCACACCCCAAGCGGACGGCACGGCACCCAGCCCGCCTCCACCGGGGCCGCCAGAAGGCGGGCGCGTAGCTCAGCGGTAGAGCACACCCTTCACACGGGTGGGGTCACAGGTTCAATCCCTGTCGCGCCCACCATCATCTTCCTGAAAACAGGAACGTGATGGTGACACTTTTCAACCCTCGAAATCGCTGTTTCTCCTCGCTCCGGCCCGCGCACGGCGCTTTTGCGCGCCCTGCCCGCGCCGCTTGCAGCGACGGACGGCCAGAACAGGCAGCCCCGAAGGACTGCCTGTTCTGGTCAGGAATGGCCGCGTCAGAAGCGATCCGCGTTCATCACCTTGCCCCAGGCCAGGGCAAAATCTTCGGCGAACTTCTGCCCGGCGTCGTCGCTGGCGTAGACTTCGGCAACGGCGCGCAGTTCCGAATTCGACCCGAAGATCAGGTCGACCGGCGTGGCGGTCCACTTTTCGGTGCCTGCGGCGCGGTCCTTGCCGTCATAGAGGCCCGGCTGGGCCGACTTCGACCAGACCGTGTCCATCGAGAGCAGGTTGACGAAAAAGTCGTTGCTCAGCACGCCGGGACGGCTGGTGAACACCCCATTGGCCGAGCCGCCCGCATTCGCGCCCAGAACCCGCATGCCACCGACCAGCACAGTCATTTCCGGGACGGTGAGGTTCAGCGTGTCGGCCTTGTCCACCAGCGCGGAAGCCGGGTCCACGTAGGCCCCGTCCGAATAGTAGTTGCGGAAGCCATCGGCCCTGGGTTCGAGATAGCCGAACGAGGTGATGTCGGTCTGGGCCTGGGTGGCGTCGACACGGCCCGGCGTGAACGCCACCGTGACCTTGTAGCCAGCCTTGGCCGCGGCCTGCTCGACCGCCGCATCGCCGCCCAGCACGATCAGATCGGCCA
This sequence comes from Novosphingobium capsulatum, assembly GCA_015661825.1. Taxonomy (GTDB): domain Bacteria; phylum Pseudomonadota; class Alphaproteobacteria; order Sphingomonadales; family Sphingomonadaceae; genus Novosphingobium; species Novosphingobium pituita. Next base: position 6,524 of record DQVI01000124.1, read on the forward strand.
GCGAAACCTGCTTGCCGCCCGTCGCCCCCTTGTTGAAGGCCGTGCGGATCGTGTCGAGCCGGGCCGTGACCTTGAGCAGTTCGGCCTTGTCGTTGACGGCCCAGCCGAGCTGGGGCTGAAGGCGGACGCGCGCGCCATTGGCGCCGCCGCGCATGTCGGTCCCCCGGAAGGTCGAGGCCGAAGCCCAGGCCGTGCGCACCAGTTCGGGGCCGGTCAGGCCCGAGGCGAGAATCTTCGCCTCCAGCTGCGCGGCATCGGCCTGATCGATCAGGGCATAGGTCGGCTTGGGCAGCGGGTCCTGCCAGGCGAACGTCTCGGTCGGGATGTCCTTGCCCAGATAACGCGCCTGCGGCCCGAGGTCGCGGTGCGTCAGCTTGAACCACGCCCGCGCAAAGGCCTTGGCAAACAAGTCGGGGTTCTTCTGCCAGCTGACCAGAATCTTGCGGAACGCCGGGTCTTCCTTGAGCGCGATGTCGGTGGTGAACATCATCGGCGCGTGGAAAACGCCGGGCAGGTGGGCATCGGGCACCATCTGCGCGGCAGCCGGATCGGTCGGGGTCCACTGGATCGCGCCGGCCGGGCTCTTCGTCCTGACCCAGGTGAAGTTGAGCAGGTTGTCGATGTATTGCTGCGTGAAGCGGGTGGGCGCCGCCGACCATGCGCCTTCGAGGCCACTGGTGATCGTATCCTCGGCATTGCCCTTGCCGCATGTGTTCTTCCAGCCCAGCCCCTGCTGCTCGACACCCGCGGAAGCCGGATCGGCGCCCAGGCACTCATCGGGCTTGTGCGCACCATGGGCCTTGCCGAACGTGTGCCCGCCCGCGATCAGGGCCAGCGTCTCTTCATCGTTCATGGCCATGTTGCCGAACGCGCGGCGGATGTCGGCGGCAGCCGAGACCGGATCGCCATTGCCGTTCGGCCCTTCGGGATTCACATAAATCAGACCCATCTGAACCGAGGCCAGCGGGCCCTTGAGGTTGCCCCTGGCATCGCGGCGCTGGTCGGCCAGCATCTTCGTTTCCGGGCCCCAATAGACCACGTCGGGCTGCCAGGCATCGATACGGCCACCGGCAAAGCCGATGGTCTTGAAGCCCATGTCCTCGAGCGCGACATTGCCCGTCAGGACCATGAGGTCGCCCCACGAGAGCTTGCGTCCATACTTCTGCTTGATCGGCCAGACCAGGCGGCGGGCCTTGTCGAGGCTGACATTGTCGGGCCAGGAGTTGAGCGGCTCGAAACGCTGCTCGCCGCCATCCGAACCGCCCCGGCCATCGCCCACGCGATAGGTTCCCGCACTGTGCCACGCCATGCGGATGAAGAACGGGCCATAGTTGCCATAATCGGACGGCCACCAGGGCTGCGAGGTGTGCAGGACCTTGCGAATATCGGCCTTGACCGCATCGAGGTCGAGCGTGGCGAAGGCGCGGGCGTAATTGTAGTCCGGGCCATAGGGATTGGCCTGATCTTCATGCTGGCGCAAGGCGGTCAGGTCGAGGCTCTTAGGCCACCAGTCCTTGTTGGTCTGGCCCTTGGCCATCGGGGTTCCCGCGTCCTGCGCCATCGCGGGTGCCGCCACCAGCGACAGCGCCGTCGCCAACACGGAGGACGCAATAATATTTACGCTTTTCATGATCTTAAACCCCATGTCCGAGTGTGAATACCCGGCAGGACTACGGCACGCCCCCCTCGAACAAGAAACAAATCATCCCGGTCACAGAGATCGAGAAACTGGATGACTTTCAAAAAAATGATCGTTTTTCTGGAATAACAACCCATTCCGGGCACAGCGCGGCACAGAGCGGCGGCACAGGCCGGACGGCTTGAGCCATCGGTCTTGCAAGCCTAAACGCATGGCATGACTCAGGCCGCGCAGATCAAGATCAAGATTCAGCTCTATTGCGGCGAGGCCATCGCCATTGGCCCCGGCAAGGCCGACCTGCTCGATGCCATCCTGCGCGAGGGGTCGATCTCGGCGGCGGGGCGGGCGATGGGGATGAGCTATCGCCGGGCCTGGCTGCTGGTCGATGTGATGAACCGCTGCTGGACCCAGCCGCTGGTCGAGACCTTTCCGGGGAGCGCCCACGGCGGCGGGGCGCGGCTGAGCGAGGCCGGCAAGGCCGTTCTGGCCCATTATCGCGCGCTTCAGGCCCGGCTGGCGGGCGAGGCCGCCTGCCACGACGCAGAGGCCCTGACGGGCCTGCTGCGCCCGGCTCCGCTCGAACGCCAGAGCGAGGGCTGAGAGCCTTTCCGGTCGCTTACTTTCCGGTCGCTTACTGGGTCTCGCGCTTCAGGCGGTCGGACAGGGCCGCGATTTCAGGCGGATCGAGCAGCCAGGTGCGCGTCTTGCGGCCTTCGCGGTGGACCGGGACAGTCAGCAGCACGCGGGCATTTTCGCGCGCGTGGGGCTTGTAGAGCGCGAAGTGCATCGCGCAGTCGCGGATCGTGCCGATGATCGGCGTGCGGCCTTCGAGGTCGATCATCGTCGCGGCCTGATCCCAGGGGATGGTGTCGGTGCTCATGATCAGACGTCCAGATTGGCCACGTTGAGGGCGTTTTCCTGAATGAAGTCGCGGCGCGGTTCGACCACGTCGCCCATCAGGCGAGTGAAGATCTCGTCGGTGACGTCGGCGTCCTCGACCTTGACCTGAAGCAGCGAGCGGACTTCGGGATCGAGCGTGGTTTCCCAGAGCTGCTCGGCGTTCATTTCGCCAAGGCCCTTGTAGCGCTGGATCGACAGGCCCTTGCGACCATTGGCCAGAACCGCTTCGAGCAGTTGCGAAGGCCGGGTGATCGCGCCGTCCTTGGGCTCTGCACGCGTTGCCGCAACGGGGGTGTCCTCGCCCTCGGTCCCGGCAGCTTCGGGTTCGCTTGCCGCCGCGCTCGCGCGCACGAGGCGGGCAATGCCGGTGTAGACGTCGGCATGTTCGGCGACCAGACGGGCGAGCTTGCGTGCCTCGGCACTGGTGAGGAAGCCGGGCTCGATCATGTGGTGGTCGGTCACCCCGCGCCAGGCGCGCTGGACGTGGTAGCCACCTTCTTCGCTCATCCCGGCGGTCCAGCGTGCTTCGGGGTCACCCCGGTCGAGCCAGTCGGCGGCACGGGCCAGCGCGGCCTCGCGCGCGTCGTCCGAAAGGTCGGGATCGAACGCGCCGCCCAGCGCCAGCGCCTCGACGATGTCGGGGTTGTAGCGACGGGGGACGAAGCCCATCAGGTTGCGCAGGCGCAGCGCATGTTCGACCAGTTCGGTCAGTTCCTTGCTGCCGCGCGCGCCACCCGGCGTTTCCAGAATGCGCCCCGCGGTGCCCGCTTCGACCAGATAGCGGTCGAGCGCGGCGTTGTCCTTGAGGTAGACCTCGCTGCGCCCCTTGGCGACCTTGTAGAGCGGCGGCTGGGCGATGAAGAGGTGCCCGGCGCGGATGATCTCGGGCATCTGGCGGTGGAAGAAGGTGAGCAGCAGCGTGCGGATATGCGCGCCGTCGACGTCGGCGTCGGTCATGATCACGATCTTGTGATAGCGCAGCTTTTCGAGGTTGAACTCGTCGCGGATGCCCGTGCCCATGGCCTGGATCAGCGTGCCGACCTCGCGCGAGGAGATGATGCGGTCGAACCGGGCGCGCTCGACGTTGAGGATCTTGCCGCGCAGGGGCAGGATCGCCTGAATCTTGCGATCACGGCCCTGCTTGGCCGAACCCCCTGCCGAATCGCCTTCGACCAGGAACAGTTCGCACTTGGACGCGTCGCGCTCCTGACAGTCGGCCAGCTTGCCCGGCAGGCTGGCGATGTCCATCGCGCCCTTGCGGCGGGTCAGTTCGCGGGCGCGGCGCGCGGCCTCGCGCGCGGCGGCAGCGTCGATCACCTTGTGGATCACCGCCTTGGCATGGGCGGGGTTTTCCTCCAGCCATTCGCTCATCTTGTCGGCCATCAGGCTTTCAAGCGGCTGGCGCACTTCGGAGGAGACCAGCTTGTCCTTGGTCTGGCTCGAAAACTTGGGGTCGGGCAGCTTGACCGAGACGATCGCGGTGAGGCCCTCGCGCATGTCGTCGCCCGAGAGCGAGACCTTTTCCTTCTTCAGCAGCCCCGAGCGGTCGGCATAGCCGTTGAGCGTGCGGGTGAGCGCCGCGCGGAACGCGGCCAGGTGGGTGCCGCCGTCACGCTGGGGGATGTTGTTGGTGAAGCACAGGACGTTTTCGTAGTAGCTGTCGTTCCATTCGAGCGCCACGTCGATGCCGATGCCGTCGCGGTCCGCCGAAATGGCGATCGGCTCGGGGATCAGGGCCTGCTTGTTGCGATCGAGGTACTTCACGAAAGCGGCGATACCGCCTTCATAATAGAGATCGTGTTCCTTGACTTCGGCATGGCGCTTGTCGCGCAGGAGGATGCGCACGCCCGAGTTGAGGAAGGCCAGTTCGCGATAGCGGTGTTCGAGCTTGTCGAAGTCGAACTCGGTGATGTTCTTGAACGTCTCGTGGCTGGCGAAGAAGGTGACACGGGTGCCCTTCTTGGGCTGTCCGGCGCGGCTCGACGCCGGATCGGCCAGCGGGGCGGGCCCGGTGACCTTGAGCGGGGCCACAGCGTTGCCATGGGCGAACTTCATCCAGTGTTCCTGGCCATCGCGCCAGATCGTCAGTTCGAGCCATTCGGACAGCGCGTTGACCACCGAGACACCCACGCCGTGAAGGCCGCCCGAGACCTTGTAGGCGTTGTCGTCGGAGGTGTTCTCGAATTTCCCGCCCGCGTGGAGCTGGGTCATGATCACTTCGGCCGCCGAGACGCCCTCTTCGGCATGGATGCCGGTGGGAATGCCGCGCCCGTTGTCTTCGACCGAGACCGAGCCATCGGGGTTCAGTTCGATCAGCACCAGGTCGCAATGCCCGGCCAGAGCCTCGTCGATGGCGTTGTCCGACACCTCGAACACCATGTGGTGCAGGCCCGAGCCGTCGTCGGTATCGCCGATGTACATGCCGGGGCGCTTGCGCACCGCGTCCAGGCCCTTGAGGACCTTGATCGAGTCGGCGCCATAGGAGTTGGTGTTGGGCGTGTTTTCGTTGGTGCTGGCCATAGTTTTGCACATAGGCACTTTGCCCGCAAAACCCAAGCCAAATGGGGCCGTTTTACACAAGCGCGCGGCACGGCGTGCCCTCTTGCCAGCAAGCCCCTTGCCCGTCACTTTCGTTGCGTTTGAAAACAGGGGAAACACAGAGACATGCGTTCTATCCTGAGCGGCGCCGCAACGGCGCTGGCGCTGGCATCGGCCCACCCGGCCCTGGCCTCACCCAAGCCGGCCGATGAAGGCGAAGCCACCTTCCGCGCGACCTACAAGGAGCTGGTCGAAACCAACACCGCCGTCTCGGACGGCTCGTGTACGCTGGCGGCCCAGCGCATGGCCGCGCGGCTGACCGCGGCGGGCTATGGCGCCGACCAGATCACCCTGTTCGCCACGCCCGAGCACCCCAAGGACGGCGGCCTCGTCGCCGTGCTGCCCGGCACAGCCAAGGGGCTCAAGCCGATCCTCCTGCTCGCCCATCTCGACGTGGTGGAGGCCAAGCGCGCCGACTGGACCCGCGACCCGTTCACCCTGATCGAGGAAGGCGGCTATTTCTATGGCCGGGGCGTGGCCGACGACAAGGCGATGGCGGCGATCTGGGTCGACACGATGGCCCGGCTCAAGGCGGAAAAGCCGCTCAGGCGGACGGTGAAACTGGCACTGACCTGCGGGGAGGAAACCACCTGGGCCTTCAACGGCGCGCAGTGGCTGGCGGCCAACAAACGCGAGCTGATCGACGCGGCTTTCGCCCTCAACGAGACGGGCGGCGGCAAGACCAACGGCAAGGGCCTGTCCGAAGGGGGCAAGCTCGTCAGCCAGTCGATCCAGGTCGGCGAAAAGGCCGTGCAGAACTATCGCCTCGAAACCCGCAATCCGGGGGGCCACAGCTCGACCCCGGTGCGCGACAACGCCATCTATGAACTGGCCGATGCGCTGGTGCGGCTGCGGGCCTATGAATTCCCGCTCGAATTTTCCGACACGACGCGCACGTTCTTTGCCAAATCGGGCGCGGCGCGGGGCGATGCGATGGGCAAGGCGATGATGGCGCTTGCCGCCAACCCCGCCGACCACGAGGCCGAAGCCCTCGTCAACACCGACCGCTCGTATCATTCCAAGCTGCGCACGACTTGCGTGGCGACCCTGCTGGACGGAGGCCATGCCAACAACGCCCTGCCCCAGCGCGCGGGCGCCAATGTCAATTGCCGCATCCTGCCCGGCCACAGCGCAGAAGAAGTGCAGGCAGACCTGCAACGCGTGGTGGCCGATACGGGCGTGACCGTCACGATCCTCGAACCGCGCCGCCCCCAGGCCAAGGCCCCGCCGCTCGACCCGGCGGTGATCGGGCCGATGGAAAAGCTCGCCGCGCGCTATTTCCCCGGCGTTCCGGTGATCCCCGACATGTCGACCGGGGGAACCGACGGGATCTTCCTCGATGCGGTCGGCATCCCGACCTATGGCGTGCCCGGCGGCTGGGGGAACCCCGATGGCAATGGCGTCCACGGCCTCAACGAACGGATCGAGGTCAGGGCGGTGATGACCGAGCGGGCCTATCTTCACGATCTGGTGAAACTCTACGCCCAGTGAGATCAGGCCGTAATATCCGGCTTTTCAGGACCCGTGCGAGCGCAGGCTCAAACGGGTCTTGACCGGGGCCCGACAAAGGTGTTCGTAGCACATATGCGTCATGAAGCGGTCATGCCTGTCCCTCATGCCTCGGCCCGGCCGGGTTTGAGGCCGATATGGCACAGGAGCGCGAGCGGAGCATGCTGCACCAGGCGCTGATCGAGAGGGCGGCTGCGGCCAGGCCTCACAGCGGCGATAGCGCCGCCCTTCCCCGTTTGACGGCATCCAACCGGCACCTCGACAATTGCCCCGCGCTGGTTCTCAACGCCGACTATACCCCGCTCAGCTATTACCCGCTCAGCCTCTGGCCGTGGCAGACGGCAATCAAGGCGGTCTTCCTCGAACGGGTGGACATCATCGCGACTTATGATCGCACGGTCCACAGCGCCTCGTTCGACATGCGCATCCCCTCGGTGATCGCGCTGCGGCAATATGTGAAGCCCAACGAGTTTCCCGCCTTCACCCGCTTCAACCTGTTCCTGCGCGACCGGTTCACCTGCCAGTATTGCGGCTGTGGCGACCACTTGACGTTCGACCACGTGATCCCGCGCCGTCTGGGCGGGCGAACGACCTGGGAAAACGTGACCACCGCCTGCGCGCCGTGCAATCTGGCCAAGGGCGGGCGCACCCCGGCCCAGGCCCACATGCGCCTGATGGAAGAACCCATCCGCCCGACCACCTGGCAATTGCAGGAAAAGGGCCGCGCCTTCCCGCCCGGCCATCTGCATGAAAGCTGGCGGGACTGGCTCTATTGGGATGTCGAACTGGAGAGTTGAGCGCACGGGCCCTGTCAGGCCCTGTTGGGCCCTGCCAGACTTTGTCAGGCTTTCTCGCCCGCCGCCCCTTTCAGGAACAGCGCCAGCGAGACGAAGCCGATGGTGGCCGCCAGCAGCATCGGCATGGCGGGCAGGTCGGCGATCGCCTGCGGGCCGCTGAACCGGGCGAGGGCCTGGGCATAGAGCGGCGGACCGACAATCTGCGCGATCGAGCCGATGGATTGCACCGCGCCCTGCAACTCGCCCTGGCTGCGCGCATCGACCGCACGGCTGTTCATCGCCGAGATCGAGGGCAGGACCGCCCCCTGAAAGGCGCCAATGGCAATCGCCAGATAGACCTGCCAGACATGCGTCGCCCAGGCATAGGCCAGCGCCGAAAGGCCCAGCGAAATCACGCCGACGATGACCGCGCGCCGCTCGCCCAGCACGGGCAGCAGATAGCGCATGCCCACCCCCTGGAACAGCGCCGCCGTCAGCCCCACGACCGCCAGCGCAATGCCCACCGCCTTGGTCGACAGGCCATAGGCGGCAATCGCGAAATAGGTCCAGATCGCCGGATAGACGACATTGGCCAGTTGCCAGACGCCCAGCGCGGCCACGTACCACAGCACCTGCCGCCCCTGCCCCTTGAGCACGGCGAGGCTGGAAAGCGCATTGGCCCGGCGCCAGTCGAACGCGCGGCGATGGTCGGCATCGAGCGATTCGCGCAAGGTGAACCAGCCGAACACGAAATTGGCGAGGCTGAGCGCGGAGGCCGCCATGAACGGCACGCGCGGCCCCAGCGTACCGAGCAGTCCCCCCGCCGCCGGGCCGACCACGAAGCCGATGCCAAAGGCCATGCCGATCAGCCCGAAGGCCGAAGCGCGTTTTTCCGGCGGGGTGACATCTGCGATATAGGCATAGGCCGCCGAGAAACTCGCGCCCGTGATCCCCGCAATGATCCGCCCGGCCACCAGCCAGCTCATCGCCGGAGCAAAGGCCTGAAGCAGATAGTCGAGCCCGAGCGCCAGCACCGCCGCCAGCAGGACCGGGCGCCGTCCGAAACGATCGGACAGGTTCCCGATGACCGGCGCAAACACGAACTGCATGGCCGCATAGCCCGCGCTCAGCCATCCGGCATATTGCGCGGCCTGCGTGATCGAGACATGGGCCAGATGCATGATCAGCCCCGGAAAGACCGGGATGACGATGCCAAAGCCGAGCATGTCGATCAGGACAATGCCCAGCACGAAGCCGAGCGAGGCGCGATGGGTCATGCGATCACCTTTCTGTCGCCCGCCCGGTGCCATGCGGCAGGGCAGGCGCGAGACAGGCTCAGCGACGGTCGAGCGCGGCCTCGCACTCGTCCAGAAGCTGGGCCATGATAGTGGCCACGGGTTCCTCGCGGGTGACCATGCCGACCGACTGACCCGCCATGATCGAGCCATGCTCGACATCGCCGTCGATCACCGCGCGGCGCAGGGCCCCGGCCCAGAAATGCTCGATTTCGAGCTGGGCGGCGTGCATGTCGACCTCGCCCGCGTCGAGACGGTGGGCCACCTCGATCTGCTTGGCGGTGAATTCCTCGGTGCCCTTGTTCTTGAGCGCGCGCACCGGGATCACCGGCAGGCGCGGATCGACCTGGACCGAGGCGACGGCATCGCGCGCATTGCCACGGAAGAAGGCCTGCTTGAACGCGGGGTGGGCAATCGATTCGGTGGCGCAGGCAAAGCGCGTGCCGAGCTGGACGCCCGCCGCGCCCATTTCGAGATAGCCGGCCACGGCCTCGCCCCGGCCAATGCCGCCAGCCACGAAGACGATGTGGTCCTGCGCCAGCGCGGGCAGGAATTCCTGCGCGAGGACCGAGGTGGAAACCGGGCCGATGTGGCCGCCCGCCTCGCTGCCCTCGATCACCAGCGCATCGGCGCCCGAACGGAACAGTTTCTTGGCCAGCGCCAGCGTGGGCGCGAAGACGATGACCTTGGCGCCGAACGCCTTGATCGCCTCGACACTGCCCTTGGGCGGAATGCCGCCGGCCAGCACGACATGGCCCACGCCATGCTTTTCACAGACCGCGATCAGGTCGAAAAGCTGGGGGTGCATGGTGATCAGGTTGACGCCGAACGGCTTGGCGGTCAGCGCCTTGGTCCCGGCGATCTCCGCGTCGAGCAGATCGGGGCTCATCGCGCCGCAGGCGATCACGCCAAAGCCGCCCGCATTGCTGATCGCGGCCACGAGGTTGCGTTCCGAAACCCAGCTCATCGCGCCGCACAGGATGGCATATTCGGTGCCCAGAAAGGCGGCCCCGCGCGCCATGAGGGCGGAAGTCTTGGGTCTTGCGGTCATTGCGATGGTGCCTCGTCTGGCATATAAAAAGGGGGGTGCACGGCAGAAATGCGCCGCGCGCTTTACGGCCCATGCCGCGTTGCGGCAAGGGCCCGTTGGCCTGCGCCATGCCGATTTGTGCAAGGGTGCGGCATTGCGGGCGCAACCGCGCCAAACACCATCAGGCCACCATCAGTCTACCTTCAGGCCTTTCCTGCTTACGCACCGGCCTTTTTGCGGTATCCCCTCAGCCCGCACACACCCCAGCCCAAAGGGACCCCAGGTTTCCGGCCATGATGAAAGCCACGCTGGAAATTGTCCTGTTCCTGCTTTCGGGGCTTGCACTGGCGGCAGCCAAAGTGGCCGCACTGGTGACCGCCGGGATGGCCGTGCCGATCCTGGCCCTGCTGTGGTGGCGGGCGCGGCGCAAATAGCGCCTGCGCCACATCACCGCCCGGGCAGCCCCCTGCGGCTTATGCCTTGAGCAGCTCGGGCAGCTTGCCACTCATCCCGCGCGCCTCGTCCATGAACCAGCGCTTGAGCGTGGGCAGGCGCTGCACACCGGCCATGCCGAGACGGCGCACCGCGCTCGGCAGGCGGCCGGGCAGGCCGAACAGGCGGGTGAGCACGTCGGTCGCGGTGGCGACCATGAACGTATCGGCCGCGCGCCAGCGTTCGTAGCGGGCGAGCAGCTGCGCATCGCCCGGCTCCAGCCCCAGCCGCGCGCCATCGGCCAGAACCTCGACCAGCGCGGCCACGTCGCGCAGGCCCACGTTCAGCCCCTGCCCGGCAATCGGATGCATGCCATGGGCCGCATCGCCCACCAGCGCGAGGCGCTGGTCGACGATCCGCACGGTGTGGTGGAAATTGAGCGGGAACGACGAACGCGGCCCGTTGAGCGCGATGGCGCCGAACACGCCGCCCATGCGCTGTTCCACTTCGGCAAGGAACGCGGCCTCGCCCATGCCCATCACCCCGGCGGCGTCCTTTTCGGAAACGGTCCACACCAAAGCCGAGCGGTGGGTGCCATCCGCCTCGTCGAGCAGGGGCAGCAGCGCGAAGGGCCCCGCCGGATAGAAGATTTCCCAGGCCACATTGCCATGGGGCTTTTCGTGGGTGAGCCCGGCGATGATCGCGCGGTGGCCATAGTCCCAGCGGGCAGGCGCAAAACCGGCTTCGTCGCGCGTCGGGCTGCGGCGGCCCTCAGCGCCGACCAGCAGGCTGCCGCGCAGCACGCGGCCATCGGCCAGA
>DQVI01000243.1 GCA_015661825.1 Novosphingobium capsulatum
CGCCACCGGGATCGACCGGCGGGCGCGGCAGTGCGGCCTCGATCTCCAGCCCGTGGGCGCGGCGGCGGCGGATCAGCCGGGTGTCGCCCAGCAGGAGATAGGCCGGAATGCCCAGCGCGGGCAGGATCAGCACCACGACCAGCCAGGCCAGCCGCGAGGCCGGCTCGCGATGCGGGCGCAGCACGACATGCAGCAAAGTGGCGACTTCGATCAGCGCCAGAAGGATCCAGTGATAGATGGTCATGGGCGCTGCCTAGGTTTCACGGCCCCAACGTCCCTGTCCAGACTTAGATCCTGTTTCCCCGCGCGCCCGGAGCCGGGATCAGGCCCGCGCCAGCACCAGCGCGGCCAGACAGCGCGAATAGAGCTGGTGCTCGGCGATCAGCACCCGCGCAGCGAGGGTGTCGGGCGTATCGCCGGGCAGGATCGCCACGCGCGTCTGCCCGAGGATCGGCCCGTCGTCGAGTTCGGGGGTGACGAGGTGGACCGTGCAGCCGCCATGGCTGTCGCCCGCCGCAATCGCCCGCTCGTGGGTGTGCAGCCCCTTGTAGAGCGGCAGCAGCGAGGGGTGGATGTTGATCATGCGGCCTTCCCAGCGGGCGACGAATTCGCCCGAGAGAATGCGCATGTAGCCAGCCAGCGCGATCACTTGCGCGCCAGCGGCCAGAACCTGCTCTTCCATCAGCGCGTCATGCTGGGCGCGGGGAATGCCCTTGTGGGGCAGGGCAAAAGTCGCCACGCCCTCGGCGCTGGCGAGCGCGAGGCCCCTGGCTGCCGGATCGTTGGAGAGCACCAGCGCGATCTCGTAAGGGCAATCGGCGGCACGGCTGGCATAGAGCAGCGCGGCCATGTTGGTGCCGCTGCCCGAGATGAAGACCGCTACTTTTGCCTTGGCCACTGGCGAGGTTCCTTGAAACTGCAATGCCGGGCCCCGCATGGGACCGCCGAATAGACCATCGCCCGCCCGGCCTTTCGCGTGAAAGGCCGGGCGGGCGATGAAGAGAGGGGCGCGATGGCGCCCGCAACACGCGCCGCAATCAGCCGATGTGAACGGCTTCCCAGGGCTCGCGGGCCGACCATGCCTCGGCGCTGCCGAACACGGTGCAGCCCTTTTCGCCTTCGACCACTTCGCCGATCTTCGCGACGGTTTCGCCCGCCGCGGCAAGGTCGGCCATCAGGCTCTCGGCTTCGCCCGGCGCCACGGCCAGAACCATGCCGATGCCGCAGTTGAACGTGCGGGCCATTTCGCCCGGCTCGATATTGCCCTGGGCCTGAAGGAAGGCCATCAGGCGCGGCTGTTCCCAGCTGTCGGCGTCGATGCGGGCATGAAGGCCCTTGGGCAGCACGCGGGGCACGTTTTCGAGCAGGCCGCCGCCGGTGATGTGCGCGAGCGCGTTAATGCGGCCCGAGCGGATGAACGGCAGCAGGCTCTTCACATAGATGCGGGTGGGTTCGATCAGCACGTCGATCAGCAGGCGTTCGTTGTCGAACAGCGCCGGACGGTCGAGCTTCCAGCCCTTGTCGGCGGCCAGACGGCGCACCAGCGAATAGCCGTTGGAATGCACGCCCGACGAGGCCAGCCCGATCAGCACGTCGCCCGCAGCCACCTTGTCGCCGGTCAGCTGTTCGCCGCGCTCGACCGCGCCGACGCAGAAGCCCGCAAGGTCATAGTCGCCATCGCCGTACATGCCGGGCATTTCGGCGGTCTCGCCCCCGATCAGCGCGCAACCGGCGATCCGGCAGCCTTGCGCGATGCTCGCCACGACTCGCTCGGCCACGCCGTTGTCGAGGCGGCCTGTCGCGAAATAGTCGAGGAAGAACAGCGGCTCGGCGCCCTGCACGATGAGGTCGTTGACGCACATGGCAACAAGGTCGCTGCCGATGGTGTCGTGGCGGTCATAGTCGATCGCCAGCTTGACCTTGGTGCCCACGCCATCGTTGCCCGCGACCAGCAGCGGGTCTTTGTAACCCGCCGCCTTGAGGTCGAAAAAGCCGCCGAATCCGCCCAGTTCGGCGTCGGCGCCGGGGCGTGCGGTGGACTTGGCGAGCGGGCCGATGGCCTTCACCAGTGCGTTGCCGGCGGCGATGTTGACGCCAGCCTGTTCGTAGGAATAGCTCTGGGGCTTGGGAGTGTCGTTGGCCATGATGGAATGAGCGCCTAGCCGTTTCCTGCTTGGATTTCCACTTGCCTTTGGGCAAAAGCGCGCGGCATCACGAGCTGGCCTGAAAATCTGGCCTTTCGACTGGAGTTCTCTTGGCCGCCTTGCGCCCGATATTGCCGTTTCGCCCCTTCCGACGGGCTGCTGTCCTGCTGGCGGGGGGCACCGCGCTGGGGCTTGCGGGCCTGGTTGCGGGCCCGGCGATCCTCGCCCAGATCGAGGGCGAGCGCGGCATTGCGCCCATCGCCAGCACCGGCGATTTCGAGGTCGGCGGGATCGAGGTCAACGTCAGTGGTTCCTCGGCAGCCGATGCGCGGGCCAAAGGCTGGCAGGACGCCGAACGGCAGGCCTGGAAGAAGCTTTGGGAAACCAACGGCATGGGGACGGGCAATGCCCCCGCGCTCGATCCTGCGACGCTCGATTCGATGGTCGGCGCGGTCATGGTCGAGCACGAGGAGATCGGCCCCCATCGCTATATCGCGCGGCTGGGCGTGCGCTTTGATCGCGCGCGCACCGGCGGCTATCTGGGCATGCGGGGCGCGGTCACGCGCTCGGCGCCGCTGCTGATCATCCCGGTCGTCTACGAAGGCGGGGTGGCTTCGGTCTACGAAACGCGCACCCCGTGGCAGCGCGCCTGGGCCGAATTCCATACCGGCGAGAGCGCGATCGACTATGTGCGCCCCAATGGCGCGGGCCCCGAATCGCTGCTGCTCACCGAAGGCCAGCTTTCGCGCCGCAGCCGCGCGTGGTGGCGCCTCGTCCTCGACGATTTCGGCGCCGCCGACGTGGTCATGCCGATCGCCCGGCTCACCCGCGAATTTCCCGGTGGCCCGATCCACGGCACGTTCACCGCGCGCCATGGCCCCGACAACCGCTTTCTGGGCCAGTTCGAGATGACCGCGCCGGGCGACGATGCCCTGCCGCAGATGCTGGCCGATGCCGTTCACCGGCTCGATGCGATTTACACGCAGGCCTTGCAGCGCGGCGAACTGGCACCCGATTCGACCCTGACCATGGCTCCGCAGTTCGACGCGAAGCAGATCAACCAGATCCTCGATTCGCTCGGGCCTGTCCGTCCGCGCGCGCCCGATCCGGCCACGCCCGCCGCTGCTGTTCCGGGCGCACCGGGCCAGAGCGCGCCCGGAACGGTGCCTGCCGCGCCTGCTGTGGCGGCGCACACGGTCACGGTTCAGGTCGCCACGCCCGAAGGCACCTCGCTCGATGCCGGGCTCTCGGCGGTGCGCGGGGTTTCGGGGGTTCAGGCTGTCGCCACGGCGAGCGTGGCGGTGGGCGGAACCTCGGTCCTGCGGGTGACGTATGCGGGCGAACTGGAAACTCTGGCGGCGGCCCTGCGCGGGCAGGGCTGGCGGGTCACGGTCGGGGCAAATGCGCTATCTATCCGCAAATGAGGGGGAATTGGCGGTGAAAGCCCCCCTCGGGGAGGGGGCGTAAGCGCGTTTCTCCCGCGCAAATACCTGGCTTTCCCGAATTAATCCCCAATCTGCATGGCCCCTGACGTTCCAACTCCGTTCCTGCGGCTCTATATATCCGATTCTATGAGCCAGATTGCCCTCCCGCTTGCCCCGGCCAACGGCGCCGAAACCATCGTCGTCAGCCCGGCCTTGCAGCCGGTGATCGATGGGCTTCTGGCCGCCCAGGACTGGCCCTATCGCACCTGCATCCTGTCGGGGCCGCCGCGCTCGGGCAAGAGCCTGCTGGCCCGCTGGTTCGAGATTTCGGGGCTGGGCGATGCGGTCGACGATGCTGATTCGCACCCCGAGGACGAAGTGTTCCACTTGTGGAACCGCGCGCAGGCCAGCGGGCGCCCGCTGCTGCTGGTCAACAATCGCGGGGCCGGGCAATGGCGGGTCAAGCTGCCCGATCTCGGCTCGCGGCTGGGCGGGTCGATGACCCTGAATATCGGCGCGCCCGACGACGACCTGCTGGTGCAACTGATCGAGGAACATGCCGCGCGGCGCGGGCTGGCGCTGGGCGAGGGGGCGATCACCTTCCTGCTCCCCCGGATCGAGCGCAGCCATGCCGCTGCCGAACAGCTCGTGCAAACAATCGACCGGTTGAGCCTTGAGCGCAAGGCACCCGTTACCATATCCTTGTTGCGCGATGCGCTCGCCGAAGGACAGGACGGGGTCTGATCCCGCCCCGGCCTGTCCTTCCTGCATCGGCACCACGACCGCATCATGAAGGGAGCTGCGCCGCGATGTTCTCTCCTCCTCCTGTTTTCCCGGCCCTGATGCCCGCGCCATGCGGGGTGCCCTTCTGAGCGGGCCAGACGCCGGGCCGGTGGCGTCTGCGGCGGCGGGCACGGGCAATGTCGTCCCGCTGGTGGCTGCGCGGCCTGCGGTGCAGGTGGCGTTCGACCGGCTCGAACTGCTGCGCATCCTCGATCTCTACGGGCGCATGGTCGCCGCCGGGCAATGGCGCGACTATGCAATGGATTTCGGGCGCGAGGCGGCCAGTTTCAGCGCCTTTCGCCGCACCGCCGAACGCCCGACCGCACGCATCGAGAAGCGCCCGGCCCTGCGCAGCCGGCAGGGCATGTGGACGCTCTATGGCGAAGCGGGGCAAGTGCTCAAGCGCGGCCACGAACTGGCCGGCGTGCTCTTTCCGCTCGAACGGCGCCTGCTCAAGCTGGTCGAAGACTAGGATGGCCCTGCATAGGGCCAGTCTGGGCAGGGCCAGTCTGGGCTGGGCCGGTCTGGCATGCGCCATCATTGCACTGGCCGCGCTGGGCGGGTGTGGGCAGGGGAAAGGCCAGCAAGGCGGGCCGGATTCCCGTGGTCACATGCCTGCCCGGAATGGGCCTGCCCAGGAGGAAGTCGTGCGGGCGGTCTATCGCGATGGGCACGATACCATGCTGGTCGCGTGGTCAAAAGGCGGGGCGGCTGTCCCGCAAGGCAGCGGGGCGGACGATTGCCATGCGGCCTTGCTGATCACCGGCGCCGATGGCCATGTCAGCCGCCTTTCGCCGCAACAGGCGCAGGCCCGGATGAAGACCATGCAATTGTCGGGCGCCAGCGAGGGGCATTGCCCGGTTACAGGCCCGGCTCCCTATCCCTCAGGAAAACCGGGATAGCCCGTTTACCCGATAGTCGTGCCTGCGCTGCCATAAAGAGGCGAATCGTTCCGTGCGCGGGCCTCCATCCACGATCCGCGCACCGGGGCCGTGCCGTCTTCCTGCCTTCGCAGTGGAGGCGGCACGTGCCATCGGGCGTTTTTACGCGATGCGCGTGACCCAGCCGTGGGTGTCGGCTTCGTCGCCGCGCTGGATCGCCACCAGACGCTGGCGCAGCTTCTGGGTGAGCTGGCCGGGGCCGCCCGTCCCGATCACGAATTCGCCGTTGTGATCGGCGACCTTGCCCACCGGGGTCACGACCGCCGCCGTGCCGCAGGCAAAGGTTTCGAGCAACTGGCCCGAAGCGGCATCCTCGCGCCACTGGTCGAGGCTGTAGCGGCCTTCCTTCACGGTCAGGCCTTCCTCGCGCGCCAGCATGATCAGGCTTTCACGGGTGATGCCCGGCAGGATCGTGCCGGTGAGCGCGGGGGTGATCAGCGAGCCATCGGCATGGACGAAGAACAGGTTCATGCCGCCCAGTTCCTCGACCCACATGTGCTGGGCCGCATCGAGGAACAGCACCTGATCGTGGCCGCGGGCAAAGGCTTCGGCGGTGGGCACGAGGCTGGCGGCATAGTTGCCGCCGCACTTGGCCGCGCCCGTGCCGCCCGGCGCCGCGCGGGTATAGTCGCTCACCCAGATCGACACGGCGGGCGAGCCCGACTTGAAGTAGTTGCCCGCCGGGCTGGCGATCACGAGGAAGCGATAGGACTTGGCCGGACGCACACCGAGGAAGGCCTCGGTCGCGAACATGAACGGGCGCAGGTAGAGCGAGCCGCCCTCGACCGTGGGGAACCATTCATTGTCGGTCAGCACGAGCTGGCGCACGGCTTCGACAAACAGTTCCTCGGGGATTTCGGGCATGGCCAGACGCCGCGCCGAGGCGTTGAAACGCGCAGCATTGGCATGGGGGCGGAACAGCGCGATCCCGCCATCGGCCAGGCGATAGGCCTTGAGCCCCTCGAAGATTTCCTGGGCATAGTGCAGCACCGAGGCCGCCGGATCGAGCGCGATCGGGCCATAGGGCAGGATTTCGGCCTTGTGCCAGCCCTTGTCCTCGCTCCACTCGATCGAGACCATGTGGTCGGAAAACTTGGTGCCAAAGCCGGGATTGGCCAGTACCTGCGCGCGCACTTCGGCCGAGGCCGGGGCGGGGTGGGGAACGCGGGTAAAGCTCAACGAAGCATCGGCGAGAGTCGCCATGGCACAGGTCTTCCTTAGGACTGAGAGTTGTTTGGAGGGCGTTGAATGATTGTTGCGTCAAAGGCAAGCAAAAAGAAACAAATGTGAAGGGCCGCCTCGGAAGCCCGAAGCGGCCCTTCGCATGGTCAGCGGCCGGAAGTGCCGCCCACGAAGCCTTTATCGCTTATCTTTCAATTCAGCGATAATGCCTCGCGCCGCGGAATGCCGACCTCTCTGCTGAACCATGAGACATCGGATCACCTCCTTTCGCGCTGTTGAGCCAAAGACGCCATCCAATCCGCCGGGCAATCTGCCAAGAAGGGCTGCCGCAGGCATTTCGAACAACTGGACCGGGAGGGTTGGGCCCCGCTCACCGGCCTTGTGATCTATGTGCGCAATCGCGGGGAAAACAACAAGACTTGCATTCAATTATTTTGGCGTCAGAATCGAGGCTTCGCGCCCGTATCGGTTCGCCCCGGAGGCCGTTCTGGTAGCCTTTCCGACACATTTCGGGCCAGCGACAGGGCTTGCAAATGCCAAGCTTGTAAATGAAAGCGTTGCGCGACGTCTGATCCGTTTCTCGTCATTCCCGCGCAGGCGGGAATCCAGCTTTGTGCCTTGTTTGCATCCGCAACCGCTGGAACTGGATCCCCGCCTGCGCGGGGATGACGATTGGAATTAACGGAAACCCGGATTTTTCAAACTTCGGGGTGCACCGCAAAAATCCGAATTTGTCGATGTCGCCTCAGCGGCAATCCTCGATCACCCGGCCCACTTCGGCCCAGGCCGGCACGATCAGGCTGGGCAGGCCAGTCACTTCGACCATCCAGCGGCCCCGGCTGAAGGCCATGGCATCGAGCAGGGAATCGTGCGCCGGAAAGGCCATGGCCAAAGCCGCGGAACCCGAGCCATCCGGCTGGGCAATCAGCGGGCGCTGCATGCTGGTGGTGGTGATCGTGGCGGGAAGGCCCCCCGCTGTGCCGCCTACCTGATTCGCCCCGGTTCCGTTGGGTGCAGCCCGTTCGAGGATCACCAGACCGCCCGCGCGAACACAGCGCAACGACAGCAGCGGCGCGGCGCCCGGTGCGCCGAACAGCGCGACACCGCCGCCCGTTGCGGGCTGGTAGCGCCAGGCGCCGGGGGTAAGCGGCATGTCGCGCCAATCGCTGGCGGCTTGCGCGGCGGGCAGGGGCAGCGGGGCCATCGGCGCC
>DQVI01000040.1 GCA_015661825.1 Novosphingobium capsulatum
ACCAGCGCCGCACGCTCGCGCGCAGCCGCGCGCTCGCCCGTCTGGCCCGCGCGGTGCCCGACAGCGTGGCCGTGGTCTGTTGAAGGGACTGAAGGCCATGCGCCCCCGGCACCTGTGCGGTACCGGGGGCGCATGGCAATCGCGTTCTTACCAGCTGCCGGTGTTGGGCATCGAGGCCCAGGGTTCGGCCGGTGCGAGGTGCGCGCCCTTTTGAAGCAGCTCGATCGAGATACCATCGGGCGTCTTGACGAAGGCCATGTGGCCGTCGCGCGGGGGACGGTTGATCACCACCCCGGCATCGGCCAGCGTCTGGCAGGTGGCGTAGATATTCTCGACCCCGAACGCCAGATGGCCGAAGTTGCGCCCGCCGGTATAGGTTTCGGCGCTGCCGTCCTGCGCGGGCCAGTTCCAGGTCAGCTCCACTTCGCAATCCTGGCCGGGCGCGGCCAGATAGATCAGCGTGAAGCGGCCCTGTTCGCTCGAAAAGCGGCGGGTTTCCTCCAGCCCGAGCAGGTTGAAGAAAGCGACCGTCGCATCGGGATCGGTCACGCGGATCATGGTGTGCAGGAACTGGGTCACGTCAGGGGCTCCATGGATGGCGGGTCTTGCCTTGCCCTCACAAATAGCGGGCAAGGCGGGAAAACCCAATCCTCAAAGCCGATTGCCTCAAAGCCGATTGCCTCAAAGTCGATTGAGCATGGCAAAGGTCTGCTCATAACGCCCCTCGCGCTCGGCATTGCGCAGGAACAGGGTGTTGGGCACGCAGACTTCGGCGGGCGTGGGTACTTGCGCGAACAGGTCCATCGTCTGGGCGATATAGGTGGCCAGCGGCAGATAGCCCTCGCGCGTGGCCTGCCCCGGCGTGATGTCGGTCTGCACGCCGGGGGGCGCCAGTTCGATCACTTCCACCTTGCCCGCCAGCGCGACGCGCAAGGACTGGGTATAGGAATGAAGCGCCGCCTTGGTGGCATTGTAGGTCGGCGCGATCACCAGCGGCACGAAGGCCAGCCCCGACGAAACATTGATGATCGCCGCATCGGCCTGTCCTGCCAGATGATCGACGAGGGCGTCGGTCATGCGGATCGGGCCAAGCAGGTTGGTGGTGATCATCGCCTGCGCATCGCCCAGATCGCGCGCCGTGCCGATCTCTTCATAACGCATGATCCCGGCATTGTTGACCAGCACGTTGAGCGCGGGAAAACGCGCCACGACCTGGGCCGCGAACGCCGCGATGGCCGCCGGATCGGTGACATCGAGGACCATGGCATGGAGCCCCTCGCGCCCGGCGACGGTTTCCTCCAGACTGGCCAGGGTCCGCCCGGTCACGATCACGACATTGCCCGCATCGTGCCAGGCATGGGCCAGCGCCCGGCCAATGCCGGTGCCACCGCCGGTGACGAGAATGGTGTTGCCGCTGGTTTTCATCGCAAGGCTCCTGAAGGGAAGAAAGGAGGGAGAGGGAACAGGCCCCCTTTGTGAACCCCATGCTCCCCGATGGAAAGAAGGCACCCTTTCGTGCCATACTTACCCGATGGATAGTGACCCTTCGCCCGACCCACGCATCGGCGCCCTCGTCAACGACCTGATCGGCGCGGTGGCCGACAAGTGGACGATGCTCGTGCTCGAAGACCTTGAGGAACACGGCACCGCGCGCTTCACCGCCATCGGGCGCCGCCTGCCCGGCATCAGCCAGAAGATGCTGACCCAGACCCTGCGGCGCATGGAGCGCGACGGGCTGGTCACCCGCACCGTCCACCCGGTGGTGCCACCCCATGTCGACTATGCCCTCACCCCGCTGGGCGAAACACTGGGCGAGGCATTCTGCGGGGTCTGGATCTGGGCGAAGGCCCATTGCGACAAAGTGGAGGAAGCCCGCCAAAGCTTCGACCAGCGCGCCGCCGATGCCCTTATCCGGGGCTGATCGGGGCTGATTGATCCGCCCGCTGCGGCGCGGCATAACAGGGCCATGTTCAAGCAGCTGATGCCCACGCGCCCCTCCTCCACCAGCCGGTCCTCGCACAGGTCTTTCGCCGTCCGGCTGATCGGGTGGGCGGGCAAGGCCGTGTTCGCCTTCGTGGTGATCAGTCTGGTCTGGGTGGTGATCACCAAGTGGGTGCCGGTGCCCTATACCGCCACCATGCTGATGGATGGCAACGGGGTGACCAAGGACTGGACCCCGCTTTCGCGGATCGACCGTTCGATGGTCGATGCGGCCATTGCCGGCGAGGATTCGCGCTTCTGCTCGCACAGCGGCTTTGACGGGCAGGCCATGCTCCAGGCCTTCGAGCGCAACCAGCAGGGCGGGCGCATCCGCGGCGGCTCGACGATCAGCCAGCAGACCGCCAAGAATGTCTTCCTGTGGCAGGGCGGCGGCTATTTCCGCAAAGGCCTCGAAGCCTGGTTCACCGTGCTGATCGAAAAGATCTGGGGCAAGCGGCGGATCATGGAAGTCTATCTCAATGTCGCGGAAACCGGCATCGGGACCTATGGCGTGGAAGCGGGCGCCCAGCGCTATTACCACAAGGGTGCCGCGCATCTCTCGCGGATCGAGGCCGCGCGCATCGCCGCCGCCTTCCCCCAGCCCAAGGTCCGCGAAGTGACCGGCGCAAGCGGGCGCCAACGCCGCCACGGCAATGCCATCGCCGCGCGCTCGGCCGTCGTGCGCGGGCAATACGACGTCTGCGTCTACAACTGAGCCTTTGGCGTTCCATAAAAAACCCCGGCGCACCCGTGAAAGGGTGCGCCGGGGCAATTGGCCATCAGGTTCTGGTCGCGCGGGCGATCAGAAGCCGAAGCTGATCGTGCCGATCACCGTGCGCGGCGGGCTGATCTGGGCGTAGGTGATCGGGTTGCCGTTGGTCGCCTGGCTGATCAGGGTGCCGTCGAAGCCGCCCACGTAGGTCACGTCGAACAGGTTGGTCACGTTCATCTGGAAGAACGTGCGCTCGTTGAACATCGAGGAGATCTTCGAGAGTGCCAGCTTGGCGTCGAGATCGACGGTGGTATAGGCCGGGGCCTTGGCACCGAAGATCTGCACGCGGCCACCCTGGTTCACGTAGAACGGCAGGTTCTGGTCGTTGACATAGCGCGGACCGGTACGCTTGGCCTGAACGCCCAGCGAGAACGGCCCGACCGTGCCATCAACGCGGCCACCGAAGGTGTAGACCGGGGCACCCGATTCCCGCTTGCCAGCCGTCTGGTAGAAGGCCTGGCCGCCTGCGGCGGTGCAGCCATACATCTGGAGCGTGACATTGGTGGCCGTGCACGAACCGCCGTCGACGTTGTCGCGGATCTTCGAGTGCAGGTACGACCCGAAGACGTAGATCGACAGGTCCTTCATCGGCGCATAGGCCAGCGAGCCGTCGAAGCCATACTTGTCGACGCGGCCCAGGTTGCGATAGATCGTGGTGTTCAGATCGCGGTCATAGGCCGAGGCGAGGCGGTTCTGGTAGATCGTGTACCAGGCCGAAGCCTGGGCCATGATCTTGCCGGTGCGATAACGCACACCCAGATCGAAGTTGTCGGTGGTTTCCGGATCGGGCTTGGCCGAAGCATTGCCCACCGGGAAGTAGAACGACTGGTACAGGTTATCCGTACCGGGAACCTGCATGCTCTTCGAGTAGTTGAAGAACACGCTGGCCGCACGCGAGAGCGAGAGCGTCGCGCCGACATTGGGCAGCGGGCGCGAATAGGTAAACACGCGCTGCTGCGGCACGGCATAGCCCGAGGTGGGCAGCCCGGTGGTGGGGTTCACGACATAAGGGTTGGCCGCAGCAAAAGCGGCATTGGCATCGCTCGAAGCGAAGCACGCATAGCCGCCGCTCGCATTGGTGAAGCAGTTCTGGTTGAGGTTACGCTTCAGGAACGGCACGCGCAGGCCCGCGTTGAGCGTAACCGGGCCGAAGTGGCCGCGATATTCACCCGAAACCTGATGCAGGATCGCATAGGACAGGCGGTTGCGGCGCTCGACCGCATTGCCATAGACATCGGTGATCGGGCTATCGACCGGGAAGGGCGTGGAGGCAAAGCCGCTGTCGTAGAGACGGCCGAACTCGGCGGTCTGCTGGTGACGGCCACGGTCATAGGCATAGGCGATACGGATCGTGTGATCCTTGGTGATGTCATAGCGCAGCGAGGCGTTGAGGCCCAGGCGCACGGTCTTGGTCTGGCTGGGGGCCATGAGGCGCGCGGTGTCGAGCGCGTCGCCGTCGCCGTTGACATCCTTGCCGAAGTAGTAGGTCGAACCGTTGTAGCCGGTGATCCCGCTCACGCCGTTGATGGTCGTGGTCCGCTCGCTCACGGTATAGGCCAGCGTGCCGCCATTGGCGCTCGTCCACTGGATCGACGGGTCAACCGTCAGCACCAGCCCGTCGGCCAGGGTGAAGCGGCTGCTCATGCGGATATTGGCGGTGTCGGAGGGGTTGATGCGATATTCGTAGTCCGAACCGCACGTGCCCGCCACGTCGGCCACGCCAGCCACCGGCGCGGGCAGGACGCAACGCGCGGTCTGGTAGAAGCGCTCGTCGCCATAGAGCGGGTAGCGGTTGCCCGAACCGGCACCGACCACGCGCGAACCGTTGTTCATCGTCCACAGCGGCGACGAACCGAAGGCGTTGTTGCGGTTCTTGTTGTAGTGACCGGCGATCGAGATGAAGTCGCCGTTGCTGCCCAGCGGCTGGTAGACCTTGAAGTTGAACTGCTTCTTGTCGATCTTGCCCAGGCCGCCATAGACGGCATCGTTGGTCGCGCTCGACGCGGCCAGCCAGGCGCGCAGGCCACCGGCGGTCAGGTTGCCGGTATCGACTTCGCCGAAGATGCGCATGAAGCTGTATTCACCGGCCGAAGCCAGCACGCGGGCGTGGAAATCCTCGGTCGGGGTGCGCGAGAGATAGTTGACGGTCGAGCCGGTAGCCGAAGCCGTCGGCGAGTCCACGTCGGTCGTGCCCAGGTTCACGTTGACCTGTTCGATCAGCTCGGGGTCGAGCTGCTGGTTCGAATAGAGCGCATAGCCGCCGGTATCGTTGAGGGGGATACCATCGACGGTCTGCGAAATGCGGGTGTTGTCGAAACCGCGAATGAACAGCTTGCCGCCCGACGAACCGAACGGGTCATTGTTCTGGAAGCTGACGCCGGGGACCAGGTTGATGATGTCGTTGATCGACTGGCCGGGAACCTGGTGGGCGATGATCGTCTGATCGAGGACCTGCTTGGCCTTGGGCGTATCAGGCAGCTGGAAACCGTTGACCGACTTGGCGTTGCGGGCGCTCACGACGATGGACTGCTGTTCAAAGTCGAGCGAGCCGGTGGACTGGGCAAGGGCGGGCGTGGCGGCAAGGGCCATTCCCAGCGCCAGCGCAGAGCCGGCGTAAAGAGTCGAGCGGTGCATTGGTGTCCCCATTGCAATCATGATGGCCGCCGCAAAAGCTGGCGACCGGTTGCATCCTCCCCACCAGCCACCGGATTTCCCGATGACCCAGCAAGGAACCGGCCTGCCCACGCGGGAGCGCGGGCAAAGGCCGACACCAAGGCCTGACGGTTTTTGTGTGACACTGAAATGACAAAATTTCGCACACCGTCTCATTCAATTTCGAACGAGGAACGATAGCTTCACGCAAGCACCATGAAACGCATGGTTAATTACAAAAAAATCGCGAAAGCCCGAAATTTACTTTCAATTGTGACTTGCTCGCAACGGCAGCAAAGTTTTTCGCCACCGCAAAACGGCCCTGTCCGGCAGCCTGCGTGCGCCCTTCAGGCGGCCACATCCTCGCGCGGTTCCCCGCATATGCCAAGCACCCAGCGACCGGCCCCTTCAAGGCCCACGGCGGTCAACCGCCCCGAGGCATAGGCCCCGGTATCGATGCCGATCCGCAAGGGCAGGATCTCGGCCTCGGGGGTGATCGTGTGGCCATGGACCACGGCGAAATCGCGCGGGGTGCTGCTGCCGAGAAATTCGCCGCGAATCCAGCGCAAGTCGCTGGTCGCCTGCGCTTCGAGCGCCACACCGGGCCGGATCCCGGCATGGACGAAAAGATAGTCGCCGATGCGCACCTGATCCTCCATCGCCCGCACGAACGCGATATCCTCCGCCGGGATCAGCACGGGCATGGCCTCGCGCAGGTCCTCAAGGGTCATGCGTGCATAATCGTGCGGATCAAGACCATAGCTGAGCAGCGTCTCGCGCCCGCCATGCCGCAGAAAATGGCGCAGCACCTCGTCGCTGTCGAAGGAATCGAGGAACATCTCCTCGTGATTGCCCGCCAGAATGCGCAAGGGGCGTTGCCGGGCCCAGTTCCGGGCCCGCGCGATCACGCCCGCGCTGTTCTCCCCCCGGTCGATCAGGTCGCCCAACAGCACCACACATGTCCGCGCCGGCCCCCGCGCGAGATCATCGGCCTCGATCCGCGCGATCAGCTGCTCGAACAGGTCCAGGCGTCCGTGAATATCCCCCACGGCATAGACCCGCTCCCCTTCGGGAATATGGGGCACAATGGCCGAGGCAGCCGGATGCGAGCCGGAAAACAGGGATTTGAGCTTCTTCAACATGCGCAGGGCACAACAGTCATCGACCGGGATATAGGGCTGCATGGCAGAACAACACAAGCGTTCCTGCCACCCTGCCCCCGCGCAAACCGCCCCTGCCCGGCAAAAGGCCCGCGCCGGAACACCGACGCGGGCCTTTTTACCGTGTAAAACCAGACAGCAACGCGAACCTGAAAAAAGTGGGCCTCAATGTCCGGGAAGATCGACCGGCTGCTCGTTGGAGAGCGGCGGCGGCAGGGGGACACCGCCTGCCGCATCGGCCTGCCCCCGATCGGGCGTGGCAGGCTGGCGCAAGCCCCCGCCCAGCGCGGTGAACAGGCCCACCGTATCCGACAGGCGCGCCGCGCGCGCGGCCACCAGTTGTGCCCGCGCGGTCTGGGCCGTGGCGCTGGCATTGAGCACCGCGAGGGTTCCCACCCCGCCCAGTTCGAGCTGGCGCCGGGCGAACGTCAGGCTCTGGCTGGCCGCATCGTTGCCGCGCTCGGCAATGCCCAGCGCGGTCGCGTCGGTCGAAAGCGCGGTCAGCGCATTGCTGACATCGGCAAAGGCCTGGAGCGCGGTGCCCTTGTAGCTGGCCTTGGCCGCTTCGAGCGCGTGTTCGGCAGATTCCTGCTGGCGCTTGAGCGCACCGCCATGGAACACCGGCGCGGCGATCCCGCCCAGCAGGGTCCAGAACGGATTGCCGCTTGAGAACATCCTGCTGAAGTCCTCGGCGATGCCCCCGAAACTGGCCGACAGGTTGATCTGCGGCAGGCGCGCGACCATGGCGACCTTCACATCGGCAGCCGCCCCTTCGAGCGCGGCGGCCGCCCCGGCCACGTCGGGCCGGGTGGTCAGGAGATCGGCCGGCATGGTCAGCGGCAGGTCGCCGGGCAGGGCGAAATCGTCGAGCCCCGGCAGCTTCTCGATGGGCGACCCCGGCGCCAGCCCGAGCAGGACCGACAGCGCCGCCAGATTGGCCCCGCGCTGGCGCATGAGCGGGGGCAGCGCGCCCTCGATCGCGGCAATCGCGGCGGTCTGGGCGGCGACATCGGCATGGCCGACCGCCCCCAGCTTCTCGCGCTGGTGCAACAGGGCGAGAACTTGCAGGTTGCTGTCGATCGCGTCGCGCGTGGCGGCGATCTCGGCATTGTAGGCCGCGTCCTGAATCACCGCGAGCACGACCTGCCCGGCAACCAGATTGCGGATTGCCTGCTCCTGCGCCTGGGCCACGGCGGCAGCCGCCTTGGCCGAACGCAGGCGGGCCGCGCTCCCCCCGAACAGGTCGGGCGAGTAGCTCACGCTCACTTGCGCGGTGTGCAGCGAGAAGACCTGCGGATAGGGGTTGGTGAGCGGCGTGGAGAGCGTGCGCGACAGGCGCTGGCGCTCGCTGGTCAATCCGGCATCGACCTGGGGCAGCAGCCCCCCGCGCACCACGCCCACTTGTGCCTGGGCCTGTGCCAGCCGGGCCTTGGCCACGGCGATGTCGGTATTGGCGGCCAGCGCGCGGGCCACCAGATCGTTGAGCGCCGGGCTGCCGAAGCCCTGCCACCAGTCGGGCACGACGGCCATGCCCGGATGGATCATCTGCGTCCCCGCGTCGGGCGGACCGAGCGGCTTGTCGAGGATCTGGCGCGGCGCATTGCCGGTCGGCACCGGCGGCAGGGGCACCACCACGCTCTGGCTCACCGGCGTGCGGGCCAGCGTGCCATCGGACAGCGCGGTGCTGCCCAGCAGCACGGCGCCAAGGGTTACCCCATTGATGAGACGGCTATGGATGAGGCGTCCATTGATGAGGCGGCCGATCATGCCGGTTCTCCCTCGCTGGGCGTTTCAGGGGTTCCTTCCTCTGCCGAAGCACGCTTGAGCGGCCCGGCCAGACGGCTGGAGAAGCGGTTGATCAGCAGGGGCAGGACCAGCAGGATCAGCACGGGCGCCAGCGTCATGCCGCCCACCACGACGAGCGCGAGAGGCTTTTGCACCTGGCTGCCGATGCCCGTGGCCACCGCCGCCGGCGCGAGGCCAATGGCCGCCACGAGGCAGGTCATCAGCACCGGACGCAGGCAGTTCGAGGTGGCATGGCGCAGCGCATCGACCCGTCCGCGCCCTTCATCCATCGCATGGTTGAAGCTGGTGACGAGCAGGATGCCGTCCATCACCGCGATCCCGAACAGCGCGACGAAACCGATCGCCGCCGAGATCGAGAACGGCGTTCCCGTCAGCATCAGCCCGAGCACCCCGCCCACCACGGCCATCGGGATCACCGAGAATGCCAGCAGCGTATCACGCAACGAACGGAAGTTCATGTAGAGCAGGCCCAGCATGAGCATGAGGCTGATCGGCACGACGATTTCGAGGCGGGCGACGGCGTTCTTGAGGTTGCTCATCTCGCCCGCCCATTCGAGGCTGTAGCCCGGCGGCAGCGGCACGTTTTTGGCGATGCGCTGCTGGGCTTCCTCGACCGCGCTGCCAAGGTCGCGGTCGCGGACCGAGAACTTGATCGGGATGTAGCGCGTCTGGTGCTCGCGGTAGATGAAGCTGGCCCCACTGGTCAGGCGGATGTCGGCCAGTTCCGAAAGCGGCACGGAAATCGCGCTGCCATCGGGCCCGGTGGCCCCCACGGTGATCCGCTTGACCGCTTCGAGGCTGTCACGCTGGTTGGCCTGGAGGCGAACCATGATCGGGAAGTGGCGGTCGGTGTGGGGTTCATAGAGATCGCCCGGCGATGTCCCGCCGATGGCCGCAGCCACCGTCTGGTTCACATCGCCCACGCTCAGGCCATAGCGCGCGGCCTTCACGCGATCGACATCGATCCGCACGGTCGGCTGGCCCAGCGACTGGAAGATGCCGAGGTCGGTGATCCCGCGCACCTTGGCCATCTGGTCGCGGATCTGGCCCGCGATCTTTTCGAGGGTTTCCAGATCGGGCCCGAACACCTTGACCGAGTTGGCGCCCTTCACGCCCGAGGCGGCTTCCTCGACGTTGTCCTCGATGATCTGCGAGAACGAGAAGTCGACGCCCGGATACTTGGACTTCAGCTCGGCCGAAAGCTGGGCGACCAGCTTTTCCTTGTCCATGCCCTTGGGCCATTCGTCGAACGGCTTGAGCGGGACGAAATATTCGATGTTGAAGTAGCCGGTGGCGTCGGTGCCGTCGTCAGGGCGGCCATGGGCCGAGAGCACGGAGGTCACTTCGGGATACTTCATGATATCGCGGCGGATCGCGCGCGCCGCCGGTTCACCCGCATCGAGCGAGATCGCCGCGGGCAGCGAGGCGCGGATGTACATGTTGCCTTCTTCGAGCTGGGGCAGGAACTCGACCCCCAGCGTGCGCACGCCGACAAAGGCCCCGAGCACCATCGCCCCGCCAAGGCCCAGAGCCAGGACCTGGTTCTTGAACGCGAAGGCGGCGACCGGTTCATAGACGCGACGGATGCGCGAAACGACCCAGGTTTCCGTCTCGTCGAGCTTGTCGGGCAGGATCATCGCCGAAAGCGCGGGCGCCACGGTGAACGTGGCGATCAGCCCGCCCAGAATGGCATAGGCATAAGTCTTGGCCATCGGGCCGAAGATGTGCCCTTCCACGCCCGTCAGCGTGAACAGCGGCAGGAAGCTGGTGATGATGATGGCGGCGGCAAAGAAGATGCCGCGGCTCACCTCGTTGCTGGCCGAGAGCACCGAGCCGATGCGGCTGGCGAACGTGTAGCGCCCGCCTTCCTGCGTTTCGACATGGTGGCTGCGTTCGGCCATGTGGCGGAAGATGTTCTCGACCATGATCACGGTCGCGTCGACCACGAGGCCGAAGTCGAGCGCGCCGACCGAGAGCAGGTTGGCGCTCTCGCCCTGGATGGTCAGGATCAGCACGGCAAAGGCGAGCGCGAAGGGGATCGTGGCGGCCACGATCAGCGCGCTGCGCAAGTTGCCCAGGAACGCCCACTGGAGGAAGAAGATCAGCAGAACGCCCGCAACGAGGTTTTCCATGACCGTATGCGTGGTCACCCCGATCAGGTCCGAACGGTCGTAGACGCGTTCGAGCCTGACGCCGGGCGGCAGCACGCCGGTCGTGTTGATCTTCTCGATCTCGGCCTTCACGCCCTGGATCGTGGGCATCGACTGCGCGCCGCGGCGCATCAGCACGATGCCTTCGACGATGTCGTCGTCGGTGTTGAGGCCCGCGATGCCGTTGCGCGGCATGTTGCCGATCTTGATCGAGGCGACATCGCGGATCAGCACCGGCGCGGTGCCGTCGCGGCCCACGAGGGTCGATTCGAGCGCATTGACCGACTGGATCAGGCCCACGCCACGCACGATGGCGCTCTGCGCGCCGAAGTTGATGGTCTGGCCGCCCACGTTGGCGTTGGCATTGCTGATCGCGCTGATCACCTGGCCCACGGTCATGTGGTGGGCCAGCAGGCGGTTGTTGTCGACCACCACGTCATAGCTGCGCAGCTTGCCACCCACGCCGGTCACGTCGACCACGCCGGGAATGGCGCGAAAACGGCGCTGGAGCACCCAGTCCTGCAAGGTCTTGAGGTCTTCGACCGAGTAGCCCTTGGGCGCGGCGATGCGATAGCGGTAGATTTCGCCCACCGGGCTCGTCGGCGAGATCGTCGGCACCGCGCCACCGGGCAACTGCGAGAGCTGGGCGAGACGGTTGATGACCTGCTGCTGGGCCTGTACGTAGTTGTAATCGTAGGTAAACTGGATCTTGACGTCAGACAGGCCGAACAGCGAGATCGCGCGGATCGCGGTCATGTTCGGCAGGCCCGACATCTGGACCTCGATGGGGATCGTGATGTTGCGTTCGATCTCCTCGGCCGACATGCCCGAGGACTGGGTGACGATCTCGACCATCGGGGGAACCGGGTCGGGATAGGCTTCGATGTTGAGGTTGTAGAAGGCGACCCCACCGGCCACGAGCATGGCCAGGAAGAACACCAGAATGGTCATGCGCTGCCCGAGCGCATAGCGGACGAGTTTGACCATCAGTCGAGCCCAGCCTCGTTCACGAAGATGGCGCCCTGGGTCACGACCTTCTCGCCCGGATTGAGGCCCGAGAGAATGGTGATGCGCCCGTCATGGCTCTCGCCGGTGACCACGTCGCGTTCCTTGACCCGGCCATGGCCGAGCCAGACCCACACGCGGGCGCTGTCACCCTCGTGGATCACCGCCTCGACCGGCAGGCTGAGCAGATGGGGGGTAACCGCCTGCGCCATGACTTCCTTGTCGGGCGTCTCGATGGTGAAATTGGCGAACATCTGCGGCTTGAGCGCACCGTCCGGGTTGGGGATCGTCGCGCGGACCTGAAGGCGGTGCGAGACCGGATCGATCTGCGCGGCGATGTTGTTGATCGTGGCATCGAACGTGCGGCCCGGATAGGCCGTGGCGGTAACCACCACCTTGTCGCCCAGATGCACGCGCGAGGCGTCGCTTTCGGCCACTTGCGCGACCAGCCAGACCTGGCTGAGATCGGCGATCAGGAACGAGGGCGTCGAGCCGCCCGCCGTCCCGCCGCTCACATATTGCCCCTGCGCAATCGCGCGGGTGACCACCACGCCGCCGATCGGCGCGCGCAGAACGGCCTCGCCGCCCGAACCGCCATTGGCGCCGAACACCGAAAGCTTGGCGCGCGCGGCGGTGACCGCGGCGTCGGCAATGCCGACCTGGCTCTGCGCGGCAACGAGGTCGCTGCGGGCCTGTTGCAGGTCCTTGAGCGCGCCACCGGCCGTGCGATAGACTTCCTCGGCGCGGGCGGCGTTGTCATTGGCCACGCGGACTTGCGCGGCGGCGGCGGTGCGCTGCGCGAGCGCGGCGGCCAGCGCATTGCGCGCGTCGGCAATGTCGGTCGTGCGCACCGAGAGCAGCGGGGTGCCCGCGCTCACGCGGTCGCCGTTCTGCACGAAGACCTTCTGGACCTGCCCCGAATAGGGCAGGAACACCGGGGTCGAACGCGTGTCATCCACCGCGATCTGGCCGCTCGCGCCGGTGCGGGCAAAGCCATCGTCGGCGGCCACGGCCTCGATCTTGAGGCTGGACACCTGGCTGTCGGTCAACTGGACTTCACCGGCGGGCAGCGCGACAGGGGCAGGCTCGGGCTGGTGAAGCCAGGCGCGAAGGCCCGAAGCGCCAGCCGCCACGAGGGCCACGGCAGCAACGGACAGCGCCAGCACCCGGATCTGCCGGGCACGGGTCATTTGCGGGACAGCATGTTCGAAATTCATCTGCGTTTTCTTCGGTCCAAGAGGGCAGCAGCGCGACACGACCATACCGGACGCGCGACGATCGACTAGTAGGCCCTTTGGGCCAATACACCCCACACCCTGCTGGCGGCTGCGTTAAATTACCGTAATGGAGCCCGCACACCGGTTTGCCGGCCGAAACCGGGCAAAAAGAAGCCCCGGCAACCCGCAAGGGCCACCGGGGCATGTCCATTTCGGAGCGCCCGCAACGGGCGCGGCACAACCGCGATCAGGCCGGCAGCAGGTGCCGTTCGCCCGCGATGCGCTGCATGGCCTTCTGGAGTTTCTCGAAGGCGCGCACCTCGATCTGGCGCACGCGCTCGCGGCTCACGTTGTAGACCTGGCTGAGTTCCTCCAGCGTCTTGGGATCGTCAACCAGACGGCGGTCGGTCAGGATATGACGCTCGCGCTCGTTCAGGCTGCCCATCGCCTCGACCAGCATGTCGTGGCGGACATGGGCTTCCTCGGCGTCGGCCACGGTCTCGTCCTGCAACGGGCGGTCATCGGCCAGCCAGTCCTGCCAGGTGCCCTCGCCGTCCTCGCGCAGCGGCACGTTCAGGCTGGCATCGCCACCCATGATCATGCGCCGGTTCATGTTGACCACTTCCTGCTCGGGCACGCCGAGGTCGGTGGCGATCTTGCGGACGTCCTCGGGCGAAAGATCGGTGTCCTCGAAGGCTTCGAGGTTCTTCTTCATCCGCCGCAGGTTGAAGAACAGCTTCTTCTGCGCGGCGGTGGTGCCCATCTTGACCAGGCTCCACGAGCGCAGGATGAATTCCTGCATCGAGGCCTTGATCCACCACATCGCATAAGTCGCCAGACGGAAACCCCGGTCGGGCTCGAATTTCTTGACGCCCTGCATCAGGCCGATGTTCCCTTCGGAAATCAGCTCGGACACGGGCAGGCCATAGCCGCGATAGCCCATCGCGATCTTGGCCACGAGTCGCAGGTGGCTGGTCACGAGTTGCGCCGCGGCCTGGGGATCCCCATGTTCCTGATAGCGCTTGGCGAGCATGTATTCCTGCTCGGCCGTCAGCACCGGAAACTTGCGGATTTCGGAAAGATAGCGATTGAGGCTGGCCTCGCCGCCCAGAGCCGGGACGCTTGCGGGGGCACTCGCCACTGCGGTCTTGTTGCTCACCTGAACACATCCTTTCGTCGTGCCAGCTTCCCGATGGAGCGACCTTCCTCTTTGGAAAGAGACCCCGATCCGGAAAATTCCCCGAGTGGACAATCTCTAGCGAGCATTCTCCGGTGGGGCCACACATCCTTTGTGCATACAGTAATCGATCTGAAGCATAAGTTCTCTCAAGAACCGCTCAATTCGACAATCAGTTCCTGCATATCGACCGGCGTCGAGCTGGTGAAATGCAGGCGTTCGCCGCTGATCGGGTGAAGGAACCCCAGTTCGGCCGCATGCAGCGCCTGTCGGACAAAGCCGAGTCGCGCCAGAATCGGGCGGATACGGGAAGGCGCACGTCCATAAACAGGATCACCCAATAGAGAGTGACCTATTGATGCAAGGTGAACGCGCACCTGGTGGGTTCGCCCCGTTTCGAGCCGGCACTCGACCAGCGCAGCCCCGGACAGCGGCGCAAGCGTGCGGTAATGCGTGACCGCGTGCTTGCCCCGCCCGTCCTCGACCAGCGCCATCTTCTTGCGATCATGGTTCGAGCGGGCGATCGCCCCGCGAATCGTGCCCGCCGCAGGCATCGGATGCCCGGCGGTGATCGCCTTGTAAGCCCGCTCGATCGAATGGTCGGCGAACTGGCGGGCGAGCCCCTCGTGCGCGGCGTCGGACTTGGCGACGACCAGCAGCCCCGAGGTATCCTTGTCGATCCGGTGGACGATGCCGGGCCGGGCCACCCCGCCGATCCCCGAAAGCTGCCCCCGGCAATGGTGGAGCAGCGCATTGACGAGCGTACCGTCCGGGTTGCCCGCCGCCGGATGGACGACCATCCCGGCAGGCTTGTCGATGACGATCAGCGCATCGTCTTCATAGGTCACGCGCAAGGGAATGTCCTGCGCCACGGCCTCGGCAGGGGCGGCTGCGGGCACCCGCACGGCAAACGTGGCCCCGGCCTCGACCTTGAGCGAGGCCTGCCGCACGGCCTTGCCGTCCACATCCACGCGCCCTTCGTCGAGCAGCGCCTTGACGCGCTCGCGCGAAAGCCCGCTGGCCTGCGCCAGCGCCTTGTCGATACGCCCGGCCACATCGAGCGTGCCGGTCAGAAGTTCGTCGTTACCCCCCATCGGATCGCCGATATGGGGATGATGGACGCGCGCCACAAGGGTATGGCCGCTCCCCATGCGCTCCTGTCCCCCGCAATCCATCGCTATCCACAGCCCGGCCCACGCGGCCATGGTCGAAGCGGCCCTCCGCGCCTTCCCCGCCGAGGCCTGCGGCCTCCTGCTCGGAAAAGAAGGACACATCATGGAGGCGTGCATCATGGAGGCGTGCATCGTGGAGGCAAGGGCCTGCGCCAATGTCGCGCCCGATCCGCTGCGCCATTTCGAGATCGACCCGGCCGCGCTGATCGCCGCCCACCGGGCCAGCCGGGCAGGCGGGCTTGCGGTGCTCGGCTATTTCCACTCGCACCCCAACGGCCTTGCCCGCCCCTCGGCCACTGATGCGCGCGCGGCGGCGGGCGACGGGCGGATCTGGGCGATCGTCGCCCTGACCGATGCTGTCCTGAACGATGTCGGCCCAAGCGGACAGGACGCGATGCTTACCCTCTGGCGCGATGCACCATCCGGGTTCGAACCGCTTTCCTATCGTGACACGGACGGGTAAGGCGAAAGACAGGAGAGCGTAACGCGCACCCGCGCGCCAAACCCGACCCCCTGCCGCCGACACATCGACCTTTTCGCACATTCGCAAAGGCTTCAACGCACTCTCATGACCACTTCCTCGCTCGATCTCGCCAGCCTGCTCTGCTCGCGGCTCTGCCACGACCTGCTCAGCCCGGTGGGTGCGCTGACCAACGGGCTCGAACTCCTGGCCGAGGAGAAAGACCCGGTCATGCGCCAGAAGTGCTTCGAACTGCTCGAACAGAGCGCCACGGCCTCGGCCAACAAGCTGCGGTTCTTCCGTCTGGCCTTCGGCGCAGCGGGCGGCTTTGGCGAGATGGTCCCCGTGGCCGAGGCGCGCGCCCTGATCGACGCGCTGGTTGCCGCCAATCCGCGCATCACCGTGCAATGGTCGATGGCCGATGAAACCCTGCCCAAGTCGGCGATCAAGACCCTGCTCAACCTGTCGATGATCGGGATCGAGGCGCTCGTGCGCGGCGGCGTGCTCGACATCGCGGGCGAAGTGCGCGCCCATGGCGCCTCGGGCGCGGGCCTGGCCAGCGAACTGGTGATCCGCGCCTCGGGCCCGCGCATCGCCTTCGATCCGCTGGTCGCCCAGGCACTGGCTGGCACCCTGCCGCTGGCCGACCTGTCGAGCCGGACGGCCCCGGCGGCCATGCTCTTCCAGCTCGCTCAAGGGCTGGGCGGCAGCTTCCAGACCCATGTCACCGCCGACGCGCTCGTGCTCGGCGCGGTCCTGCCGGTTCGCTGAAGGCGCCACGGGTCGGCATGAATCGCTGGCTGGTCCACCGCGAGGCGCCCTCGCCCAACTTCAACGAGCGGCGCCTGCCGGTCTCGATGGCGGTGCTTCACTACACCGGCATGGAGAGTGCGGCAGCCGCGCTCGACCGCCTGTGCGACCCGGCCGCCGAAGTCTCGGCCCACTACCTGATCGACGAGGATGGCACCGTCACCCGCCTCGTCGACGAGAGCAAGCGCGCGTGGCACGCGGGCCGCGCGTTCTGGCGCGGGATCACCGATGTCAATTCGGCGAGCGTGGGGATCGAACTGGTCAATCCCGGCCACGAATTCGGCTATCGCCCGTTTCCCGATGCCCAGATGGAGGCGCTCGTCCCCCTGCTGGCCGACATCGTGCGCCGCCACGACATCCCGCGCGCCAATGTGGTCGGCCATTCCGACGTGGCCCCGGCGCGCAAGACCGATCCGGGCGAGCTGTTCGACTGGGACATGCTCGCCCGCTACAACCTGACGCTGGCCCGCCCGCGCCCGAAAATGCGCCTGCTCTACGACAACGAGGGCGCGTTTTTCCTCGCCCTCGAACGCTTCGGCTATGACGTGACCGACAAGGCCGCCGCCGTCGCCGCGTTCCAGCGCCGCTGGCGCCCGCACAAGATCGACGGGGAAGTCGATGGCCAGATCGGCGCGCTCCTGTTCGAACTGCTGTTGGCGCGCGACCTCGGCCATGCTAGGTGACCCCCTCGCGCCGGGGAGCCGGGCAGCCGCGTCATCACTTCGTCTGATGCCGAGGAAAGTCCGGGCTCCACGAAACAAGGGTGGCGGGTAACGCCCGCCGGCCCGGCTTCGGCCGGGCAAGGGAAAGTGCCACAGAGAGCAGACCGCCGACGGGGCTTTCAGCCTCGGGCAAGGGTGAAAGGGTGCGGTAAAAGCGCACCGCGCGACCGGCAACGGGAGCGGCAAGGCAAACCCCACCCGGAGCAAGACCGAATAGGGACAACACGCAAGGATGCCTTTCGGGGCGCCCTTGCAGGCGGGTTTCGCGCCAGTTGTCCGGGTTGGTTGCTGGAGCGGCCTGGCAACAGGTCGCCGAGAGGAATGGCTGCCCGCGCCGATACGGTCCACCCGTGGGATACCGTCGGTGCGACAGAACCCGGCTTACAGGCTCCCCGGCGCGAAAATTCCCCTTTTGACGGAGATTTTCCGATGTCCATCACCCGGATCGAAGAAGGCCCGCGCATGAGCGAGGCCGTGGTCCACAACGGCGTCGTCTATCTCGCCGGGCAAGTCGGCGAGGCAGGCCAGAGCGTGGCCGAACAGACCGCCACCGCCCTTGCCGAGATCGAGCGCCTGCTCGTGCTGGCCGGCAGCAGCAAGGCCCATATGCTGACCGCGATGGTCTGGCTGGCCGACATGGCCGACTTCGAGGAGATGAACAGCGCCTGGGACACCTTCGTCGCCGGCGTCCCCAAGCCCACCCGCGCCACCGGCCAGTCGAGCCTTGCCGACCCGGCCTGGCGCGTGGAAATCGTCGTCACCGGCGCGGTGAAGTAAAAAAACTCCCTTTTACAGGCTCCAGTAGCGCACGCCCGGCGCCAGTGCGTCGGGCGAAAGCGCCGATTTCACGTCGACCAGCACCCCGCCCGGACGCAGCATCGCGGAAATCGCTGCCCCGCCCATCGCCGCATAGTCGCGGTGGGAAACGGCATAGATCACCGCGTCGAGGTCGGTGAAGGCGTCGAGGCTGCTGAGCGTGACCCCGAATTCGTGCGCGGCAGCCGCCGGATCGGCCATGGGATCATGAATCAGCGGCTCGATCCCGAAATCCTTCAGCTCGCGCCAGATGTCTTCCACCTTGGAATTGCGGATGTCGGGCACGTTTTCCTTGAACGTCAGGCCCAGGATGCCCACCCGCGCCTGCCCGAGCGCGCGCCCCGTGGCCGCCAGCATCTTGACCGTGCGCTGGGCGATATAGGCGCCCATGCCATCGTTGATGCGCCGCCCGGCCAGGATCACCTGCGGGTGATAGCCCAGTTGCTCGGCCTTGGCGGTCAGGTAGTAGGGATCGACCCCGATGCAGTGCCCGCCCACGAGGCCGGGATAGAAGCGCAGGAAGTTCCACTTGGTGCCCGCCGCGGCCAGAACCTCGCTGGTGCGGATGCCGACAAGGTCGCAGATCTTGGAAATCTCGTTCATCAGCGCGATGTTGATGTCGCGCTGGGTATTCTCGATCACCTTGGCCGCCTCGGCCACCTTGATCGAGCTGGCCTTGTGGATGCCCGCCTCGACGACCGCGCCATAGAGATCGGCCAGAAGGTCGAGCGTGGGCTCGTCCTCTCCGGCCACGACCTTGACGATCTTCTCGAACGGGTGCTCCTTGTCGCCCGGATTGATCCGCTCGGGGCTGTAGCCGAGCTTGAAATCGACCCCGGCCTTCAGGCCCGAGACGGCCTCGATCACCGGCGCGCAAACTTCCTCGGTCGCACCGGGATAGACGGTCGATTCAAAGACGATCACCGTGCCGCGCGCGATCACCTTGCCCAATGTCTCGCAGGCCATGCGAACGGGGGTGAAATCGGGGCGGCGGCTCTCGTCGACCGGGGTAGGCACGGTCACGATGATCACCGGGCAGGTGCCCAGCTGCGCCGGATCGTCGGTCAGCACGAGGCGCGAGGCGGCCAGATCCTCCGTCGAAACTTCGCCGGTATAGTCGTGATGGTCACGCAAGGTGGCGATGCGATGGGCGCTCACGTCAAAGCCCACCACCTCGAACTTGCGCGCAAAAGCCACCGCCAGCGGCAGCCCCACATAGCCCAGCCCGACCACACCGATTCTGGGTTGCCCTACCGTTTCGCCTGCCTGCACGCCTGTCATATCCTAACCGTTTGCTTGAAAACCGCCCTAGCGCAAAGGGCGTTACGATTCCCCAAATGGCCCGAAAAACAGAGGCCAGGCCCCGGCGCCCGAAGGCTTGCCGATACATCCAATGGTCGCAGACACCTCCTTGGACCCTTCCCTAGGCCTTTCACATTCCCTAAGGGCACGCTGAAAGATCCCTTCCCGCATTCCTAACGGAGTCGCCCGATGTCCGACCTTGCCACTCTCGAAGCCCCCGCCACCACGGCGCCGGTGCGCACCGACTGGAGCCGCGAGGAAATCGCCGCGCTGTTCGACCTGCCCTTCACCGAACTGGTCTTCCGCGCCGCGCAGGTTCACCGCGAACGCCACGCCGCCGATGAAGTGCAGCTGTGCACGCTGCTCTCGATCAAGACCGGCGGCTGCCCCGAGGATTGCGGCTATTGCTCGCAGAGCGTCAAGGCCGAAAGCGGCGTTCCGGCCAGCAAGCTGATGGAAGTGCAGGCCGTGCTGCAATCGGCAGCCCAGGCGCGCGATGCGGGCTCCAAGCGTTTCTGCATGGGCGCAGCCTGGCGCAACCCCAAGGACCGCGACATGGACGCCATCGTCGAGATGGTGAAGGGCGTGCGCGAAATGGGCATGGAAACCTGCATGACGCTGGGCATGCTGACCCCTGAACAGACCGCGCGCCTCGCCGAGGCGGGTCTCGATTACTACAACCACAACATCGACACTTCGCCCGAACGCTATGGCGACGTGATCACCACCCGCAGCTTCCAGGACCGCCTCGACACGCTCTCGCGCGTGCGCGAAGCGGGCATCAACGTCTGCTCGGGCGGGATCGTGGGCATGGGCGAGACCCGTTCGGACCGCGTCGGCTTCGTCCACGCGCTCGCCACCCTCGAACAGCACCCCGAAAGCGTGCCGGTCAACGCGCTCGTGCCGGTCAAGGGCACCGTGCTGGGCGACATGCTGGCCGATACCCCGATGGCCAAGATCGACGACATCGAATTCGTGCGCACCGTGGCGGTCGCGCGGATCACCATGCCGCTCTCGATGGTGCGCCTCTCGGCGGGCCGCGAGAGCATGAGCGAGGCGACGCAGGCGCTGTGCTTCCTGGCCGGGGCCAACTCGATCTTCACCGGCGACAAGCTGCTCACGGCCCCCAACGCGGGCGACGACAGCGACGCGGCCATGTTCGCGCGCCTCGGCCTCAAGCCGATGGAAGGCGAGGAACCGATGCGCGCGGCCAAGGCACAGGTCGGCGGTTGCAAGGGCGGCTGCGCGGCCTGATCGGATGGAACCGTTAGAAGCCACGCAGCTGTGGCAGGCCCAGGCCGCCGATCTGGCGGCGCTGGCGGGCAAAGCGCGCCTGCGCGCGCTGGCACCGCGCACCGGGATCGACTTCGCCTCGAACGACTATCTGGGTCTTTCGGGCGCGCCCCGCCTGCGCGCTGCGCTGGCCGAGGCCCTCGCGCGTGGGGTGCCCACCGGCTCGGGCG
>DQVI01000095.1 GCA_015661825.1 Novosphingobium capsulatum
CGCTCCCCCACCCGGCCTCCCTACGATAGTACCCTATGGGAGGCCGGGTGGGGGAGCGGGCCGGTGCCGAACCGAAATTCGCCTTTTCGGCGAATTTCGAATCAGACTTTGAAGATTTCTTCCCACTCGGCGGGCTTGAAACCGACGACAAGCCCGCCGGGATATTCGACGATGGGCCGCTTGATCAGCGAGGGCTGGGCGACCATCAGCGCGACGGCCTTTTCGCCCGTGAGATCCGCCGCAAGGTCGGCCTTATCCGCGTCGGCCAGCTTGCGGAACGTGGTGCCCGCCTTGTTGAGCACTTTGTCGAGCCCCGCCTGCGCCACCCAGCGGGCCACTTGCGCGGCATCGGCGCCCTGCTTCTTGTAGTCGTGGAACGTGTAGGCGAGGCCTTTCCCGTCGAGCCAGACACGCGCCTTCTTCACGGTGTCGCAGTTGGGGATGCCAAATATCGTTAACGTCACGTCCAATGCTCCCCAATCCTGCACTTCAAATCCCCGACACTTATATCACAGCCGCAACCGCATGGACTCGATACGATTTTAGATGGCCGTCTGCGGAGGTCACTCTTGACACAATCACGTCGACGGGTGCGAATTTGTCCCTCGTCAGCCAAGCCAAGCTATCAGCAAGGAGGCGCTTCCCTTTTTTTGTAAGAGTATCAGCGGGATAGAATGGAACCGACGCAGCGTCTGCATCACGGATGAACCTGCCAGTGCCTGTTCTGGCATTGAAGCGACTGACGCCAAACCTGATCTGCTTTGTTTCATCCTCAATTACCTCGGTCTCAATATGCCGAAGCGTAGAATCGTTGAACGTCGCCAGATTTTGCAGGCCTGACATTACATGAACCGTCAGCCCTTGATGTTTAACGGGCGAGTGCATCCTCTTGATGGACTCTTCGAGTTTTTCGTGCAGATCTTCGTTCTTTTTTTCCAGCTCACGAATTACCTTCTTGGCTTTACGATTTTTAGCAGCAAATGCTACACCAATGCCTGAGGTCAACGCCCATTTCAGTAGATCGTATAGCCCTGATTTTCCTAGGTCAGCGGCTACATCAAGAACCTTTGGGTCTGTGATGATGAGGCTAAAATACTGATCCCAGCTGCCGAATTTGCTTTTCCCAAGGACAATCCGAAAGCCTTTGGCCGATGGCGCCTGCGTTAAAATCTCTTTATTATAAAATGCGTTAAGCGCGATCAAGAAAGCCTGAGACAAACCCAAAAGCGCCATCGCACCATTATACTGGTCAAGGCCATCAAACTGGCGCTTACCGTCGGTGAACTTGATGTGAAAACTCAACTCCATGCCCACTCCCGCAAGTAGTCCAATTCATCCACACTCTACACACGAACTACCTGTTGTGGAGGGGCATAGCCAATGCTCATGTCAGGATTTTGCCGTTTCTCCTGATTCAAACAATTCGACCGCTTAGGGTATTCCAACTGGAACTGCCTTCCTGCCGAGCAGCCGGACCTAAGATTTCCGCATTTTTTTGCTGCCTACGTCACAAAATGTTAGCAGTTGGGGATGCCGTAGAGGGTCAGGCTCATGGGGGGGTTCTCTTGAAGTGGTGGACCCGGCTGGGGGTTCCGGCAAACAGGGAATAGCTCTCGTAATAGGCCTCGCGCCCGCGGGCCTGGACTTGCGCATGGTCGGCCTGGCGGCGCCAGCCGAGCGCGGCCTCCTCGCTGTCCCATTCGGACAGGGCGATCACCTCGCCATCGTCGGCCACATAGGACTTGAACGCAAGGAAGCCCGGCTGCGCGCGGGCGAGCGTTTCCATCGCTGCGGCATCGGTTTGATAGGCCTGCGCATCGAGCCCTGCGCGTTTGCGGTTGCGGAAGACGACGAGATACATGGTGGGGCAGCCATAAGGCGTGCCGGCGGGGCAGGGCAATCGCGTTTTTGCCGCTTGCGCAAGGGGGAAGGCGGCGGGGAAGGGCCCGCCGCCGCCCTTCTGCACCTACTTCTTCCACGTCACCGTGAAGAGCAACGTGCGCGGATCGTTGTAGTTGGTCGAGCGATAGAGCGCCTCGCCGGTCGCGCTCGCGGCGACATAGCCGACCCCTTGCGCATAGCGCTTGTTGGCCAGATTCCGGCCCGAGAGCGTGAAGGCCCAGGCCTCGTTGGCGGTGGTGTAGCTGAGCGCGGCGTTGAAATAGGTCTGCGCGGGGACGAGGTCGGAGAAGTTGTTGGTGATCGCGCTGTAGCTGCTGCTCTGGTAGTTGACATCGCCGCCCAGCGACCAGCGGCCCGGCATCCTGACCGGCACCTGCCATGTCGCGGCAAACCGCGCCTGCCATTCGGGGCTGTTGGGCAGGGCATTGCCCGCGCGCGGGCTGCTGTAGAGCCGCACGCCATTGGCATAGGTCACGCTGGTGACCGGGCCGTCGTAGCGGTCGAGCCGGGCCTTGAGCCAGCTGGCGTTGAAATCGAGCTGGAGCCCCTGAACCGGGATGGCCGTGCCCTCGAACTCGATGCCGTGGCTCTTGCCGCGTCCGGCGTTGAAGCGGCGGGAGATCTGCGCGACCGGATCGAGCGCGGTCACCTGAATGTTGCGGAAATCGATGTAGAAGCCCGAAAGGTTGGCGCGCAGGCGGCCGCCCGCCCATTCGGTCTTGATGCCGCCTTCATAGTTGATCGCGCGTTCGGGGTTGAACGGGGTGGAGGCCTGGCGCAGCCCGGTCGCCGCCGACTGGGCGCGATAG
Source organism: Novosphingobium capsulatum (assembly GCA_015661825.1). Taxonomy (GTDB): domain Bacteria; phylum Pseudomonadota; class Alphaproteobacteria; order Sphingomonadales; family Sphingomonadaceae; genus Novosphingobium; species Novosphingobium pituita. Next base: position 2,712 of record DQVI01000095.1, read on the forward strand.
TCGTAGCCGCCCGACTTGGTCCCTTCCGAGCGCGTGACATAGCCGCGCACGTTCGACGAGAAGCGATAGTCGAAGGCGATGCGCGGGGCCCAGGTGTCCCAGCTGTCGTGGAGATTGCCGGTCGACCAGATCGGCGGGCCGACGGGGGTGTTGTTGATCACTTGCAGGATGTTGGACGGGTTGGCGGTGTGGCTGGCGCTGTCGACCAGCCACGAAAGGCTGTTGGCCTGGCTGTGGCGTTCCCAGTTGTAGCGCAGGCCCAGGGTCAGCGTGGCCCGCGGCGTCAGCGCGAGGGCGGCATGCGCGTAAGGGGCGATATTGTCGGTGTTCTGCTGGATCTGCGCATAGACCGGCTGGTAGAGCAGGGCCGCCGGATTGACCGGGGCATTGGCGGCCATGATGGCGCGGCGGTTGGTGTACCATTCCTCGCGGAACAGGTAGAGCCCGGCGGTGAAGTGGGCGATCCCGCTGTCGCCTTCGAGCTTCAGGTCTTCCTGATAGGCGCGGTCCTTGTAGGTGACGAGCTGGCTGGTGCGCGCGTAATAGTCGCCGGTGTTGTCGTAGAACGCGTGCTGGTAGAACCCGTAGGCCGATGTCAGCGACGAGAGCGTGAGCCTGTCGTTGAGGGCATAGCGCACCGCGAGGCTGGCCGAGAGCTGGTCATAGCGGTTCCACGGATAGACCTGGTTGTAGGCATTGGTGTTGCCGCGCAGTGCATCCTGTACCCCGCGCACGGTCGAACGGTCGTGCACGCCCGAGATCGTGAGGATCACGTCGAGCCGGTCGCCGGGCGCGTAGCGCAGCTTGATCCGCCCGGCCAGATAGTTGACGGTGTTCACGTCCCTGCCCACGGTCACGTTGCGGTCAAAGCCGTCGCGGCGGTGATAGGACAGCGCCACCCCGCCATAGAAATCGCCGCCCAGCGGCCCCGAGGCGGCAATGCCCGCGCGCACGTCGTTGTAGTTGCCATAGGCCAGCTGGGCCTTGAGCTTGCGCTCCTTGCCGGGAACGGTCGTGGTGATCGAAATCGTGCCGCCCTCGGCGCTGTGGCCAAACGACTGCCCCTGCGGCCCGCGCGCCACTTCGAGGCGCTCGATGTCGAGCAGTTCCTGCTGCGAGCCGAGCACCTTGGGAATATAGACCCCGTCGACATAGATCGGCACCGAAGGTTCGCCCTGCGGGTCGAATTCGCCGACCCCGCGGATCGAGAACACCGCGTTGAGGTAAGAGACCGACGTGCGCTGCTGGAACAGGTTGGGCACGATATTGCCCAGTTCGCGGATCGTGGAGATGCCCTGCTGGGCCAGCTTCTCGCCCGAGAGGCTGGTGATCGAGGCGGGCGTGCGCTGGACGGTCTGGATGGCATCGTCGGCGTGGCCGGTCACCACCAGTTCGGGTGCGGTGGTTTCGCCCTCTGCCGGAGCGGGAGCGGCGGCTTCTGCGTTCGGCGCGGCGTGGGCTGCCGTGCCGATGGCCAGCAGCGCGCTCGACGCCAGTAGAGTTGCCCCCTTGAAAAAACGCCCCCTGTTGATGATCGCGATCATGACTGAATTCACCCCGAATGCTTTTTTGGCCTGTTGCCGTTGACCGGGGGATAGTCAGGGGTGGGCCATGGGGGATATGCAGTTGTTTCAATAAGCGCGTGACTTTCGCTGTTCTGAAGAAAAAGTATCAGAAGGCCAATTTTTCAGATCATGTCATGCGGGTTTTCTGGTATTTTTCATGGTTTTTCATTTGCAAGATTCATAGGCTTATTACTCTTCCTCAAGGGGCGGGCCTTGCGCAAGCCCGGTGGACTTTTTGCGCGGCTTCGCGCAAGGCCCTGTGCCCATGAGCATCAATTCCTTCGGACACCTGTTCCGCTTCACCACCTGGGGGGAAAGCCATGGGCCGGCGCTGGGCGCCGTGGTGGACGGCTGCCCGCCGGGGCTGGCCATCGACGAAGGCATGATCCAGCCCTTTCTCGACGCGCGCCGTCCGGGCCAGTCGCGCTTCACCACCCAGCGCAACGAACCCGATCAGGTGAAGATCCTCTCAGGCGTGTTCGAGGGGCGCACCACCGGCACCCCGATCAGCCTGATGATCGAGAACACCGACCAGCGCTCGAAGGACTATTCCGAGGTCGCCAGGGCCTATCGTCCCGGCCATGCCGACTATGCCTATGACGCCAAGTATGGCTTTCGCGACTATCGCGGCGGCGGGCGGTCTTCCGCGCGCGAGACGGCGGCGCGCGTGGCGGCGGGCGGCGTGGCGCGGCTGGTCATCCCCGAAGTGACGATCCTGGCCTGGGTCAGCGCGATCGGCGGCGATGCCATCGATCCGGCCCGGTTCGACGCGGCGGAAATCACCCGCAACCCGTTCTTCTGCCCCGACGCCAGCGCGGCGGCGCGCTGGGAAGAGCTGGTCGACAAGGCGCGCAAGGCGGGGTCTTCGCTGGGCGCGGTGGTCGAATGCGTGGCCACCGGGGTTCCGGCGGGCTGGGGCGCGCCGCTCTATGCCAAGCTCGACGCCGAACTGGCCCATGCGATGATGGGCATCAACGCGGTCAAGGGCGTGGAAATCGGCGACGGCTTTGCCGCGGCGGCCAACACCGGCGAAGGCAATGCCGATCCGATGCGCCCGGCGCCCGAAGGCGCTGATGCCGGGCCGCTGTTCCTCGCCAACCACGCGGGCGGGATCGCCGGGGGCATCTCGACCGGCCAGCCGGTGAGCGTGCGCGTGGCCTTCAAGCCGACCTCCTCGATCCTGACGCCGATGCCCACGATCACCCGCGAGGGCGAGGCGACGGACCTGTTCACCAAGGGCCGCCACGATCCTTGCGTGGGCATTCGCGGGGTGCCCGTCGTCGAGGCGATGATGGCGCTGGTTCTGGCCGACCAGAAGTTGCTCCAGCGCGGCCAATGTGGCGCGGGACGCGGAACCGGGCAGGGCTGAACACGTTTTTCCCCTGACCGTCCGCGATCTTGCAGATCGCGTTATCAGGGAAAGATACGATGTTTACCAAGTCTGCAAAGCTGATCGGCGCGGCGTTGGCCGCGGCCTTGCTGGTTCCCGTCGCCTCGGTCGAGGCGCAGGGCCATGACCGGGGCCATGATCGGGGTTGGCATGATGATCATTATCGGGGCGGCCATTATCGCGAGGGGCGCTGGGGCCACCGCGACCGCTGGGATCGCCGCCACTATCGCCCGGTGTGCCGCTGGGAATGGCGCCACCATCACCGCGTGCGCATCTGCCGCTGATCGCCCGCGCTGATTGCTGAAAAAAGCCGCCGCTTCGCCCCGAAGCGGCGGCTTTTTTCCTGTCATTCGTCTGCTCAGACCATGTCCTGCGGGCGCACGAGGCGGTCGAAGGTCGCCTCGTCGACAAGGCCGAGCGCCAGCCCTGCCTCGCGCAGGGTCGTGCCCGAGGCATGGGCATGCTTGGCGATGCGCGCGGCCGCATCATAGCCGATCGCCGGGGCGAGCGCGGTCACCAGCATCAGCGAGCGGTCGACCAGTTCGGCAATGCGGCGGGTGTTGGGCTCGATCCCCTCGACGCAGCGTTCGGCAAAGCTTTCCATGCCCACGCTCAGCAGGTGGACCGAACGCAGCACGGCGGCTCCGATCATCGGCTTGAACACATTGAGTTCGAGGTGCCCCTGAAGGCCGCCCAGCGTCACCGCCTGATGGTTGCCGATCACTTGCGCGGCGACCATCGTAAGCATCTCGCACTGGGTCGGGTTGACCTTGCCCGGCATGATCGAGCTGCCCGGCTCGTTGGCGGGCAGGTCCAGCTCGCCCAGCCCCGAGCGCGGGCCAGAGCCGAGCAGGCGGATGTCGTTGGCGATCTTGGTGAGGGCCACCGCCAGCGTGGCCAGTGTCGCCGAAAACTGCACGAGCGCGTCGTTGCTGGCCAGCGCCTCGAACGGGTTGGGGGCGGGCACGAAGGCATGGCCGGTCAGTTCGGCCAGTTGCGCGGCCATCTCCGTGGCAAAGCCGGGCGGGGTGTTGAGCCCGGTGCCGACCGCCGTTCCGCCCTGCGCCAGACGCAGCAGATGCTCCTCGGCATGGCGCAGGCGCACTTTGGCATCGCGCAACTGCTGGACGTAGGCGGAAAATTCCTGCCCCAGCGTGAGCGGGGTGGCATCCTGCAAATGGGTGCGCCCGATCTTGACGATCCCGGTCCATTCGCGCGCGGCGGTGTCGAGCGCATTGGTCAGCAGGTCGAGCGCGGGGAGCAGGTCGCGGTTGAGCGCGACGACGGCGGCGACATGGAGCGCGGTGGGGAAGCTGTCGTTCGAGGACTGGCTGCGGTTGACATCATCGTTGGGGTGGACCGGGCTGCGGCCACCGCGCGTGCCCGAAAGGCATTCGTTGGCACGTCCGGCGATCACCTCGTTGACGTTCATGTTGGTCTGCGTGCCGCTGCCGGTTTGCCAGATGACCAGCGGGAACTGGTCGTCGTGGTGCCCGGCGGCCACTTCGGCGGCGGCGTGTTCGATGGCGTCGGCCACGCCGGGGGCCAGGTCGTGGGTGCGGTTGACGCGGGCGGCGGCCTGCTTGATCAGCGCGAGGGCGTGGATGATGCCGATGGGCATGCGTTCATTGGGCCCGAACGGGAAGTTTTCGAGCGAACGCTGGGTCTGTGCTCCCCAATAGGCCTGCGCGGGAACGGCGATGGTGCCGATGCTGTCGCTTTCGATGCGGGTGGTCATGGGGCGGGGGTCCTCTGGCTGGATCACGAAAAACGGGCTCCGCGACCTTACCACGGGAAATGGGGCGGGCCTTGACTCATGGCAAGGGAGGCGGGGGGGGGAGCCACCGATACCGCAGGGGTGCCGCTTCGGGCACTGGCGAGCGCGGCGGCGATCTGTCATAGGCCGGGGGATGACCCCCGTTTTGCTTGATCCCGTCCCCGGCCTTGATCTTGACGAGGCGCGCAAGTGTCTGGCGCAAGTCTTCGGTTTTCCCGGCTTTCGCGGGGTGCAGGATCAGGTCGTCGCGCGTGCGCTGGCGGGGCGCTCCACCCTTGCGGTGATGCCCACGGGCGCGGGCAAGTCGCTGACCTACCAGTTGCCTGCCGTCATGCTCGAAGGGACGTGCGTGGTCGTCTCGCCGCTGATCGCGCTGATGCACGACCAGTTGCGCTCGGCGACCGCCAACGGCATCCGCGCCGCCGCGCTTACCAGCGTCGATACCGACCGCGAGGTGACCATCGACCGCTTCCGCGCGGGCGAGCTGGACTTGCTCTATGTCGCGCCCGAGCGCGCCAGCCAGCCCCATTTCCGCGAGCTGTTGTCCAAGGCCCCGCTCAGCCTGTTTGCCATTGACGAGGCGCACTGCGTTTCGGAATGGGGCCACGATTTCCGGCCCGACTATCGCCTGATGCGCCCGCTGATGGACGCCTTTCCCGAGGTGCCGCGTCTGGCACTGACGGCGACGGCCGACCGGCACACCCGCGCCGACATTCTCGAACAGCTCGGCATTCCGGCCGACGGGCTGATCGTCGCCGGGTTCGACCGGCCCAATATCCAGTACCGGATCGCCCCGCGCGACAATCCGCAGCGCCAGATCCTGCGGTTCATCGCCGACAATCCGGGGCCGGGTGTCGTCTATGCGCCCACCCGCGCGCAAGTGGAGAAGCTGGCCGAGCAACTCGGCGCGCAGCTTGGCGCCGAGGGGCGCCGCGTGCTGCCCTATCACGCCGGGCTGCCCGCCCATGTCCGCGCGGCCAATCAGGAAGCCTTCGTGTCGAGCGAGGACATGGTGATCGTCGCCACGGTCGCCTTCGGCATGGGGATCGACAAGCCCGACGTGCGCTTTGTCGCCCATGCCGGGTTGCCCAAGTCGATCGAGGGCTATTATCAGGAAACCGGGCGCGCCGGGCGCGACGGCGATCCTTCGGTGGCGCTGATGCTGTGGGGGGCGGACGATTTCGCCCGTGCCCGCCAGCGGCTGGCCGAAGTGGACGAGACCCGCCGCCAGGGCGAACGCACCCGGCTCGACGCGCTGGCGGGCCTTGTCGAGACGACCGCCTGCCGCCGCGCGGTCCTGCTGCGCCATTTCGGCGAAAACCCACCCGCGACGTGCGGCAATTGCGACAACTGCCTCGAACCGCCGGCCTTGACCGACGCGACCGAACTGGCGCGCAAGCTGCTCTCGGCGGTCTATCGCACCGGGCAGAGCTATGGCCTCGGCCACCTCGAAAAAGTGCTGACCGGACAGGCCGACGAGCGGGTGCGCGCGCGCGGACACGACGAACTTTCGGTCTTCGGCATCGTCGGGCCCGATCAGGCCCCGCTGCTCAAGGCCCTGTCGCGCGCGCTGCTGGCGCGCGGCACCCTGACCGCGACCGAGCATGGCGGGCTGGCGCTGGCCGGAGACGCGCGCGCGATCCTCAAGGGCGAGCAGACCGTCGAACTGGCCTTGCCCCCGGTGCGCGAGCGGGGCGGGAGCAAGCGGCGCGGCAAGACGGCAGGTGCGGGCGCCGCGCTCAATCCCGTGGGTGATCCGCTGTTCGAGGCCCTGCGCGCGCTGCGCCGCGCCATCGCGAGCGAAGCCAATGTGCCGCCCTATGTGGTGTTCCACGATGCGGTCCTGCGCGAAATGGCGGCCAGCCGCCCGCGCACCCTCGCGGATCTGGCGGCCATCGGCGGGGTCGGCACGCGCAAGCGCGATGCCTATGGCCAGCGTTTTCTAGAAGAAATTGCGCGTCATTGAGGGACTGGCGCCGTTCTTTCGGGGCTGGCGCGTTTTGTCGTTGCGTGCATAGGTCTGCGCCCGGAACCTAAACGGGCGGTCAACCATTCTGCGATAGAATGCTCCGCACAAAGGCGGGGAAACGGTTGTGATCATGCAGATGGATATGGAAACCCGCCTGAACCGGCGCCTGAACCGGCATCGCGCCTCGCGCCAGCGCCTGATGGTCCTTGCGCTGGGGGTGCTGGCGGCGATTCCCACCGGGGCGCTGCTGGCGCAAAGGGCGCAAGCCCAGATTCCGCAAGCCCAGATTCCGCAAGCGCAGGCGGCCCCCTATACCGTGGTCGAGACCGGGCAGGGCTATGACCGTCTTCAGGACGCGATCAACGCCATCGACACCGGCACCGGCACGATCCGCATCGCGCCGGGCACGTGGCACGATTGCGGGGTGCAGCCGCACGGCTCCATCGCCTTTGTCGCGCAAGTGCCGGGGCAGTCGATCTTCGATGGCACCGTGTGCGAGGGCAAGGCCGCGCTCGTGCTGCGCGGGCGTTCGTCGCGGGTCGAGGGACTGATCTTCCAGAATCTCAAGATCGGGGACGGCAATGGCGCGGGCATCCGCCTCGAAGGGGGCGACCTGACCGTGCGCGAGGACTGGTTCCGCGACAGCGACGAGGGCATCCTCTCGGCCAACAATCTCTCGGGTCATGCGGTGATCGAGCAATCGACGTTCACCCGCCTCGGGCGCTGCGACCGTGGGCTCTCGTGCGCCCATTCGATCTATTTCGGCGAACTGGCGAGCCTTGCCGTGCGCCGCAGCCGGTTCGAGCAGGGCATGGGCGGGCATTATGTCAAAAGCCATGCCGCGCAGATCGAGGTGACCGATTCCAGCTTCGACGACAGCCGGGGCCACACCACCAACTACATGATCGACCTGTCCATCGGCGCCAGCGGACTGATTGCGCGCAACTGGTTCGTGCAAGGGGCCGACAAGGAAAACTACAGCACGTTCATCGCCAATGCCGCCGAAGGGCACAAGCACAGCGCGGCAGGGCTGGTGATCCGCGACAACACCGCGCGGCTGGTGCCGGGCCTGTCACGGCAGACGACATTCGTGGCCGACTGGTCGGGCGATGGCATCCAGATGGGCCCCAATGCGCTGGGGCCGGGCGTCGCGCGGTTTGCGCGCCGCTGACTTGCGCGCTATTCCTGCGCGGATGTTGATCCGGTTTTCTCTCGGTCTGGCCTGTCGTGGTTTGGCAGGTCGCTTGTGGGCGGCCCTGCTGGTGCTGACCGTCGCGCTCTCGGCCTTTGCCTGCGATGCGGGCGGGGGGCTGGGCGGGGCGCCGGGAACCGGCTTGCCCGGCTTGCGCCATGGCTCGGCCTTTTCGCTCGATACGGTCGAAATGGCGGTGGCTCCGGCGCGGACGGCGCTGGCCGTGGCGCGGTCGCTCGCGCCGCTCCCCCTGCCGCTTGTGCCGCTCGTTGTTCTCCCTGTGCCCGTTGCGCTCGGGCTCGCGCTGCCACGCGGTGTCTGGCCTGCGTCCACCGGGCCGCCGCTGGCCGTCCTGCCGCTGCTCTCTCCCGGAACGCCGCGCGCGCCGCCGTTCGCCTGACGAAAAAGACCCTTTTCTCTTTTTTGTCAGGACGAATTTGCATGACCATCCAGACCCAGAGCGCGACCGCGCTCGCCCGCCGCGCGCATGTCGAGGCGCTGCTTGTCGCCTATCCCGATGTCACCCCCGAGGAGCACGGCATGCTCGTGCGCTATTTCAAGCGCGAGGCCAATGCCCTCGACGTGGGGATGATCGCCAGCAACGAGAGCATCGCGCGCGGCTATGCCCGCTTCCGGCACGACCATCTCGATCGCTTCACCTGGGCCGATCTGGCCAAGGGAATCGTCGGGACGGCGATTGTCGTCCTGTGCATCGGGCTGGTGATGCTGCGCGCGCTGTAAAACTCTGATCCGAAACTGTCGTTTCGAATCAGGATGAAACGTCGGGCTCCTGTGTGAGCAGGTGCCCGGTCCGCTCGCGCTTGGTGTCGAGGTAGCGGGCGTTGTGCGGATTGGCGGGAAGCTGGTGCGCGACGCGTTCGATCACCTCGATGCCCAGCGCCGACAGCGAGGCGACTTTGGCCGGGTTGTTGGTCATCAGGCGGATGCGGCGCGCGCCCAGCAGGTCGAGCATCCGCGCGGCCACGGGGAAATCGCGCGCTTCGGAGGGCAGGCCCAGCCGTTCGTTGGCGTCGACCGTATCGAATCCCTGATCCTGAAGCTGGTAGGCGCGCAGCTTGTTGATCAGGCCGATGCCGCGCCCTTCCTGTCGCAGGTAGAGCAGCACGCCCCAGCCATGATGGCCGGTTTCCTCGGCCATGCGGGCGAGCGCGGCGTTGAGCTGGGGCCCGCAATCGCACTTGAGGCTGCCCAGAATGTCGCCGGTCAGGCATTCGCTGTGCAGGCGCACGAGGGGCGGGCGCGCATTGTCCTGTTCGCCGATGATCAGGGCGACATGCTCGCGCAAGTCGTCGCGCGCACGGAAGGCGACGATCTCGGCCTTTTCACAGGCCTCGACCGGCAGGCGCGCGCGGGCCTGGATGGTGAGGTTGAGCGGGTCCTTGAACTGCTCAAGATCGCGGGCCGAGACGGTCTGGGCCACGTCCACCCCGCTCGCCACCAGAAAGGCGGGCAGGATTCCGGCCAGCCGCGCCAGTTCCATGGCTGCGCGCGCGGCCATGGGGGCGGCAATCGGGCTGGCGCGGAACGGGCCACGCAGGGGGCTGTCGAGATCGCGGGCCGGATCGGCCAGATCGCGCGCCTGGGCCAGCGTGAACGGCTCGGCCCCGTGGAGCAGCACCGGGCGCTCGGGCACGGCGGCGTCGAGCTGGTTGGCCAGCTTGAGCGTGGCCGCGCGCGCCGCCGAGATCAGCATCTGCGCGGCATAGAGCCCCGGCTGGGCAAAGCCGGTTTCGGCGGGAAGCAGGTCGAAGCCGCCTTCTCCACCATCGCTCTCGTCGGTAACGCGGATGGCCCAGCCATGGCGCAGCGCGTCGAGCGCGCGGGCGACGCGGCGCGTGGCGGCCTCGGGCGTCACAGCGCGAACTCGGTGATCAGCGGGATATGGTCCGAAGGCTGCTCCCAGCGGCGGGTTTCCTCGACGAAGCGGTGCGCGGTCGATTGCGCGGCAAGGTCGGGCGAGGCCCACATGTGGTCGAGGCGGCGCCCCTGGTCCTTCTGGCGCCAGTACGAGCGATAGGACCACCACGAATAGTTGCGCTCGGGCGCGGGGATGTGCTTGCGCCCCAGATCGACCCAGCCATGCGCGTCGGCAAAGCGTTGCAGGGCTTCCACCTCGATCGGGGTGTGGCTGACGACCTTGAGCAGGGCCTTGTGGTCGTAGACATCGGTGGGCAGCGGGGCGATGTTGAAATCGCCCACGATCAGGGTCGGGCGGTCGAGCGCATCGGCCCAGCGGGTCATGCGGTCGAGGAAGTCGAGCTTCTGGCCGAACTTGGGGTTCACGTCGCGGTCGGCGACATCGCCCCCGGCGGGGATGTAGACGTTTTCGAGGATCAGGCCTTGCCCCGCGCCCAGCAGTTCGACACCGACATGGCGCGCCTCGCCATTGTCCTGCCAGTCGTGGCGGCTGACCTCGCGCAGGGGCAGGCGGCTGACCGTGGCGACGCCGTGATAGCCTTTCTGGCCATGGATTGCGCGGTGGGTATAGCCGAGCGCCTCGAACACCTCGTGGGGGAACAGGTGCTCGGCCACCTTGATCTCCTGAAGGCACAGCACGTCGGGCTGTTCCTGCTGAAGGAAACGCACGACCTGATCGGCGCGCAGGCGGACGGAATTGATGTTCCAGGTGGCGATCGAAACCATGGGGCGTGCTTTAGGCATGGGGGCAGGGGGCGGCAAGGGGCGCGCGCAGCAAAGGGAGCGGCGGGACGGGGCGGCAGAACAGAAAAAAGCCCTCGGACCGGGGGCAGTGGTCCGAGGGCTTCATCGGCGTTCGTCACGCGATCGACGAGGTGGAACCGGAGTGGCCGGGCAACAGGGGGGAAACCCGCCAGTCCGTTCTTTTCTGCAAAGAACCGTCCGTCTCGTCTGAAACCCTGTCTAGGGCAGGGCCGCTTGCTGGACGATGAACGGTTGCCCCCGGATTTTCGCAAATTGTCGCAAGGGGAGGGGGAAACGAAGATGAACCGCCGCCTGCGCACGACCTGTGGAAAGGGGCCGTGCGCAAGGGGCGGGTTCTCAATGGCGGATCTGGGGCCGCGGATCGTTGAAGCGGAAGCTGTTGGCCGGAATCGGCACGCCATAGCGCTGGTTCGAGAGGCGAATCGCGGTGCGCTGGTTCTGCGAATCGAGCGTGACCCAGCTGTCGAGCTGGTAGCCGCCCGGCGCGGCCGGATTGCGCACCATGATCAGCGTGAGCGTGCCATATTCGGGATGGCGCGGGTCCTTGATGTCGAGGCTGGTCACGTTGGGATTGGCCGTCGGGACCAGCCGCGCATAGCGGGCGACGTCCTTGTTCGGATCGAGCAGGGCGCCCAGCGGGCTGTTGCGAATCGGCCAGCGCGAGACCTGGCGCACCTCGTAGTCGATCATCGTGAGCGCCGAGCCGTCCGAAACGATCAGCAGCGGCACGCCCGGCTGGTACTGGAAGCGGATCTTGCCGGGGCGTTGCAGGGTGATCGTGCCGGTCAGGCGCTGGCCGTTGCGGTCGGTCTGCACGAAATCGGCGCGCATGGTGGTGATCGCGCGCAGGGCGGCGATGGCGCGGTCTGCTTCGGTCGAAGGGGCTGCGGGGGCCGGGGCCGGGGCGGGCTTGGCCAGCGCAGGGATGACCGACGCGGTGACCGACGTGGCGAGGGCCAGTGCGATAGCCGGAAGGCGGATTTTCCTGATCAACGTGTTCATTGCCAATCCTTGTCGTGTGGGCATTGAACTGGCTGTGAACCTTCCGGTTCCGGGGGCCAGAAACACAAAAGGCCGGGGAAGACCCCGGCCCGATGCGTTCTGCGAAAGCGGCAAGATTACTTGATCTTGGCTTCCTTGAATTCGACGTGCTTGCGCACGACCGGGTCGTACTTGCGGAACGACATCTTTTCGGTCGTGTTGCGCGGGTTCTTCTTGGTGACATAGAAGAAGCCGGTGTCGGCGGTCGAAACCAGGCGGATCTTGACGGTAGTGGGCTTTGCCATGGGCTTGGTCCTGAATTCCTTCTAGGCGTCGGCGCGCCGCTGCTCAAACAAAACGGGCGGCGCGCGCCGCCCTGACAGGTGGTCGCCCATGAGGGAGACTCGACTCAAAGTCAAGTGCGACTGCATGAATTGGGGCGCAGAGCTGGTGCCCCGCGCCCCGATTTTCATGATCGGATGCCCGATGGTTGCAGATTTAGCGCACCGAACCGCGACGCACGAGGTTGACGATCGCCAGCAGGATCAGCGCGCCCACGAACGAGACGATCAGGCTGGCGCCCGAAATCCCGTTGGTGATGCTGCCTCCGCCGAGCAGCAGGCCGCCCAGCATCGCACCCACGATGCCGACAACCACGTTGAGGAAGATGCCCTGCTGGGCATCGGTGCGCATCACGATGCTGGCCAGCCAGCCAAGGACGCCGCCGACGACGAGAAGAACGATAAGGCCCATGAGGTATACCCCTTGAATGATGCCACATCTCGTGGCGTTCTGCTGCATCAATACGCAGCCAAGGGGTTTGGTTCCGGGAGCAGGCCGCGCCATCGGACGAGCCGATGCGGGCCTTTTCCCGAATTTTTCGGATCAGACGCCCAGCAGCCAGACCAGCGCGGCCGCGCCCACCACGATGCGATACCACGCGAACGGCGCGAAGCCGTGGCGCCCGATGTAGGTGACGAACAGCTTGATCACCACCAGCGAGACGATGAACGAGGTGACCCCGCCCACCGCGATGTCGCTCCAGCCCACGGTGCTCGTCCCGGCGGCCAGTTCGCTGCGGTGGTCCCACAGCTGCTTGGCGGTGGCGCCGAACATCGTGGGGACGGCCAGAAAGAAGCTGAATTCGGCCGCCGTCTTGCGGTTGATGCCCATCGAGAGGGCGCCCATGATCGTGGAGGCCGAACGCGACATGCCCGGCACCATCGCCAGACACTGCATCACGCCCACCGCCAGCGCCTTGTGCAGGGGCAGCTTGCTGACCGGCTGGTATTCGCCCTGCCGGGCCAGACGTTCGATCACCAGAATCAGCACGCCGCCCACGACAAGGGCGGCGGCCACCACCGAAGGGGTTTCCATCAGGGTGTCGATCTTCTTCTTGAGCAGGACACCCAGAATGGCCGAAGGAATGAACGCCACCAGCACGTTGCGCACGAAGTGGAGCGAATCGGGCTCCCGGCGCAGGGCACCTGCCCCCACCTCGACGAATGTGCGCCAGTAGAGCACCACGACCGCCAGGATCGCGGGAAGCTGGATAACCACGTTGAACACGTCCCACTCCGCAGCATTGAAGCCGAGAAGTTCAGTGGCCAGAATCAGGTGTCCGGTAGAGGAAACGGGGAGGAACTCGGTCAGTCCCTCGACGATGCCGAGAAGTACGGCGGTGATGGTGTGGCTGTCCATGGAGATCCGATTTGCCGCAGCGCAGCACGCGTTTCAAGCGCGCGATGGTCTTGTTGCCGCGAATTGAGAAATGGGCCCCGAACAGATGCCGGGGAGCCTGTGCTCAGGCCCCCTCGAACTGCATCCGGGCGAGGCGGGCATAGAGCCCGTCGGCGGCGATCAGGCTGGCGTGGGTGCCCTGTTCGACGATGCGCCCGCCATCCATCACCACGATGCGGTCGGCCTTGCGCACGGTGGCGAGGCGGTGGGCGATGACCAGCGTGGTGCGCCCTTCCATCAGGCGGTCGAGCGCATCCTGCACCAGCCGCTCGCTTTCCGCGTCGAGCGCGCTGGTGGCCTCGTCGAGCAGGAGGATCGGCGCGTTGCGCAGCAGCGCGCGGGCGATGGCCATGCGCTGGCGTTGCCCGCCCGACAGGCGGGCCCCGCCTTCGCCCAGGAACGTGTCGAGCCCCTCGGGCAGGGCGCGCAGGAAGTCCTCGGCATTGGCCGCGCGGGCGGCGGCCCAGATCGCCTCGTCGCTGGCCTCCCACGCGCCATAGCGCAAGTTGTCGCGCGCGCTGGCGGCAAAGAGCACGGCTTCCTGCGGCACGAGCGCCATGCGCGCACGGATCTCGGCCGGGTCGGCCTGGGGCAGGGGCACGCCGTCGATCCGCACCATGCCCGCTTGCGGATCGTAGAACCGCTGGGCGAGCAGGAACAGCGTGGACTTGCCCGCGCCCGAGGGGCCGACGATGGCGACCGTTTCGCCCGGCTCGATGATCAGCGAGAAATCGACCAGCGCCGGGCTGTCCGGGCGGCTGGGATAGCGGAACGAGACCTGCTGGAACGCAAGCGCCCCGCGCGGCGGGCTGGGCAGCGCGATGGGCCGCGCCGGGGGCGCGATGTCGGGCTGTTCGAGCATGAGTTCGTTGAGGCGCCCGGCCGCGCCCGCCCCGCGCAAAAGATCGCCATAGACTTCGGTCAGCGCCCCGCACGACCCCGCGACGATGCCCCCCGTCAGCACGAAGGCGGCGATGGTACCCCCGGTCAGCATGCCGTTGGCAACGCCGATGGCGCCCTGCCACATCAGGCCGGTGATCCCGCCCATGACCAGGAAGATGACGATGGCGGTCATCACCGCGCGGATCGTGATGCGGCGGCGCGCGGTGTCGAACGTGCGCTCGACCGCATCGGCAAAGCGCTGGCGCTCGCGGTTTTCCTGTCCGAAGGCCTGGACGATGCGGATGGCGCCCAGCGCCTCGGCGGTGATCGCGCCGATGTCGGCCACGCGGTCCTGGCTCGATCGCGAGACCTTGCGCAACCGGCTGCCGAAGAAGGCGACCGGGGCGATGATCGCGGGAATGCCGATGGCGATCTCGGCGGTGAGCCAGGGGGCGAGGAAGAACAGGTAGAGCAGGCCCCCCAGCGCGGTGATGGTGTTGCGCAGCGCAATCGACAGGGTCGTGCCCACGACCTGCTCGATGATCGCGGTGTCGGCGGTCATCCGCGAGGCGATTTCCTTGGGGCTGTTCACCTCGAAGAAGGCGGGCGGCAGGCGCAGCAGGTTGGCCTGCACGCGGCGGCGGATGTCCGCGACCACGCGTTCGCCCAGCCACGAGACGAAATAGAACCGGATCGCCGTGGCAAAGCCCAGCACGATGGAGATCGCCAGCAGGACATGGAACGCGCTGTCGATCGTGCCGGTCTGGGCATGGGGGCCGAAAGCCTCGTCGACGATGGACTTGAAGCGGGCAGGAATGGCGATGGTGGCCGTGGACGTGGTCAGCAGCGCGAGCAGCGCGGCGGCGACCTGCCCCGGATACTTGGCGCCCTCGCGCCAGATCATCCGCAGGGGCCCCAGCTTGCGGACCGGCGGGGGTGGAGCCTGCTCCGTCGGGGAGGGGGCAGACTGGGAG
>DQVI01000199.1 GCA_015661825.1 Novosphingobium capsulatum
CACGCACGACGCGCTTGTGCAGGCGCAGGGGGCATCGTATTTAACCGCTGGACTCTCGTTATGATCGAGGGACTGACGGGGGGCAGGTCACATCCAGCGCGCGATCTGGTGCGAGAACTTCATTAGCCTGCTCGACTTCGGACTGCTTGACTTTGGCTTCATGCCAAATTTGGCGAAATGAATGAGACGTCTTTTTGGGAGCGTCTGATTTCGCAGCCCTTTGCGCCGCAACCCATTCTCTTTGCTGGCGCAAAGATTCCTCCAAGCTCAACTCCTTGAGCCCTACCGGATTGACGGGGGCAAAGCGCGCCTTCGACCGAGCCGAACCGATGACAAATGCGCCCACGGACAGACACCCAAAAAGCAGCACTATCCCGATGCCAGCCTCGCGCATGCTTTCCAGCGTTTCACCTGGCTGGCTCACCGTTGGATTGGTCATCATCGAAATGCCGACCGCCACGGGCGCTAACAACAGGCTGGCCGCACCATCCCAACGAGAATGACGCTTCAGGATGGAAGGCTTGATCAACATGAGAAGGCCACAGATCAAAGCCGCCGCACACACCACCGGCGCAAAAAGGTCGATCATGCCTTCTTGGCCCTCACATCATCCAGAAGATCGTCACCCCGCTTAGCTGGAGTAATTGAAGACTGTTCCATATAGCCCCTGCACACACCTCAAGCACCTTACATGCCACCGATAATGGCGAATCAAGGCGCATAAAGCTTTGTGAAGCAAGGCAATCTGTCAGGCAACGTTTTGACAACAAACAGCCAAAATGGATGTTTATTTGGAAGGCATGGCCAAGATGACCCAGCAGCCAAATGCCATGGGCCTTCACATTTTCCGGCCGATCCAGATCACGCGGCCTACTACATGGATTTCGTCTTCGGCGGCCTCGATGGGGGAGACTGCCGTGTTGTCGCTCATGAGCAGGAAGCTGCCGGTGGCGGTGCGGCGGACGCGTTTGATGGTGGCTAGGTCGCCATAGGCGATGGCCCAGATGCGGTCCTGGCGTGTGATGATGCGATCGGCGCGGTTTACCAGGATGTCGTCCTCGTCGAGGATCGTGGGCATCATGGAATCGCCGTCGCCTCTCGTCAGGAAAACATCGGCGGGGCCGTAGCGCGAAATGCGGTCGAGCCAGTCCTTACGGAACGGGACCATGGTTGTTTCGATTGGGCCGTCGATGAATGCGCCGCCGCCCAGTGCGAAGTCGAGGTTGATCTCAGGGATCAACTTCATCCCTAAATGTTCGGCGATTTGCTCAGGTGTAGGAGCAGGCAGCGCCCCGGCGGATGGGTCATCAATCTCACCAGAGAGATATTCCGCCGTGGTGTGCAGAACGCGGGCAAACCGATGAAGGTGAGATGACCCCGAGCTGATGCCCGATTCCAGCTTGCCGATAGTAGCCTGCGAGAGGCCAACAGCCTTGGCGAGCTGGGTTTGCGACAACCCCAACTCTGCCCGTCTGGCTGCAATTCTCTCACCGATGCGCATCACACCTAGATATTCCAAAAGGAATAGCTCGATACCCTCGATATGCTATTGACCAAAATATTCCATATGGAATAAGAGATGGGAATGGAGACAGCATCCACCCCGTTTGACGCCCTGTCACAGGCAATCGCGCACGTTGGCTCACAGTCAGCCTTGGCCCGCATTTGCGGAGTAGGGCAGTCGACTGTCTGGAAATGGGTTCAACAGGGCCACCGCCTCCCCGCCGAACACGTCCTCACGGTCGAAACGGCCACCGGCATTCCCCGTCATCTCCTGCGCCCCGACATCTACCCGGCTGATCTTGGCCCTTCGCCTGCCTGGAAAGGTGTAGATCAGGGCGCACGGCGCGTCTCTTTCAATCAGAACAGCACTTTGCAGGAGCGTGCAGCATGATCGGCGCAGCCTGTCAGAAAGGAACGATGCATGACGTCGCCGCCTCAGGAATGGTCCCTCACGGCTATTTGTTTCGTACTGATGCTTCAAAGTTTTGGCTTGTCTTCAATGATCCTGCGCTTGCAACGGATCGTCTTCAAGCTGGAGGATATCGTGAGAGACAGCCAGCGCGGAGTGTCTACGCCGGAAACCTGAAGGAACAGCTTCCGTGCCCTTCTGGCCTTGATCATGAAGTCGAGCGAAATGGTATCGTAGCGGAGAGCGCGGCATGACCAAACGTCGCGATCCCCTCACCTTTCACCGCGCGCTGACGGTCATTGCCGGGCACATCGGGTGGGACAAGTGCGCGATGATCGTCGGGCGCAGCGAGCGTCTGGTGCGCATGTGGTCCGACCCGGATGCCGACAGCGAGATCTCGATCATCGACGCGCTGCGGCTCGACAAGGCCTTCCTCGCCGCCGGGGGCGATCATGCGCCCCTGCATCGGGTCTACAGCTTTCAGGTCGATCTGGAGGCCGCCGCGGGCGATCTGTGCATGACGCGCGCCGCCGCCTCGGTCGCCAAGGAAAGCGGCGAGGCCGTGGCCGCGCTGCTCGATGCCGCGCTCAATCCCGACGATGCCCAGGCCCTTCGCCGCGCCCGCAAGGAAGGCGAGGAAGCGCTGGCCGCCCTCACCGATGGGCTGGCCGCGCTGGGCCGCTCGCAAGCCGGAGCAGCCTGACCCATGGCCTCGCTGCCCGATCCCGGCCACGATCCTCTGGCCCTTGGCCGGACCGACCGCTTGCGCTGCCCGCACTGCAAGTTTGCCGGGCGCCGCCGGTCGAGCCGCGAGATCACGCCGACCCATCGCGACATCTACTACCAGTGCACGAACCTGTTTTGCGGCCATACGTGGAAGGCCAGCGAAACCTACGACTATGGCATCGTGCCCAGCGCCATCCCCGATCCGCGCGTGACCCTGCCCCTGCGCGCCGTGAGCCGTCAGGACGCCATGGAGATCACCCGCCCCCGCGACACGGCCCAGCCCGAACTGTTCGACAGCGCCTGCCCGCCCGAGCTGCCCGGCTGATCGCCCCTCTTTCCTGACCGCCGCCACAGTTTCCGCTTCCCCGCCGCCGGACCTCGTTTCCGGCGACGGGAGAGCCTTGCCCGAAAGGACCGCCTCCATGCGTCTTTCTGCCCAATCACAGCCCGCCAGCTTCGAATGCAGCTGCGGCAACGAACACCGCGCTGCCGACGGCCTCCTGCCCATGGGCTGGACCGCCCGCCACGGCGCCTGCTGGTGCCCTGACTGCACCCGCTCGGGCGCCCCCGCCCGCCAGTTGCTCCATGGTGGCACCCGCCAGCGCCGGAGGGCCGCCTGATGCTGCGCCCCCGCTCCCGCCGTCTTTCGCGCAAGGCACGCGAGGAAATCCGCTACCAGCACGCGACCCACCGCCTCCAGCGCCATCGCGACGACCTGATCGATGCATCCGAAGCCGTGGGCGTAGGTGGCGTTGTGCTGGGCGTGGTCTGCGTCCTGTGGATGCTCACGCGCTGCGGCCCGACGCTGCTGCCCGGCCTGTTCGGATGAGGGCCGCCATGAAAGACCAGCTCACCATCCCCGTCCCCCTGCCCGACGAACATCGGGCCGCCGACGAGCGCCTGGAACACGAGATTGAACGCATCGAGCGGCTCGAAGAGGAAAAGCGCGGGCTCAGCGAGGATATTCGCGACGTCTACAACGATATACGCGCCGCCGGATACGACACCAAGTGCGTCCGCCAGATCGTGCGCCTGCGCCGCATGAAGCCCGAAGACCGCCGCCAGATGGAAGCCATTCTCGACGTCTACAAGAACGCGCTGGGGATCGACTGATGCAGGCCACACCGTCCAAATTCCGCCAGAGCGACATTCGCCGCGCCATCGGCGCGGTCGCCGGTATGGGCTTTGAAGAAATCCGCGTGGCGATCCGCCTCGACGGCAGCCTCGAAGTGACCGTGCGCCGCAATGCGCTCGATGCCGACCGGTGCGAGGAACTCGACTGATGGCCCGTCGCTGGCTTCCGCCGAACGTGACCGCCTTCAAGGATCGGCATGGCAAGACACGCTACCGCTTCCGCCAGACGGGCAAACCGTCCTGCTACCTTCACCATGCGCCCGGCACCCCCGAGTTCATGGCAGAATATCATGCTGCACAAAACGGCACCATGCCGCCGCCCGAAGAGCGCTGGCCGCCCTTCACCTATGACGCGCTGATCACCAGCTTCTATCAGAGCCCCCGGTGGATCGACAGCAAGCCTTCCACCCAGAAAACCTATCGCAGCATCATCGAACGATTCCGCGCCAAGAATGGCGGCAAGGACGTGCGCCGAATCACCACGGCCGCGATCGAGCGCAAGCTGAGCCTGATGCGCGACACGCCTGCGGCTGCCAACAATCTGCGCAAGGTTCTCGCCCGGCTGCACCGCCACGCCATCAAACTGGGCTGGCGACAGGACAATCCGGTTGATGCGACCGACAATTTCCGCACCGGCAAGGGCTTTCATCCCTGGAGCGAGGCCGAAATCGACGCGTTTGATGCGCGCTGGCCCTTCGGCACCCGCGAACGTCTGGCCAAAGAACTGCTGCTGGCTACCGCACAACGCCGGTCAGATGCGCTCAAGGTCGGCCCGGCCAATCGGCAGGGGGACGAACTCGTCCTCTATCACAGCAAGAACGACAGCGGCACGATGGTGCCCATGGGGCCGGACCTGCTCGAAGCCCTGCGCACGTTTCCAGGGGGCACGACAGCCTATCTGGAAACGCAGTTCGGAAAGCCCTTCACCTCGACCGGCTTCTACAACTGGTTCAAGCGCGCCTGCGTCAAGGCGGGCATCGGGCATTGCTCGCCCCACGGCCTGCGCAAGGCAACGAGCCGCCGTCTGGCCGAGGCTGGCGCAACCGTTCTCGAAGGCCGCGCGGTGACCGGACACAAGACCGATCGCGAGTTCGCGAAGTACGCCGAAAGCGCCAACAAACGCGCCCTTGCAGGCAAGGCGATGTCTAACGTCCACAAAAGGTTCGCCAAAACCAGCCCCGAGGAGGAACCTAAGTGATTGGTTTTATTATGAAAATTGAAGTACTGGTGGTGGACAGGGCTAGATTCGAACTAGCGTACGCTTGCGCGGGCAGATTTACAGTCTGCTGCCTTTAACCACTCGGCCACCTGTCCACACCAGATTTGCCGGTGCTGGGACTTCCTTTTTCAAGGACTTCCCGCCTTTGAATGGACCTTTTCGCTAGAAGCGAGCCAGTCCGTCCGGCCGAGTGAGGGCCATTTGGCGAACGATCGCTTGCCTGTCAATGGGGGGGGTGGCTAAGGGCGTGACAGTTTTTTGATTTTATACACAGGTGTTCGCATGCCCCGCCACGATGATGATAACAACAACCGCCAGGACAGTGGCAAAAAGGGACGCGCTCTGCGCGGGCGGGCCGGGCGCAACCAGGGGGGGCGCGGGTCGGGCCGCGGTTCTGCCGGGACCGTGCGGCTCTGGGGGCGCCACGCGATTGAGGCCGCCCTCACCAACCCCAACCGCACCGCCAAGAAGCTGTGGGGCACGCGCGAGGCGATTCAGGCCATGCTCGATGACCATGACGCTGAATTGCCGCGTGAACTGCCGGTGGAATATGCCCAGGCGGTCGATCTGGCGCGCCTCGTGGCGCGCGATGCGCCCCATCAGGGTCTCGTGCTCGAATGCACCCCGCTCGACGATGTGGCGCTCGATGAAGTGCTCGAAGAGGCCGAGGGACGCACGCTGGTGATTCTCGACCAGGTGACCGACCCGCACAATGTCGGCGCGATCCTGCGTTCGTGCGCGGCGTTCGACGTGGCCGCGCTGATCACCCAGGATCGTCATGCCCCGCCCGAATCGGGCACGCTGGCAAAGTCCGCCTCGGGCGCGCTCGAAGTCGTGCCGTGGGTGCGCGTGGTCAATCTGGCCCGCGCGCTCGAGTCGATTGCGGAAGCCGGGTACTGGCGCATCGGCCTCGACGGCGAAGGCCGCGCGACGTTCCCTTCGGCCCTGCCCGCCGGGCCGATCGCGCTCGTGCTGGGCGCCGAGGGCGAAGGCATGCGCCACAACGTGATGCAGCATTGCGATTCCATCGCCCGCCTGCCGATCAGCGGCGCGGTCGAGAGCCTCAATGTCTCCAACGCGGCGGCCATCGCCCTCTATGCCGCCGCCACGCGCGAGACGGCCGAGGACTGATCCTTTCGGCAGAAACAAAAAAAAGGGCCGCGTCGATCCTGTCGACGCGGCCCTTTTTTGTGCGCAGCAAAGCTGTGGGAAAAACTTAGTTCACGGCGTCCTTGAGGCCCTTGCCGGCCTTGAACTTGGGCTGGGTCGAGGCCTCGATTTCCATCGGTTCGCCCGTGCGCGGATTGCGGCCCGTCGAAGCCTTGCGCTTGGCCACCGAGAACGTCCCGAAACCAACCAGACGCACTTCATCGCCCTTCGACAGCGCCTGCGTGATCGCGTCGAACACGGCTTCCACCGCCTTCATCGCGTCGCCCTTGGGCAGGCCGCTCGCATCGGCGACAGCGCTGATCAGATCGTTCTTGTTCATGTGCGAAAACCCCTAGTTCTTATCGGAGAAAATGCCTTCGGACTCGTCTTTTCAGATTGCCGGGAAGAGAGCCGAGAAAGAAATGCGTGTCAAAGGCAAAAGAGCGCGATGACCCCAAATTATGCCCGGAATCCGGCACGTTCGCGCTCATGCAAAAAGCCGCACGCAAGGTCTGTGCGTGCGGCTTTTCGTGTTTCATGCCTGCATGGGAAAGCCTGGACGGGCTCCCCGAACGGTCAGTGTGCGGTTGCACCCGCTGCCCCGCCCGGCGCGATCGGCGCGGCGGGTTGGGTGGCCAGATCATCGGCCTCGGTCCATTCGATGGGCTCGACCGGGGCGACGAGCGCACGGGCCAGAACTTCGTCGACATGGGAAACCGGGATGATGTCCAGCCCCTCGCGGATATTGGCCGGGATTTCAGCCAGATCCTTGCGGTTTTCCTCGGGGATCAGGACAGTCTTGATCCCGCCCCGCAGCGCTGCCAGCAGCTTTTCCTTGAGGCCGCCGATGGCCAGCACGCGGCCCCGCAGCGTGACCTCGCCGGTCATCGCCACGTCGGCGCGCACGGGAATGCCGGTCAGGGTCGAGACCATCGCGGTCACCATGCCGATGCCCGCGCTCGGCCCGTCCTTGGGCACCGCGCCTTCGGGAAGGTGGATGTGCAGGTCCTTGCGCTGGAAGATCGAGGGCTTGATGCCATAGGCCGGGCTGCGCGCCTTGACGAAGCTGAACGCCATCTGGACGCTCTCGCTCATCACTTCGCCCAGCTTGCCGGTCGTGCGCACGGTGCCCTTGCCCGGAACGGTCACGCTTTCGATGGTGAGCAGTTCGCCGCCCACTTCAGTCCATGCCAGACCGGTGACCGCGCCAACCTGGTTCTCCTCGTCGGAGACGCCATGGCGGTACTTGGGCACACCGGCAAAGTCGGCGAGGTTTTCGGGCGTGATCGTCACGCTCTTTTCCTTGCCTTCAAGGATCTTGCGCAGCGACTTGCGGGCCAGACGGGCCACTTCGCGCTCCAGCGTACGCACGCCCGCCTCGCGGGTGTAGTAGCGGATGAGATCGCGCAGCGCAGGCTGGGTGAGTTCGAACTCGCCCTTGCGCAACCCATGCGCCTCCACCTGCTTGTCCACCAGATGACGCTCGGCGATCTCGACCTTTTCGTCCTCGGTATAGCCTTCGAGGCGGATGATCTCCATGCGGTCGAGCAGCGGCTGGGGCAGGTTCAGGCTGTTGGCCGTGCACACGAACATGACATCCGACAGGTCGATGTCGAGTTCGAGGTAGTGATCCTGGAACTTGGCGTTCTGTTCGGGATCGAGCACTTCGAGCAGGGCCGAGGCCGGATCGCCGCGGAAATCCTGACCGAGCTTGTCGATCTCGTCGAGCAGGAACAGCGGGTTGGACGTGCCCGCCTTGCGCAGGTTGGTCACGATCTTGCCCGGCAGCGAGCCGATGTAGGTGCGGCGGTGGCCGCGAATCTCAGCCTCGTCACGCACACCGCCCAGCGACTGGCGGATGAACTGGCGCCCGGTCGCCTTGGCGATCGACTTGCCCAGCGAGGTCTTGCCCACGCCCGGCGGGCCCACGAGGCACAGGATCGGCCCCTTGAGCTTGTTGGTGCGCGCCTGAACCGCGAGATATTCGACGATGCGGTCCTTGACCTTGTCGAGCGCGTAGTGATCCGCATCGAGCACGGCCTGCGCGCCGGGAATATCCTTCTTGAGCTTCGAGCGCTTGCCCCACGGCAGGCCCAGCAGCACGTCGAGATAGTTGCGGATGACGGTCGCCTCGGCGCTCATCGGCTGCATGGTCTTGAGCTTTTTCAGCTCGGCCTGGGCCTTGGCACGGGCTTCCTTCGACAGCTTGAGACTGTCGATCTTTTCCTGAAGCTCCTGAATCTCGTTGGCTTCGCCCTCGTCGCCGCCGCCCAGTTCGGACTGGATCGCCTTGAGCTGCTCGTTGAGGTAATATTCGCGCTGGGTCTTTTCCATCTGGCGCTTCACGCGGCCACGGATCTTGCGCTCCACCTGAAGCACGCCCAGTTCGCCTTCCATGAAGGAAAGCACCATTTCCAGACGCTTGAGCGCGTCGGTTTCCGAGAGCACGGCCTGCTTGTCGGCGACCTTGGCGGCAAGGTTGGCGGCGACCGCATCGGCCAGCTTGCCCGCGTCGTCGATGTCGCCCAGTTGCTGCCCGGCATCCTGCGGGAGCTTCTTGGACAGCTTGGCATATTCGGCGAACTGATCGACCACCGAGCGCATCATGGCCGAGACTTCGGTCCCGGTCATCGGCTCCGGCTCGATCGGTTCGACCTGCGCCATCAGCATGGCGCCATTGCCGCCGGTTTCGGCCTGAAGGGTCTTGAGTTCGGCGCGCCGGTGCCCCTCGACGAGCACGCGCACGGTGCCATCGGGCAGCTTGAGCAGCTGGAGCACAGAGGCGATCACGCCGGTTTCATAAAGGTCGTCGCGGTCCGGGTCGTCGCAGCCGGGGTCGAGCTGGGCGAGCAGGAAGATTTCCTTCGAGCCGGCCATCGCGGTTTCGAGCGCGGCCACAGACTTTTCACGGCCCACAAACAGCGGCACGACCATGCCGGGGAACACGACGATGTCGCGCAGGGGAAGCAGCGGGTAGAATGTCATGCGTTCAGTTGTCCGTCCCAGCTGAGAACCCAATGGCGAGCCTCAGGCCTTTCCACAGATATGATCAGGATATGGGGGCCCATGTCTGGCCCCGCAATGCCCAACGGGCAAGACGGCTGGGGATTGGCGAAATTCAGCCCTCCCCGCCCCCGTTTTGCACTGTCCGAGGCCCGATTCTTCAGGGAATCGGGTTTGCCGCCGGAGCCTGGCCGGGCGCAGGAGTGGAAACAGGCGGCGTTGTCGGCGCAGCAGGCTGCGCCGGGGCGGCCGGCGCGACCGGCCCTTCAGATGGAGCCACAGCCGCAGGTTCGCCCGATACGGGGCCTGCCGGCACCGGTTCGGCTGGCGGGGCGACCTTGTGCTTGTGCCCCTTGAGCTCGTCGATCTCGGCCTGGCGCTGGGCGAGGTAGGCGTTCTTGGTCGAAGTGTAGGGGTCGCTGCTCGCGCGGGCCTCGCGGATGCCTTCGTCGGCGGCCAGACGGTCGTTGAGCGAGCGCACCACGAAGGAGCTGGCCACGTAATAGGGGCTGCGCAGCGGGCCACCGACCACGAGCGGCAGGACCATGCGATCCAGTCCCAGACCGATGGCATCGCGCAAGGTCGTCGGGCCGACCAGCGGGATGAACAGGAACGGCCCCGGCTTCACCCCGTAATAGGCGAAGGTATAGCCGAAACCATTGACCCGGTAGGGCAGCTTGAAGGTCCTGGTCTTGGCCACGTCGAGCAGGCCACCAATGCCGATGGTCGAGTTGATCCCGAAGCGGCCCACCGTTTCGGCAGCCTTGCCCGGATGGAGCTGGAGCAGGAAATTGACCGCGATGACCGGCTCGGTCAGGTTGGCAAAGAAGTGGCGCACGGCCGCACGGATCGGGCTGGGCACATGCTTCTTGTAGCCCATCGCGGCAGGCTCGATGATCGCGTGATCGACCGACTGGGCGACCGAATAGCTCGCCATGTTGAGCTTGATCACCGGATCACCCGGAGGCGCCTTGGTGCGCCCTTCGACCACGATGGGGGCGCCCGTCGTCGTCTGGGGCCGGGCCGGGGTTGCCGGCGCGGGTGTTGCGGCGGGCTCCGAGGCAGCCGCTTGCGAAGACACGACCGGTGCGGCTTCAGCAGCGACCGGCGGGGGCGCGGCCATCGCAGCATCGGGGGCAGCATCGGGGGCACTCGCGCCAGCCACACCAGCCGGTGCCGGCTGCCCTTGCGCCGCCTGACTGGCATCCACAGCAGCAGGCGCTGACGCGTTCTGGGCTACACCGGTTTCGGTCGGCGCGGCACTGGCCAGCGCGGCGGCAAGCAATACGATCATCATGTCCCCGTCATAAGCCCCGCCACAATCGCTTGCAGGACACCCGTTTCATTGCGCAACGATCATGGCAGAACTACGGCCATGCCACAGGATCGGTCAAATGAGCGCCCCTGTGGCAGGACCAGACAGATCAGGGCCGAATCAGAACGGCAGCTTGAAGCCCGGCGGAATGCCCGCCGCCATCTGCACCTTCTGCATTTCCTCGCCCGCCGCCGCATCGGCCTTGGTGCGCGCGTCGTTGAAGGCCGCGGCCACGAGGTCTTCGAGGATGCCCTTGTCGGCGGGAACCAGCAGGCTGTCGTCGATCGAGACGCCGATCACGCGCCCCTTGGCCGAAGCCTTGATCTTGACGAGACCGCCACCGGCCGCGCCTTCCACCTCGATGCCGTCGAGGCGCCCCTGGGCGTCCTCCATCTGGCGCTGGATCGTTTCGGCGGCCTTCTGGGCAGCCTGGATCATTTCTTCCATGGACTTCATGCTTGTCTGCTCCGCGCAGGCTGCCAGGGCCGACGTTCGGCCGTGGCAGGGTTGGATTCGTCGAGAATTTCAGCGCCCGGAAAGGCTTCGAGCGCCGCGCGCACGAGGGGGTCGGCCCGCATCGCGGCCTCCGCCTCGGCTTCGCGGGCCTGTTTCGCCTCAACCAGGCTGGGCAGCGCCCCTGCTGCCGCCTCGCCATCGAGGCGTTCGACCAGCCACATTTCGCCGGTCAGGCCCTGCAAGGTCTTCTTGATGTCCGCCGTGGGGTCGCCTGGCAGGCCCGGCGCGAGCTGATAGCGCAAGGTGCCCCGGCGCAGTTCGATCAGGCGCACCGACAGGCGCATGGTCGCGCCCGTCAGCGGCGAGATTTCCTCGACCTGCTCGACAAGGCCTTCCCAGTCCATGCCCGCACCGACGCCGATACCGGCATTGGCGCCGACACTGGCACTGGCACTGGCACCGGGCACGAGACCGGTGGCGCCGGCAGGAGCCCCTTCTCCGCCCGCCTGCGCCGCAGCGGCAGCCGCTGCCAGCGCAGGCGCCTGGGCCAGCATTTCTTCCATCTTGCGCACGAGGCCGCCCGGATCGGGCATGCCCGCCGCATGAAGCGCGCGCAGCAGGGACATCTGCGCGGCCACGAGCGGATCGGGCGCGGTGCGCACTTCGTCGTGGCCCTTGAGCAGCAATTGCCACAGGCGATGCAACTGGCCCGCGCCAAGGTCTGCCGCCCAACCTTCGAGCGCGGCGCTTTCCTCGGCGGAGCGGGCCTGTCCTTCCGGGCCGCTGATCTGGGTGACGGTGATCTTGTGGACGAGATCGAGCTGGGCGCGCATCATCGCGACCGGTTCGATCCCGAGCGCATACTGGTGGGCCACTTCCTCCAGCAAGGCGGGGCCATCGGCAGCCAGCAGGGCGGCGAACAGGCGGCGCTGGAGCGTCTTGTCGGCAAGGCCGAGCATGTCGCGCACCTGCTCGGCGCTCACGCGGATGGTCTCGCCCTCTCCGCTTCCGGCAAGGTCGGCGTGGCTGATCGCCTGATCGAGGATCGAGAGCCCGTCGCGCGCAGACCCTTCGGCGGCGGCGGCGACCATGGCCAGCGCCTCGTCCTCGGCCTCGACGCCTTCTTCCTTGCAGACGTGGGCGAAATGCTGCGCGAGCAGGGTCGTCGGAATGCGCCGCAAATCGAAACGCTGGCACCGCGAAAGCACGGTGACCGGCAGCTTGTCGACTTCGGTCGTGGCAAACAGGAACTTCACATGGGCCGGCGGCTCTTCGAGCGTCTTGAGCAAGGCGTTGAACGCATTGCGGCTGAGCATGTGAACTTCGTCGATGATGTAGATCTTGTAGCGCGCCGAAACGGCAGCATAGCGCACCGCCTCGATGATCTCGCGCACGTCGTCGACGCCGGTGTGGCTGGCCGCGTCCATCTCGATCACGTCGATATGGCGCCCTTCGGCAATCGCACGGCACGGCTCGCACTGGCCGCAAGGGTCGATCGTCGGGCCGCCCTGCCCATCGGGGCCGATGCAGTTGAGCGCCTTGGCGATCAGGCGCGCGGTGCTGGTCTTGCCCACCCCGCGCACGCCGGTCATCAGAAAGGCGTGGGCCAGACGGTCGCGCCGGATGGCATTGGCCAGGGTCTGGACCATGGCTTCCTGCCCGATCAGCGCCGAGAAGGTCTGCGGGCGATACTTGCGCGCCAGCACGCGATAGGGCTGGGCCGGAGCGACCGGAGCCGCAACGGGAACGGGCGCCGAAACAGGGGCTGCCGCAGGAACCGCAGCGACAACAGGCTCACCGAACATGGCGCCCTGCCCTGCCGCTTCAAGCTCGGCGGAACTGGGGACGCCATCACTGGAACCGGCATCCTGCGGCTCGGGCGCCGCGCCAAACATGTCGGTTGAATCAGCCATCGTGTCCCAAAGGTAAGCGCACAACGCGCAAATGTCGAAGGTGCGCGACGCGCTTTTCACCGGAACCGGTCCGTCCGGGGGACCGCATCGGCTGAAAATCAGGTTTGGGAAGCGACAGCGCGGAGCCTGAAGCCGGCAAATGCGGGCAGGGTCACCTGTGGCGCTGAAAGTTCGACGAGGCGGATCGAATGATCCGTGTCGTCGAAGGAGCCGGGCGACCCGCCGCAATCCGTTGTGGCTGCTTCCTTCCGGACCTGACCAGGTTGGCGAACGCAAACGTCCGCCCGACTCCCGGCCCGGCCTATGGCGCCGGCGCGCGCCGATTGCAAGCGCCGGTTTTCATATCAGCGGAAATTGTCGGCGTAGCTCTGGATCTTGAGGCGATGGACCGGCGAAGGCGTGACGTGCACCTCGATGCCGTACTTTTCGGCATAGGCGAGCGCGTCGGCCTCGGAGGCAAACTTGAGCACGACCTGCTGCTGGGTGTCGCCGGAACCGGCCCATCCCATCAACGGATCGGGGCGCTTGGCCTCCGCCGGAGCGAATTCGAGGAGCCAATCGGCAATCCGGGCCTTGCCGGACTGCATGGCGTTTTTCGGGCGCTGGTAGATGCGTGCGGGCATGGGCGCTGCTTTCGGGCGAATCGCGGTGCAAATCAAGCAGAATTGCCGAAATCGCATTCAGACAGCGCCCGGAGCGGCCCCGCGCCTAGCGCAACATGCGCGCCACGAGCCGCTGGGCGGCCAGACTCACATCGTCCCAGGCCTCGGCAAAGTCCTCGTCCGTGCCGTAATAGGGATCGATCACCGCAGTTCCGGCCCGGCCCGGAACGAGGTCCATCAGCAGGCCGACTTTGGCCAGCGTGCGGCGCGGGGCAATCCGCTTGAGATCCTGAAGGTTCTGCGGATCGAGCGCGAAAATCTGGCCGAAGCGGACAAAATCCTCCTCCACCACCTGCCGCGCGCGATATTTCGAGATGTCGACCCCGTGGCGCAGCGCCTCGGCCTGCGCACGCGGGTCGGGCGGATTGCCGACATGCCAGCCACCGGTCCCCGCCGATTCGATGGTCACCGCCAGCCCGGCCTTGACCGCCTCTTCTCGAAAGGCGGCCTCGGCCATCGGCGAACGACAGATATTGCCCAGACAGACGAACAGCACCGCAGGCTGGCTCACCGCATTCCCTTCCAGTCGCAAAGTGCACGACGCGGCCCCCTGACCGCCCCGTTGATTGCAGTGCAATAGAATACGCTGCAATGCAAAATGTCCAGCCCGAAGCCGGACTTCCCATCAGGCCACCTGCCTCGTTCCTAGCGCAACGGGACCAGTTCGGCGGGCGGCAGCGCCTCCGCGCCGGGCTGTTCGGACCAGTGGGCCACCGTCAGCACCCCGCCTTGTGCGCGCAGGCCATCGACATGGGCGGTATCGATCACCCCATAGACCCAGGCCGCCACGCCTTCCTCGCCCAGCGCGACCACGCCATCGGCGGGCATGCCGCCCCCGACCGGCGCGGCATCGGGCGGGCCATAGACCCCGGCGGCCCCGCGATTGACATCGACGGCCGGCGACCATGGCGCCTCGCCCACGGTGGGCGACTGGACGACATAGCACTGCCCTTCGAGCGCGCGGGCCTGGCTGCCGATGCGCACGCGCCAGTAGCCATGGAGCGTGTCGGTGCAACTGGGCACGAGCAGGACGTGCGCCCCGCCCTCGACCGCCGCGCGGGCGAGCAGCGGAAACTCGCTGTCATAGCAGATCGCGATGGCCAGCCGCCCGAGCGCGGTATCGAAGACCTTGATCCCTTCTCCGCCCGTGATCGCCCATTCCTCGCGCTCGAATCGGGTCATCACCAGCTTGTCCTGCGTGGCCATGGCGCCGCTGGGCGCGAAGAGCCGCGCAGCATTGCGCACCGTGCGCGCATCATCGCGGCGCGGCGCGCTGGCGGCCAGGATGTAGACACCGTGGCGGCGCGCCAGATCGGCGTGCAGCGCATCGACTTGCGGCAGGAGCGCGGAAACCGTGTCGATCAATCCGGCCAGATCGCCCATCGTCGCCGGATCGAGGCTGGACAGTTCCATCGCGCCATATTCGGGAAAGACCAGCAGCGCGGCGCCCGCCGCGACGGCCTCTTCCACCCAGCGCGTCAGCTTGGCGACATAGGCGTCCCAGCTTTCGAGGGAATCAATCGGATATTGCGCCGCAGCGACGGTAAAACGGGTCATTCGAAATGCCTGATCCAGTATTGCATGGTCTTGGGGCTTTCCTGCGCCTCGCCATGCTCTTTCCATGACAGGTGCGTGGTCAGGCCGGGGACGAGGGCATAGCCCCGCTTGTGCCAGAAATCGTCGAGCGGGCGATAACCGGCAGGCCGCGCGGGATGGTCGGGCGCGCGCACCACGGCGGCGAAGCAGGCCGCACTGGCGCCCGCGCGACGGGCCGCCGCCTCGCGCGCGTCGAAGAACGCATGGCCGATGCCATGGCCCCGGTATTCGGGCAGCAGCACGCTTTCGCCGAAGTAGAACAGCCGCGTCACATCGATCCCGCGCGCGGCGAAAGGTTCGCGAAACGCCGCCTTCTGGTGCATCATCGGGGCCGCCGTGGCCGCCCCGACAAGGCGCCCACCACTCCCCTCGCCATCAAAAGCGGCGACCAGCACCGCATCGGGCGCGGCGGCATAGTCCCTGAGATAGTCCGCCTCGTAGGCCCGGTCCCCGTCGTAGAGATAGGGCCAGGCCGCGAAGACCGCGATCCGCAGGGCCGCCAGATCGTCGAGCGCAGCGGCGATTTCCGCGCCGGCCAGCGGGCGGACCGCAATGGTCATACGCCGACCACCTGCGCGGTCCAGTCGGCGAGGTTGTAGTACATCGTCAGGCGGGTGATCCTGCCATTTTCGATGGCGAGGAAGGCCCCGGCGGGGAGCACATAAGTCTGGCCCTGCGCCTCGGGCAGGCCTTCGTCGGTCGTCAGGTACTGGCCATGGACGACGAATTCGGCAGCGGCACGGGTGCCGTCCTCGCTGGCCATCAGCACGATGTCTTCGAGGCGTTCCTTGTAGCAGCGTTCCATGTGGCCCATGAACGCGCGGAAGGTGTCCTTGCCGGTCTGGCGCGCGCCCTGGTTGATGTCGTGCACCACATCATCGGACAGGCAGGCCAGCATCCCTTCCCAGTCGCCCGCATTGAAGGCGCCATAATAGGTTTCCAGCAGGGCAAGCGTGGCTTCGCGCGACATCAGGCAAGGCTCCAGAACAATCGGATGATGGCCCACGCCTAGACCATCGCCGGGGCCCTCGCCACATACGGTTCCGGCACGCTGTATTGCCGCTGTGCAACAAGCGCCTTCTTCGCGCGCAGGAAAAAGGCCGGGGACACCGCTCAAGTGCCCCGGCCCTGTTTTCACGCCATCGAATGCGGCGATCAGCCGAACAGCTTGGTCGCCGTGTTGGCCACGCGGCGGCCCAGATAGCGCGCGCCGTCGAGTTCGGTTTCGCTCGGCTGGCG
The DNA here is from genome assembly GCA_015661825.1 of Novosphingobium capsulatum. Classification (GTDB taxonomy): domain Bacteria; phylum Pseudomonadota; class Alphaproteobacteria; order Sphingomonadales; family Sphingomonadaceae; genus Novosphingobium; species Novosphingobium pituita. The sequence continues at coordinate 16,325 of DQVI01000199.1, forward strand.
GCTGCCGTCGCCACCGGCAATCGTGGTGGCGCCATAAGGCGCGCCGCCGACGACCACTTCGTGACCCAGCTGGCCCTGGAACCCATAGTCGAGGCCGACCACGGTCATGCCGAAGTGCAGCAGGTTGGTGATGATCGAGAACAGGGTGGTTTCCTGCCCGCCATGCTGGCTGGCGGTCGAGGTGAAGGCCGCGCCGACCTTGCCGTTGAGCGCACCGGTCGCCCACAGGCCGCCGGCCTGATCGAGGAACGCGGCCATCTGCGAGCTGATGCGGCCAAAGCGGGTGCCGGTGCCCACGATGATCGCGTCATAGTCGGCCAGTTCGGCCACGGTCGCCACCGGGGCGGCCTGATCGAGCTTGAAGTGGGCCTTCTGCGCGATTTCGAGCGGAACGGTTTCGGGAACGCGCTTCACGTCGACAGTGGCGCCGGTTTCGCGCGCACCTTCGGCAATGGCATTGGCCATGGTTTCGATGTGGCCATAGGTCGAGTAGTAGAGAACGAGAACCTTGCTCATTACACAGCATCCTTGGACAAGATGGAAAGGGGGACAAGACGGGATAGGGATCGCAGAAAAAGCAACCGCCAGAGCGGCGACGGGTTCCTTGTGCCCCACCCATACCTTTCCAGATAGAGCGATAAGATCGCACGAAATGTTCTAATTGATGGAAGACCCGCGCCGCGTTTGCCTTTCCCCGCATTTTCGCCTATGGGCGAAGCGGAAAATGCCCCGGCCTGAACGATGCAGCCGCCTTGCGGCTCCCTCGTGAGCCGGGGTTTCTTGTTTTGCCAAGGGGGCTTGCCAAATGCCCCCGCCCTTGCAGGAAGAAGCCGCATGTCGCGTCGCCGCCAGATCTACGAAGGCAAGGCCAAGATCCTCTATGAAGGTCCTGAGCCGGGCACCATCATCCAGTACTTCAAGGATGATGCCACCGCATTCAACGCGCAGAAGCGCGGCACGATCAACGGCAAGGGCGTGATCAACAACCGCATCAGCGAGTATGTGTTCACCCGCCTGTCGCACATCGGCATTCCCACCCACTTCATCCGCCGCCTGAACATGCGCGAACAGCTCGTGCGTCAGGTGGAAATCGTGCCGATCGAAGTGGTCGTGCGCAACGTGGCCGCCGGTTCGATCTCCAAGCGCCTGGGCATCCCCGAGGGCGAGCCGCTGCCCCACACGCTGATCGAATATTACTACAAGGACGATGCGCTGGGCGATCCGATGATCGCTGAAGAGCACATCGCCTGCTTCGGCTGGGCCAACAACGAGGAAATGCAGGACATCTCCTCGATGGCGATCCGCGTGAACGACTTCCTCGTGGGGATGTTCGCGGCGATCAACATCCGTCTGGTCGACTTCAAGCTCGAATTCGGGCGCATCTGGGACGGCGACTACAGCCGCGTGATCCTCGCCGACGAAATCAGCCCCGACGGCTGCCGTCTGTGGGACATGGTCACCGGCGAAAAGCTCGACAAGGATCGCTTCCGTCGCGATCTGGGCGGCGAAGAAGAAGCCTATCAGGAAGTCGCGCGTCGCCTCGGCCTGCTCGACAACGACGGCCCGAGCGAAGTGCTCGATCTTGGCGCCCACCGCAAGCTGCGCACCAAGAAGTAAGCCCTTTTCCGGGCCACAACCAAAACAGCCGGGGTTCAACACCCCGGCTTTTTTGTGCCCGCCCCTCCGTCAGGCCTCACGGCCTGCCACCTCCCCGCAAGCGGGGAGGATCTGCGCGCCCCCGATCCTCCCCACACCGTGGGGAGGGGGACCGCCCGCGCAGCGGGTGGTGGAGGGGCTCCGACGTCAAAGAGAAGACGCAAAGCCCCCTCCGTCAGGCCTGCGGCCTGCTACCTCCCCACGGTGTGGGGAGGATCTGCGCCCTCCCGATCCTCCCCACACCGTGGGGAGGGGGACCGCCCGCGCAGCGGGTGGTGGAGGGGCCCGACGCCGGAGAGAAGACGCAAGCGGCGAGGATCCGGGGTGGCATTGGGCGTTTCATGCGGGCACAAGGCGAGGCGATGTCGTTTCGCGCACCGTTTTCGTTCGCCCTTCCCCTGCTGGCCCTGCTCGGCATGGGCGGGAGCCTGTCGCATCCCGCATTGGCCGCCCCGCCCGCACTGGCCCCATGGGCGTTCGAGGCATCGGACCTCGCCCCCGATCCGGCGTTCCGTTTTGGCCGCCTCGCCAATGGCATGCGCTATGTGATCCGGGCCAATCACACGCCGGCGGGCACGGCCATGGTGCGCCTCGACGTGGCGACCGGCTCGCTCGACGAAGGGCCGACCACGCGCGGCTATGCCCATTTCATCGAGCACATGGCCTTCAACGGCAGCACCCATGTGCCCGAGGGCGAAATGGTGCGCCTGCTCGAACGCAAGGGGCTGGCCTTCGGCGCGGACACCAACGCCCAGACCGGCTTCGAGCAGACCACCTACATGCTCGACCTGCCCCGCGCCGACGACGAGCGGATCGACACCGCGCTGATGCTCATGCGCGAGACCGCCAGCGAACTGACCTTCACGCCCGGCGCGGTCGCGCGCGAGCGCGGGGTCGTGCTGTCCGAACTGCGCGACGGGCAAGGCTATGTCCTCGACAATTTCAGGGAGCAGATCGGCTTTCTCTACCCCCATGCGACCTATACCCAGCGCCTGCCCATCGGCACCGTCGCCAGCCTGGAAGCGGCCACGGCCAAGGGCCTCAAGGCGTTCTGGCAGGCCCATTATGTGCCAGAAAAGACCACGCTGGTCGTCGTGGGCGACATCGACCCTGCCGCGATCGAGGCGCGCATCAAGGCCCGCTTCGGCGACTGGCAGGCCGCCCCCGATCAGGCTCGCCCGGATCAGGGCACCGTCGACCCCGGCCAGAAGGGGGCAAGCGATATCTGGCTCAACCCTGCGCTGTCCGAGCGCGTGTCCGTCTCGCGCCATGGCCCCTGGCTCGACGAGCCCGACACGCAGGCCAACCGCCGCGAGGCGCTGTTGCGCCAGATCGGCTATGGCATCATCAACCGCCGCTTCCAGTCGCTCTCGCGACAGGCCGATCCGCCGTTTCGCGGCGCGGGCTTTGGCACCAGCGACGTGTTCCACATCGGCCGCACCACCAACCTGATCGTCGAAACGCCCGATGGCGGCTGGGCACGCGGGCTGGAGGCCGCAGCGGGCACATGGCACGAGGCGATGACCATGGGCTTCACCCCGGCCGAAGTGGCCGAGCAGGTCGCCAACTTGCGCACCGCCATCGACAATGCCGCCGCGGGCGAAGCCACCCGCAACAATGCCACGCTCGTCGCGCTGGTGATCTCGATGCTGCACGACGATACCGTGCCCACCACCCCGAGCGGCGCGAAAGCGCGTTTCGCCGCCTTTGCCCCCACGATCACGCCCGAAACCGTGCTGGCCGCACTGCGCCGCGAAGCGGTTCCGCTCGATGATCCACTGATCCGTTTCCAGGGGCGCAAGGCGCCCGAAGGCGGCGTTGCAGCCCTGCGCCAGGCCTGGGACAAGGCCGTGAAGGCCCCTGTCGTGGCCGCACGGGCCGCCACGGCCAGCACCTTCACCTATACCGATTTCGGCAAGCCCGGAACCATCGTGGCCGACAGCACCGATCCCGTGCTGGGCATCCGCACCCTGCGCTTTGCCAACGGGGTCATGCTCAACCTCAAGCGCACCACGCTCGAAGCCGACCGCATCCATGTCCGCCTCACCCTCGACGGGGGCGACATGCTCGCCACGCGCGACAACCCGCTGGCCGTGACGATGGCGCCGATGCTGCCCGCGGGCGGGCTCGGCCAGTTCAGCCAGGACCAGTTGCAGACGCTGCTGGCGGGCCATGCGCTGGGCAATACCCTGATCAGCCAGGGCGACGCCTTCACCGCCGGGGGCACGACGACCGGACCGGACCTGCTGCTCCAGCTTCAGCTTCTGGCCGCCCAGATCACCGATCCGGGCTATCGCCCCGAGGCCGAAGAGATGTTCCACCAGAGCATGACCAATGCCTTTGCCCGGATGGATGCCACCCCCGCCTCTGCCCTCGGAGCCCATCTCGGCGGAATCCTGAACGACGACGACCCGCGCTTCACGCTGCAACCGGCCCCGGCCTATCAGGCGCTGACATTCGCCCGGCTCAAGGCCGTGCTGGCCGACAGGCTGGCCCATGGCGCGCTCGAAATCGCCATGGTCGGCGACATCGACGAGAGCGCCGCGATTGCCGATGTGGCGCGCACCTTTGGCGCGCTGCCCGCGCGCGACCCCGCGTTCGGGGCGTGGGAAGCCGCGCGCGCGCGTCACTTTACCGACCATCGCGGCCTTGCCGTGCTGCGTCACAAGGGCGCAGCCGATCAGGCCCTCGTGCGGCTGATCTGGCCGACGGCCGACAACAGCGATCCCGAACTGACGATGACCCTCAACCTCCTCGCGCAAGTGGCGGGGGTCGAAGTGACCGACAGCGTGCGCGAGAAGCTCGGCAAGGCCTATTCGCCGGGCGCATCGGGCGATCAGGACCAGTTCTACAAGGGCTGGGGCACGTTCACCCTTCAGGCCGGGGTCGATGTCGCCGATGTCGCGGCCACGCGCGCCGCGCTGGCCCGGACTGCGGCAGGCCTCCTCGCCCGCCCGGTCAGCGCCGACATCTTCACCCGCGCCCGCGCGCCGATGCTCGAACGCCTCGACAATGCGCTCAAGAGCAATGCCGGCTGGCTGGCCCTGACCGAGCGGGCCCAGTCGAAGCCCGACCGGATCGCGCGGTTCCAGGCCGCGCGGGCCCGGCTCATGGCGCTCACCCCCGCCGACATTCAGGCTGCCGCCCGCCGCTTCCTCAAGCCCGAGGGCGCAGTGACGGTGCTGGTCCTGCCAGAAGGGGCCCCGGCCCCCAAAGCATGAGAACAGAAAGCATGAGGACAGATAGCATGAGAACAGGGGGCCCAAACACCGCGAATCGGCGCAGCAAAGCTTGCCCTTCGTGCGCGGGGCGGGCATAGGCGCGCACGAGTCCCGATCGAGCGATCACCAGTTTCCGCCGTATATTTTGCGAAAGGCCCAAAGCCGATGAAGGTCCGCGTTCACGTCAGCCTCAAGAACGGGGTGCTCGATCCGCAGGGTCGCGCAATTCACCACGCGCTCGAAGGTCTGGGCTTTACCGGGGTGAGCGATGTGCGCGCCGGGCGCCTGTTCGAACTCGACGTGGCCGACACGACCACCGACGAACAGCTCGACGACATGTGCCGCAAGCTGCTGGCCAACATGGTGATCGAGAACTACCGCATCGAAAAGGTGGCCTGATGTCGTTCACGTCCGCCGTCATCACCTTCCCCGGCTCGAACTGCGACCGCGACATGGCTGTGGCGGTGGAAGAGGTCTGCGGCGGCACTGTCCACCGCGTCTGGCATGGCGACGCCAGCCTGCCCGAAGGCCTTGATTTCATCGCCGTTCCCGGCGGGTTCTCGTATGGCGACTATCTGCGCTCGGGTGCCATGGCGGCCCGTTCGCCGATCATGAAGGCGGTTGTCGAGGCTGCCGGTCGCGGGGTTCCCGTGCTCGGCGTGTGCAACGGCTTCCAGATCCTGACCGAAGCCGGGTTGCTGCCGGGCGCGCTGATGCGCAATGCCGGCATCCGCTTCGTGTGCCGCGAAGTGCCGCTCAAGGTCGAGAACACGTCCTCGCGCTTCACCCAGCGCTACTTCAAGGACCAGATCATCACGATCCCGGTCGCCCACCACGACGGCAACTACTTTGCCGACGCGGAAACGCTCGACCGCCTCGAAGGCGAAGGCCAGGTGGCGTTCCGTTATGCCGAGCCGGTCAACGGATCGCAGCGCGACATTGCCGGGGTGCTCAACCAGGCGGGCAACGTGCTGGGCATGATGCCCCACCCCGAGCGCATGATCGAGGCGGCCCAGGGCGGAACCGACGGCCGCAAGCTGTTCGAGGGCGTTCTGGCCGGGCTCAACGTCGCGGCCTGACCGTTTTCGATCCCGTTCTGGCACGCTTTGCGCGCCGCCACCCGAGGCCGGGTGCGCGGCGCGCTTCGTTTTCAGATGAAACGGAAAATGCCTCCCGTCAGATTCCTGCAACAATCAGTCGTTATCCCGAAAAAAGGGGTATTCTGCGCGTATTCTGGGCGGAATATGACGAAACTGGCCCTTGCCGAAGCCGTGCGCTAGGCCGATAAGGCGCCATGACAGAGAGGTTACACCCCAGCGCTGGCAAGCTCCAGCGCATCCAGCGGAATGTTCTGGCCGATAGCGAGCGCCGCCTGCTGATTCGTATGTGCGCCCGCATGCCCGGATGGGTCACGCCCGACCGGCTGACCGCTTTTGGCCTGTTCGGTGCCGCGCTCGTCGGCGTGGGCTATGCCGCAAGCAACTGGGGCACGGGCTGGCTGCTGCTGACCTATCTTGGCTATGCCATGCAGTGGTTCGGCGATTCGATGGACGGCAGCCTCGCGCGCTTCCGCAAGATCGAGCGGCCTTCCTATGGCTACTTCATCGACCACAGCTGCGACGCGCTGACCATCCTGTTCATTCTGGGCGGCATGGGTGCGAGCCCCTACGTCACGATGGACGTCGCGCTCTTCGCGCTGGTCGGCTACCTGATGCTCTCGATCCACGCCTACCTGTCGGCACGCGTGCTGGGCGAGCTCAAGCTTTCCTATCTGGCCGCCGGGCCGACGGAGCTGCGCTTCCTGCTGATCGGGCTGACCACGATGATGATGATCCTGGGCTCCGGCCCCGGCCTGTTCGGCGCGATCTCGGGCTTCGACATCTTCGTGGGCACCGTGGCGGCGATCCTCGTCGTGCTCTTCGTGCTCCAGACCCTGGCCAGCGGCCGCCGCCTCGCCCAGCTGGGTCACTGATCCATTCCTCTGTCATAGCCTCATTCGAAACGATAGTTTCGGATCAGGCACCCAGAAAACGAAAACGCCGCGCCCGGAACCCCGGAGCGCGGCGTTTTCATATCCGGATCACTCGACCGTGACGCTCTTGGCCAGATTGCGCGGCTGGTCGACATCGGTGCCCTTGGCGACGGCGACGTGATAGGCCAGCAATTGCACCGGCACGGCATAGACCAGCGGCGCGATCAGCGGGTGAACCTTGGGCATCTCGATGGTGGCAAGGCACCCCTCGCCCGCCTCGGCCAGCCCTTCGGCATCCGAGATCAGCACGATCTTGCCGCCGCGCGCGCGCACTTCCTGCATGTTGGAGACGGTCTTCTCGAACAGCGGGCCCGAGGGCGCCAGTACGATCACCGGCACGGCCTCGTCGATCAGCGCGATCGGCCCGTGCTTCATCTCGCCCGAGGCATAGCCTTCGGCATGGATGTAGCTGATTTCCTTGAGCTTGAGCGCGCCTTCAAGGGCCAGCGGATAGTCCGGCCCGCGCCCGAGATAGAGCACGTCGCGCGCAGGCGCGATCAGCGGGGCCATCGCGGCGATTTCCTCGTCATGGGCGAGCGCGGCGTTGAGCGCGGCGGGCGCCTCGGCCAGTTGCTCGACGATGGTCGCCTCCTCCCCGGCCGAGAGGCGCCCGCGCTTGACCGCCAGATGGGCGGCCAGTGCGGCCAGAACGGCCAGCTGGCAGGTGAACGCCTTGGTCGAGGCGACGCCGATTTCAGGGCCCGCGTGGGTGGGCAGCAGCAGGTCGGCCTCGCGCGCCATCGTGCTGGTCGGCACGTTGACGACGACCGCAATCGTTTGCCCGGCGGCCTTGCAATGGCGCAGCGCGGCCAGGGTATCGGCGGTCTCGCCGCTCTGCGAGATGAACAGCGCCAGCCCGCCCGGTTCGAGCACGGGATCGCGATAGCGGAACTCGCTGGCCACATCGATATCGACCGGCAGGCGCGCGAACTGCTCGAACCAGTACTTGGCCACCATCCCGGCGTAATAGCTGGTGCCGCAGGCCACGATGGTCACGCGGTTGATGCTGGCCAGGTCGAAGTCGATCTGGGGCAGCGAGACGGTCTCCTCGACCCGGCGCAGATAGGAACGCAGGGTCTGGGCAACCACGATCGGCTGCTCGAAGATCTCCTTGAGCATGAAATGGCGATAGTTGCCCTTCTCGATGGCCGCCGCCGTCGCGCCCGAGGCCACCACGGGCCGGGTGACCGGGTTGTTGTCGACATCGAAGACCTGCACGCCCTCGCGCGTGACGATCACCCAGTCGCCTTCTTCGAGGTAGGACACTTTCTGGGTCAGCGGGGCGAGCGCCAGCGCATCGGAGCCCAGATAAGTCTCGCCATCGCCAAAGCCGACGACCAGCGGCGAGCCAAGGCGCGCGCCGATCAGGAGGTCGGGATGCTGGCGAAACGCGATGGCCAGCGCAAAGGCGCCGCGCAACTGGGGCAGCACCGCCTTGACCGCCTCGGCGGGGCTGGCCCCGGCCTCGACCTGCTCGGACACGAGGTGGGCGACCACTTCGGTATCGGTCTGGCTTTCAAACACGCGCCCGCGCGCGATCAGCGCCTCGCGCAAGGGGCGGAAATTCTCGATGATGCCGTTGTGGACCAGCGCCACTTCGCCCGTCGCATGGGGGTGGGCATTGCTGGTCGTGGGGGCGCCATGGGTGGCCCAGCGGGTGTGGGCAATGCCGATCATGCCGGGCGCCGGGTTGACCGCCAGTTCCTTGACCAGATTGTTGAGCTTGCCCTCGGCGCGGCGGCGCACGAGCTGGCCGTCGTGGACGGTGCAGACCCCGGCGCTGTCATAGCCGCGATACTCCATGCGGCGCAGGCCATCGACCAGCCGGTCCGCGACTTCCTCCTTGCCGACGATTCCGATAATTCCGCACATGGCTTGGCCCAGACTTTCTTGTTCAGGATTGGTAGGGAATACGGATGCCCGGCATGATGGCCGGAAAATCCTTGGTATTTCGTGTCACCAGGATCGCCCCGCTGACTTGCGCGGTGGCCAGCACCACGGCGGCGGCAAGGCCAAGGCCCATGCGCGCCATGAGGTCGGCTGCGGCGCTGGCTATACGCCCGTCGAGTTCGACGATTTCGAACGGGGCGATTAATTCGCGGACATGATCGCGCGTTTCCATCGGCTCGGCCGCGCAGATTTCGGTCCAGGTCAGGCGCGAAATCCGGTGGCGCGGATAGCGCAGTAGTTCGGCCCGCGCCTGGGGCCTGCCGCGCAGCCAGTCGACCAGAATGCCGGTATCGAAGATGGGATCGGACATGGGCGCGCTCAGGCCTCCGGCACGCCGTCGCCCGCCGGGGCCTCGCGCCCCTGCCAGTAGCCCGCCCCGCGCGCGATCCAGTCCTGGCTCGACTTGCGCAAAAGGTGCGCCTTCACCGCCTCGCGGATTTCCGCCGCGCGCGAGCGCCCGCCCCGCGCAGCCAGCGCGTCGAGCTTGTCGATATCGTCATCGGGAATGTCGACCAGCGTGCGCACGAACGGCCCTCTCCAGCAAAGTGATATCGCGATATCATATCGCGATATCACTTTGCAAGATCCCTCATTTCTTGCTGTCGGCCTTCTTGCGCTTCATCGCGTCGTGGAAGCGGTCGGCCCAGCCCGGCTTGACCAGTTGCTCCCCGCGCACGAGCCGCAATTCGCCGTCCGACACATCGCGCGAAACCGCGCTGCCCGCCGCCACGATGGCGTCCGCACCGATCCGCACCGGCGCAATCAGCGCCGAGTTCGAGCCGATGAAGGCCCGCTCGCCGATCACCGTGCGATACTTGAAGTAGCCGTCGTAATTGCAGGTGATCGTGCCCGCGCCAATGTTCGCGCCCGCGCCCACATCGGCATCGCCCAGATAGGTCAGGTGGTTGGCCTTGGCGCCCTTGCCCAGCCGGGAGTTCTTCACCTCGACGAAATTGCCCACGCGGCTGCCTTCTTCCAGCGCCGCGCCCGGACGCAGCCGCGCAAAGGGCCCAACCGAAACACCACTCTCCACGCGGCACCCTTCGAGGTGGCAGAATGCATGGATCACCACATGATCGGCCACGGTCACGCCCGGACCGAAGACGACGTTCTGCTCGACCGTGACATCGCGGCCCAGCACCGTGTCATAGGCAAACCACACTGTCTCGGGCGCGACGAGGCTGGCTCCGTCGGCCATGGCCTGAAGACGGCGGCGGGCCTGCCAGCGGCCTTCGGCGGCGGCAAGTTCGGCGCGGCTGTTGATCCCGGCCACTTCGTCGGGATCGTCGGTAACGATAACCGCACAGGTCTTGCCCTGCGCATTGGCGACGTTCACGATGTCGGTCAGGTAATATTCGCCCTGGGCATTGGCATTGCCGACCTGATCGAGCAGCGCGAAAAGGTCCGCGCCCTTCACCGCCATCAGCCCGGAATTGCACAGCGTGCACGCGCGTTCGGCCTCGCTGGCGTCCTTGTGCTCGACCATCTTGAGCACGCGGCCATCCTGCGCGATCACCCGGCCATATTGCAGCGGGTCTTCGGGCGCGAAGCCCAGTACGACGACAGCGGGCGCATCGGGGGCGTGCAGCCGCTCGATCATCGCGGCCATCGTCTGCGTGCGCACGAAGGGCACGTCGCCATAGAGAATCAGCACGTCGCCTTCGAAACCGGCCAGCGCCTCGCGCGCCTGCAACACGGCATGGCCGGTGCCCAGTTGCGGCTCCTGCACGGCAATCGTCGCGCTGTCGCCCAGCGCCTTTTCGAGCTGCTCGCGCCCGTGCCCGGCCACCACCACCTGCCGCGCAGGCGCCAGACCGGCGGCGCTGGCCATCAGGTGGGCGAGCATCGGTCGCCCGGCGATGGGGTGAAGCACCTTGTGCAGGTCGCTTTTCATGCGAGTGCCCTTGCCGGCGGCAAGAACGACAAGAGCGAGGGGCGCGGAGGGAGCGGACGGGGCAGCTTCGTGTGTCGAGGTCATGGCGCGCATCATTGCCAGCTTATCCTTGCAGTTTCCAGAACAGCCCGGCACTGAATGGGGCCATGAGCGAATTTCCTTATGCTATCGTTGGCTTCGACCTCGACGGAACCTTGTGCGACACGGCTTATGACCTGGGCACCGCGCTCAACCGCACGCTTGCCTTTGCCGGACGGACCACGTTCGCCCTGCCCGAGGTGCGCCGGTTCATCGGCGGCGGCTCGGGCCAGATGCTGCGCAGCGCGCTGATCGCCACGGGCGGCTGCGACGAGGAGGCCTTCCCCGCCCTGCAAGACCGGCTGTTTGCCTATTACAGCGAGGCGATCGCGGTCCACTCGCGGCTGTTTCCCGGCGGCGAGGCCATGCTCGACGATCTGGCCGCGCGCGGGGTGAGGCTGGCCGTGGCCACCAACAAGCGCGAGGTCTTCGCCCGCCAGTTGCTCGAAGAACTGGGCCTGATCGGGCGCTTTGCCACGGTGATCGGTGGCGACACACTGGGCCCCGGCACCTCCAAGCCCGCGCCCGACATGCTGCGCGAGATGGTCGCGCGCTGCGGCGGCGGGCGCGCGGCCTTCGTGGGCGACACCACGTTCGACATCGGGGCCGCCCGCGCGGCCGCCCTGCCGGTTGTCGCGGTCAGCTTCGGGTTCCACGACCTGCCCCCGGCGGACCTGGGCGCGGACGCGGTGATCGACCATTTCGACGAACTCGTCCCGGCCCTCGCGCGGCTGGCCTGAGCGGCCCCCTTACCTCAGCAACCCCTTGCCTGCGGGCGAGAGCATCCCCACCATGGCTCTCATCCCCGCAAGTTAACGCCAGAGGAACAATCATGTCCCAAGACTATGTGCCCCCCAAAGTCTGGACCTGGGACAAGCCCAGCGGCGGCGCCTTCGCCAGCCTGAATCGCCCCGTCGCGGGCGCCACCCACGACAAGGACCTGCCCGTCGGCCAGCACCCGTTCCAGCTCTACTCGCTGGGCACGCCCAACGGGCAGAAGGCGACGATCATGCTCGAAGAACTGCTCGAAGCGGGCGTGAGCGAGGCCGAATACGACGCGTGGATGATCCCCATCATGGATGGCGACCAGTTTTCGTCGGGCTTCGTGGCGATCAACCCCAATTCGAAGATTCCCGCGCTGGTCGACCGCAGCGGCGCCGAACCGGTCCGCGTGTTCGAATCGGGGGCGATCCTGATGCATCTGGCCGAAAAGTTCGACATGTTCCTGCCGCGCGAGAATCCCGCGCGCGCCGAATGCCTGTCGTGGCTGTTCTGGCAGGTGGGTTCCGCGCCGTTCATGGGCGGCGGCTTTGGCCATTTCTATCATTATGCGCCCACGAAAATCGAATATGCGATCGACCGCTACGCGATGGAAACAAAGCGCCTGTTCGACGTGGCCAACCAGCGCCTTGCCGAAAGCCGCTTTCTGGCTGGCGACGACTATACCATCGCCGATATCGCGGCCTATCCGTGGATGGGCGCGATCCATCGCGGCGACGCCTATGGCGATGCCGCCACGTTCCTTTCGATGCACGAATACGACCATGTGGGCCGCTGGGTGGCCGAGATCGACGCAAGGCCGGGCGCCCGGCGCGGCCGCCTCGTCAACCGCACCGATGGCCTGGCCGAACGCCACGACGCACGCGATTTCGACACGCTCGTTCCCACAGACTAACCCAATAAAACCCCTTCCCATTCGGCGACGTCCCGCTATAAGCGCGCCTCCTGCTGGGGCGTCGCCAAGTGGTAAGGCACCGGTTTTTGGTACCGGCATTCGCAGGTTCGAATCCTGCCGCCCCAGCCAGTCAGGCCCGCAGCCCGCTTCCTCGCTGCATGGAGGAACCCGGCTTGCCCTCCCCGGACATGGGACCAGACATCTCCGCCTGCCGCCCCTCCCTGCCAGCCCGTCCTTTGATGACCGTCATTCTGGCCTGCAATCCCCATGCCGGGCATTTTCGCGCCGACCGCGTGGCGCGCTGGCAGGCTGCGCTCGAAGCGCAAGGGCATCGTGTCACCTGTCTCGACAGCCTCGTCTATGCGCGTGATCCGCGTGCGCATGAGGCCGATATGGTCGGCATCGTGGGCGGCGATGGCACTGCGCGCATGGTGGTCGAGGCCCTGCGCCGTGCCGCCCTTTCCCCGCTCCTCGCGATCATGCCCGCCGGGACCGTCAACCTGATCGCGCGGGAGATCGAGGCCAGCGGCACAAAAGCGAAAGACGGGGCGGAAGAAGGGCAGGCCCGCACGCATTACCACGGGCTGATCGACGGGCAGGCCTTCCTGTGCTGCGCCTCGGTCGGGCCCGACAGCGCGATTGTCGCGAGGGTCACCCCGGAGCGCAAGGCGCGCTGGGGAAAGGCGGCCTATGTGCTGGCCGCACTGGCCCAGATCGCGCACTGGCCGCGCCCGCGCCTGGCCGTGACGGTCGATGGCCAGCCCCACGAGGCCGAAGCGGTCTTCGTGCTCAAGGGGCACTTCTATGCCGGGCCCTGGACGCTCGACCCGGCGGCCCGGCTCGACCGGGCAGACTTGCGCGTGCTCCTGCTGCCCCGTGCGCGCCGCCGCGACATCGCCCGGCTGGCGCTGGGCGCGCTGCTGGGTGCAGGAAGAGAGCGGATGCCGCTGGAAAGTCCGGCATGGCGCCGGTTTTCGGCCCACAGCCTGACCATCGCCAGCGCCGACGAGGGCCCCGTTCCCGTTCAGGCCGATGGCGACATCGTGGGCCAGACCCCGGTGCGCATCGCACTGGCCGGGGCCGCCATCCACTTCGACGCCCGGCGTCCCCTTCAATAAGGCCCCTCAATAGTCCTTGCTGGCGCGCACGCTGATCTGCTCGTTGCCCATCGTCGAAAGCGTGCCGAGCAGGGCGAGGAAGCGGGTCATGCGGAACTCGATCGAGGTCGCGTTATAGCCGCGCCCGTCGGTCACCAGCTCCATGTAAAAGCGCCGCCCCAGATACTTGCCCACCGCAATCGAGGTGCCGCGCCCGGTCGTGGCATCGGCGCCCACGATGCGCAGGCGGTCGAGCCCGATGGCGCTACGCACCTTGTTGATCGGGTCCATCCCGCCCCCGCCGCGCAGCGAGGCCAGCGCGGCGGCCAGCTGCACCGCCTCGGGCGCGGAAATCTGGGTGATCGAAGTGCCGAACAGCATGCGGCTGAGCAGTTCTTCCTCGGGCAGGCTCGGCGTCGAGCTGAACGCGATGGAGGTATGCGCCGCCGTCCCGGTGATGGTGATCGAGGCATTGACCCCGTTGGCGTCGCCCGTCGCCACGATGTCGAGCTGCGGGTCGATCGGTACCGTGCCGGTAAAGCGGATGCGTCCGCGCGAAAGGTCGAAGCGCTTGCCCGCAAATTCATAGGCCCCGCGCACCACTTCGGCTGTGCCGGTGATCTGCGGGGCGACCGTCGTGCCGCGCAGCTGGATGTCGGCCCCCCATTCGCTGTCGAGGCCCATGCCGCGCACGTTGACGCGGTTTTCGGCATAGGCATCGATCATGAACGACCAGGGCGCGCTGGCCGCCTTGGGCGGCGCGGCATCGGCAGGCGCGTTGATCTCGCGCGTGGGAATCGTGGGCAGGTCAGCAGCCGCGCTGGCCTTGCCCAGCGCCCAGCTGGCCTGATCGATCCGCACGCGCCCGGCGATCACCCCGCCGGTCTCGTTCTTGATCACCCGCAAGGGGCCGGTGACAGTCGCGGTCATGTCGTCGCGGCGGATCAACTGGGCATTGCTGGCCGCCAGCCGCAAGTCGATCCCCACGCCCCTGGTCGCGATATCCGACAGGTCGATCATCCCGCTGCCGACCACTTTGCCGCCATTGGCGGTGGTGCCCGAAAACCGCTGGAGCGCGAGGTGCGAGGCATCGAAACTGCCCGTCGCCTCGACATTCTGGACATCGGTGCCGATCAGCGAGGACCGCAGGCGCAGGCCCTTGGCGGCCATGGCCCCGGTCAGCACCGGCGCATCGAGCGTGCCCGACACATGGGCGACCGCGCCGAGCGGGCCGGTGAAATCGAAGGCCTCGATTCCCGAGAGGCGCCAGAGCGATTCGGCCGGGCCGCTGTAGCGCACTTGTGCCTCAAGCCGTCCGCCGCGCAGGCGTTCGGACAGGGTGCCCCCGCGCGGCAGGTCGGCAATCGCGGCCTGAATACGCCCGCGCACGGCATCCTGGTCCTTGACCACCGCGCGCGTCTGGAGCGTGGCGGCATCGAGCTTGCCCACGAGATAGAGATCGACCGGATGCGAGGTGAGCACGAGGCCCGAGCGCGAGAAATTGCGCACCTTGATCGCCATCTGCCCTTGCGGCGCCCCGGTGCCATCGTCTTCAAAATCGATCAGGCCCGAGCCGACACCCCCCAGCCCCAGATCGGCGAACACGATATCGAGCACCGAAAGCGGCATGCGCGAGACCTTGAGGCCCAGTTTGGTGTGCCCGCCGCCCAGATGCCCTTGCCCGATCAGGATGCCGCGCCCGAAGGTGACTTGCGTGGGTTCGAGGTTCCAGCCGCGCGCCAGCTTGCCCACGCCCGCCGGATCGCGGACCAGCACCAGACGGCGCGGCATGTCGACCGTGCGCCCGGCATAGTTGCCCGCGACATAGGCGATGATCCGGTCGTCCTGATAGGCGGCGGTACCCTGAAGCGCGAACTGCGTGCCACGCCGCCCGGCGACCGAGGCGGTGACGCTGCCCGATCCGTTGACCAGCGTGGCGCTGGCCGCCATGCGGCCCACGAAGATCTTGCCCACGGCGATCCCCTGCGCGGCCAGATTGGCGTTGAGCGTGCTGTTGCCCTGCCCGAACAGCCCGTCGACATCGAGCTTGGCATTGCCGATGGCAATCGGCTTGTCGCCGCCAAATTTCGCATTGCGCGCCAGCAGCAGGGCCTTAACGGCCTGTGCGCCGTCCTGCGGGGCCAGATGCACCGTTCCGTCGATGCCCCCGCCATGCAGGCCCAGATCGCCACTGATCCCTTGCGCGCCCAGTTCGAGCCCGCCGGTCACGTCGGTCTGCCACACGCGCAGGAACTGGATCTGGAGCCGGGTGGGCTGGCCATGGCCGGAAAACAGCCCCATCGAGCCGTTGAACGTCCCCAGCCGCGACAGGCCTTCGACCGTAATCCCGATCCCCTGCGGAATCGGGGTGACCCCCAGCCGCACGTCCCTGATCCCGGCGGCGGGCAACGGACTGTCGAGCACGATCTGGGCGTGGGGCCCATCGTGCGCCATCCGCGCATCGACGCTGAATGCCCCATAATCGGCAGAGCGCCCCGCCCCGATCACGCTGCCGGTGCCATCGCGGCCCAAAGTGCCATCCATCGTGAGCGAAAGCTTGGGCGCGGTGAGCGTGAACTTGCGCACCGAGGCCGGCAACGCCCCGCCCATCCGCGCGCTGCCCGCAAAATGCATGTCGCCCCCGGCCAGATCGGCCAGCGTGGCATTGTCAGACGGATGGAGCCGCCCGGCCAGATTGGCCTGAACCGACCAGGGCAGCGCATCGCCGATCTTGAAGAGAATCTTGGCCGTGCCGTCGAGCGTGCCGACATTGGGCACCCGCAAACCCCGCGCGGTGATCGGCCCGGCCAGCGCATAGCCGCCGCGCGCAAGGTCGCCGCGCAAGGTCATCCGCGCGTCCAGCCCCTTGAGATGGAGCGTGAGCGGGTCGGACGAAATCGTCTTGCCCTCCACCACGATGTCGCCCGCCAGCCGCGCGCCGGGCAGATAGGGGTCGATCGTCGCCTGCCCGCTGCGCAACTGTCGCGCCGTCAGCGCCAGCGGCACGACGAGGCGGTGGCCGTTCCAGCGCACGGTGCCCTCGGTGCGCAGCCCCTGCGCGGCATACGTCCCGGCCCTGAGGCTTTCCATGGTCAGCACATGGGCGAACGAAAGATCGGTAAAGGCCCCGTCGAGCGTGCCATCGAGGCGCACCGCGCCCAGCGCGATGTCCTTCGCCTGACTTCCGAGCAAGGCGTCAGGCCGGGCGACTTGCGCCCTGACCTTCACCTTTTGCGCGCGGTTGGCGGCCAGATCGAGCCCGCCTTGCGCCATCGCGCGGAACACCGGGCTGACCGCAAAGGCCGTCCCTTGCGCGCGGTTGGCCAGGAACGTGCCCTGATAGACGAGGGAGACATACGGGTCATGGCTCTTGCCCGCAGCAGTACCGGCCCCCAGCGCCTGCGAAGCCATCCCCTTGACCAGATCGCCCGGATAGACCCGCCCGGCAAGGCGATAGGCCCCGCTGCGGTTGTCGAGCAGGAACCCGGCCAGTGTCCGGCCATCCTGCTGCGCCCAGCCAAACCCATGCCAGTCGGCAAAGCGGCCGCGCCCGGCCACCCGCACATGAATGTCGCGCCGGATCCCGCTCAGGCTGGCCAGCAACCCGTCACGCGGGGCATCATAGACGCCGCCCAGCTCGAAACGGTCACGGTCAGGCTCGCTGTCGAGGTGAACCAGCAGGCGGTCGTGCCCGCCCAGACGGCCCCGGACATCGACGATGGCCCGGCCCGCGCGAATATCGGCCCGCGCGCTCACGTCGATGTGGCGGCGCTGGCCGATCACGCCCTTGGCCACGGTCAGGTTTTCAAGCGCGAAACGGTCGATGCGGATGTCGAAATCGGGGAGGATCGGGGCGTTCGGATCGCCCGGATTCATCTTCGGCGTGCGCCAGAGCGTGCCGCGCCGAAAGACCAGCGTGCGAATGTCGAGCCCATGGTGCAGCCACGAGAGCGGGCGCCAGTCCAGCTCCACCTCGGGCACGGTCATGAACCGCCCCTGCGGATCGGACAGTACAACGTCGCGCAGGGTCGAGGCGCCGAACAGCGAGCCGTCGATCCGCCCGATCCGCACCCGCAGGCCCGAGCCGGGCGTCACTTGCGCGATACGGTCGATCACGAAGCGGTGGCCGATGGCCGAATCGAGGATGACAAAAAGCGCGGCCAGCCCGGCCAGAACCACCATCAGCCCGGTCGCCAGACGGCGGGTCCAGCGGCTGAGGAAACCGCGTTCGGGCTGCTCGGGAGAGGTCTCCGGCACGGGAGAAGCCTCCGGCAACGTCTCTGGCGTCTCGTCCATATCGGGCATGTCGGGTCCGTCCTGCGCCATCAGAACGCCTGCCCCAGCGCGATATAGACCCCCAGGCGGCTGTCGCCCGCCCGCGGATTGAGCGGGGTGCCCACGTCGATACGGATCGGCCCGAAATTGGTCAGGTAGCGCAAGCCCAGACCCGCGCCGATGCGCATGCCCGACAGCGTCGGATTGGCATGGGGGCCGATGGTGCCCGCATCGACGAACGGCACGAGGCCCACCGCCCCGCCCAGAAGCCCGGTCTTGACGCGCGCTTCGAGCGAAAATTCGCTGAGCGAACGGCCCCCGGTCGGATTGTTGCCCGCATCGAGCGGCCCGACCCGCTGATAGGAATAGCCGCGCACCGAAGCCCCGCCCCCTGCATAGAACCGCCGCGAGGGCGCGATATTGTCGAGCGTGGTCCCGGTGATCGAGCCGATCCGCGTGCGTGCGGCCAGAACGACCTTGTCGGTCACCTTCTGGTAGAGGCTCGCATCGAGCTGCGACTTCACATACGTCGAGCGGACCCCGTTGCTGGTCGAGATTTCGGGCGAAACCCGCAGCGACAGGCGCCAGCCCTTCGTCGGATCGAGCAGGTTGTCGCTGCCGTCATAGGCCCCGCGCAAGGGCAGTGCGGCGATGAAATAGGTTTCGCGCGGGGTGGCGTTCGACGTCGATTCGCGCGTGCCGACCAGCTGCACCCCGACCGAATAGGTCCAGGGCTTCTGGAAGATCAGCGTCGACTGTTTCTCCAGGCTCGCCGTGGCCGAGACAGTGCTGGCCTTGTAGGCCGGATCGTTGATCGTCTGGGCATAGAGATCGGCGGTCAGGATCTGGTCGCGCTCGTGGAAATTGCTGCGGCGGAAGGTGAACCCGGCCAGCTGCTCGCGCGTGCCGATCACGCCGCGAAACTTGATCATCCCTTCGGGCGGGAAGAAATTGCGGTTTTCCCAGCTGGCCTCGACGCGCACGCCCTCGCCGCTCGAATAGCCCAGCAGGCCCGCGATCGTGCGCTGGGGCGCCTTGGCCAGCGTGACATCGACATCGACGATCCCCGGCGCGCCCGGCGCGGGCGCTCTGGCCTCGCGCGCCTTGACCGTCGTCGTCGAGACGAGGCTGGTGGCCAGAATCCCTTCGCGCAAGTCGTCCATCTCGCTGAATCGATAGGGATCACCGGGACGGAACCGGGCAATCCGGGCCAGATGGCGCGCGCTCATGTAGGCGGGCAGGTTGCTGGTGACCTGCCCGAACACATATTGCCCCCCGGTCTCGACCGGCAGCGTCAGGTTGCCCGTGTGCGGCTCGTGGTCGATCAGGAGGTCGGGCTCGCCCACTTTGGCAAAAGCATAGCCATGCTCGCCCAGCGCCCTGGTCAGGCTGTCCTTTTCGGTCAGGATCTTGTCCGAATTGATCGGATCGCCCAGCCCGATGTGGAACGCCTCGCGCAAGGGGGCCGCCTCGCGCGCGGCAGCCACGTCGCCAAGCGTGATATGGGCATAGGTATATTGCGGGCCGGGCTGGATATCGAAGCGCACGACCGTGCCGGCCAGTTGCGCGGCGCGGCGGGCACGGGTCGCCTCGGCGCTTTCGGCCTGACGCGCCGGGGCCGAAGTGGAGACCGGGGCCAAAGCGGAGGAAGGCGCGGACAGGGAATCCGCTGCGGCGGGAGCCGGTGTGGCCTGTGCGGCAGGCGCGGCAGAGGCGGCCTCTGGGGAAGCCGGGCGTTCTATCGACTGGGTCACATCCGGGTCGTAGTAGCCATAGACGCGCAGGATCTGTTGCAGAAGCTCGGCGTCGTTCTTCGCGCGGCGGGTAAGCTGGGCAAGGTTGTCCTCGCCATCGGCCAGCGTACCCAGCGCCGAAAGGCCCCGGAAGCGCTCCACGATGGCCTCCCGGTCGGCCATGACGGGATGAGAGGGGTTCGCCTCGGGCGGGAACGCCAGAATCACCCGCTTGCCGACCCGCACGATCGCGGCATCGGCGATCCGCGCGGGCTGGGCCAGATCGTCGGCGTCGAGCGCCGCGCCCGCTT
This sequence comes from Novosphingobium capsulatum, assembly GCA_015661825.1. Taxonomy (GTDB): domain Bacteria; phylum Pseudomonadota; class Alphaproteobacteria; order Sphingomonadales; family Sphingomonadaceae; genus Novosphingobium; species Novosphingobium pituita. The sequence continues at coordinate 36,247 of DQVI01000199.1, forward strand.
CGCGCGCCTGCTGCTGGAGATCGGCAATGTCCGCATCGGGAGTGAGCGGCTCGATGGGAGGAAGCTCGGCCGCGTCGGGCCAGTCGAGCGTGATCCCCGGCATCGGCGGCAGGGGCGGCAGCGGATCGGGGCTGATCAGCGCGGTGACATCGGGTGCTTTGGTGCGCGCGGCATCGGTATCGAGCGCCCAGGCATCGGGATTGTCGAGCGCGGAATCGGGAATCAGCGCTTCGAGCGCGGCATCGGCATTGCGCGACTGGGCACAGGCCGGTGTGGCCAGCAAAGGCAACAGCGACAGGGGCAGCGGCGCAAGCGCCAGCCCTGCCAGCCACCGCATCATGGAAGCACGCAGGATGTCAGAGCGGCGGATAGCCTCTTCCGGCCAGTTCGGAAACCAGTTCGGGTTTGTCTCCCGACCCGCAGGCCAGCTCCCCGGCCCCCGCCAGCACGATGCGATCGATGGCGCGCGCCTGTTCAGCGGGTTCAAAGCCGTGCCAGCCATCGCGGCCCAGACGTTCCATCGGGCGATAGCGGACCTTGTATTGCATGCGCGCGGAACCCTCGACCCAATAGCCGAGGTAGACGTAGGGCAGGCCGATCCTCTGTGCGTGGAGGATGTGATCGAGAATGATGTAGTTTCCAAGCCCGCCGCGCGTTTCGTGATGTGGATCGTAAAAACTGTAGACCATCGAGAGCCCGTCACCCTGCTGATCGGTCAGGCAGGCCCCCACCAGTTTGCCCTTGCTGCCATCGACAGTGGGCTCCCTGTATTCGATCACATAACTTTTCACCGGCGTATGTTCCACCATGTCCGCGAAATCCATCTCGTCCATGGTGGCCATGCCACCGCCCGGATGCCGGGCGGCAAGGTAACGCCGCAAGAGGTCGAATTGTTCCGAGGTCGACCAAGGTTTGCACACCGTGGCGACAAGATCGCCATTCCTGCGCATTTCGCGGCGCTGCGTGGCCGAAGGGCGGAATTCCCCGGCCACCACCCTGACCGAGACACAGGCCGTGCAATCGACACAGCTGGGCCGATAGGCCACCCCCTGGCTGCGCCGGAAACCGATCCGGCTGAGCGCGTCGTTGAGGTCTTCCGCGCCCGGTCCCTGAAGCTCGGTGAAGACCTTGCGTTCCTCGCGGCCGGGCAGATAGGGGCACGGCGCGGGGCTGGTGACAAAGAAGCGGGGGAAGCGGACAGGCGCAGTCACGGCCGGGCAGTTCCTTCAGGCAGTTCCATGGCGCCACCGGGGGATCCGGTCGGGCGTGGTCGTGCAAACCTGCCCCGACCGGGCCATGTATTAAAGCCTGTTAACCACGAAATCCGCACCGGGAGCAAGGCGGAAGCCGCCAATTGCCACCATCGTCGAGCCATCGGGCCAGACCCGTTCCAGGCCGGGACAGCCGACCTGAAACGGGTTAACGCTCGATACCTGAAGTCTGATCCGAAACTATCGTTTCGGATCGCTCGGCACCGGCCCGCTCCCCCACCCGACCTCCCATAGGGTACTATCGTTGGGAGGTCGGGTGGGGGAGCGGGCC
>DQVI01000064.1 GCA_015661825.1 Novosphingobium capsulatum
CAGGGCGCGGGTGTCGTCGGTCATGGCGAGGCTTTGCCATTGCGGCCCGGCGCAGGGCAAGCCTGCCTGCGCCGGGCCGCCGATGGTTTCCGTCAGGCGACTTCCTGCGCGAGCGTGGGATAGTCGGCATAGCCTTCGGGAACCGGGAAGTACCAGGTTTCCGGCGCGCCCTTGTTGGGGGCGAGCGGGGCACCCTGGCGGATGCGCTCGACCAGATCGGGGTTGGAGATGAACGGACGCCCGAAGCTGATCGCATCGGCCCGGCCCGAGGCCACATCGGCGGCGGCGGCCTGCGGGGTATAGTCGCTGTTGAGCACCAGCGGGCCCTTGTAGATCGAGCGGATCAGCGCGTCCTGCGGGGGCACGTCGGTCGATCCGAAAGTGCCGTCCGGCCCCGGCTGGCGCAGTTCGAGGAAGCCGATGCCCAGATCCTGAAGCGCCTGTGCGGCCACCGAGAACACTGCCGCCGGGTTGCTGTCGTCGACCCCCTGGCTGTCGCCATTGGGCGAGAGACGGACCGAGACGCGATCCGCGCCCCAGACTTCGATCAGCCGCTGGGTCACTTCGCGCAGCAGGCGCACGCGGTTTTCCGGGCTGCCGCCGTAATCATCGTCGCGCAGGTTCGACGAATCGCGCAGGAACTGGTCGATCAGGTAGCCATTGGCGGCATGGAGTTGCACGCCGTCGAACCCGGCGAGCTTGGCGTTCTGCGCGGCGCGGGCATAGTCGTCGAGCAGGCGCGGCATCTCGTCGATGCGCAGCGGGCGGGCAACGACCGCGTCCTTGCGCCCCTCATAGGTATGGACATGGCCCGGAACGCGGGTGGCCGAGGCCGAGACCGGCGGCTGGCCATCGTTGAAATCGGAATGGACCACGCGGCCCATGTGCCAGAGCTGGGCGACCACGCGGCCCCCGGCCTTGTGGAGCGCCTCGGTCACCGGCTTCCACCCTTCGACTTGCTCCTGCGTCCACAGGCCCGGCGCATAAGGCCAGCCAAGGCCTTCGCGGCTGATGCCGGTGGCTTCGGAAATGATCAGCCCGGCGCTGGCGCGCTGGGCATAGTATTGGGCCATGATCGGCGTGGGCACGCCATCGCGCCCGGCGCGGCCACGGGTGAGGGGCGCCATCAGGATGCGGTTGGGGGCCGCGATGGCGCCAAGCGCGAGCGGCTGGAACAGGGGATCGAGTGCGGTCGTGTCTGCCATGATTGTCCTCGCTGGGAGCGTGCTGCGGAAGAGCGTTGCAAAATGCGTTGTCAATTGCAACTTAAATGGGCGCATTGCCCACGATCCGGCAAGCCCCCGGCGGGAAAGCTTTTGATGGCAGTCGAAAACAAAACATGAGGCTGCGTGGTGCAAGGTTCTCGCCTTGCGCCACGCAGCCTTGCAAAAAACCTCAGCGCGGGCCCAGATCGCCCAGGCCGACCGTGCCGCTGGCCATGGCCAGCATCGCATCGAGGCTCTTCTTGGCTTGCAGCCGCAGGCCTTCCTCGATCTCGATGCGCGGGGTCAGGTCGCGCAGCGCGAGGTAGAGCTTTTCGAGCGTGTTGAGCGCCATGTAGGGGCAGATGTTGCAGTTGCAGTTGCCGTCGGCACCGGGCGCCCCGATGAAAGTCTTGCCCGGCATGGCCAGTTCCATCTGGTGGATGATGTGCGGCTCGGTCGCCACGATCAGCGTGTCGCCGGTCATCGCCTTGGCATAGTCGAGGATGCCGCTGGTCGACCCCACATAGTCGGCATGGTCGACGATATGGGCCGGGCATTCGGGGTGCGCAGCAATCGGCGCGCCGGGGTGCTGGGCCTTGAGCTTGAGCAGTTCGGTCTCGCTGAAGGCCTCGTGGACGATGCACACGCCCGGCCAGAGCAGCATGTCGCGGCCCATCTTGCGGTTGAGATAGCCGCCCAGATGGCGGTCGGGCCCGAAGATGATCTTCTGGTCGAGCGGGATGCCCGCGAGGATCTTTTCGGCGCTCGACGAGGTGACGATGACGTCGGACAGCGCCTTCACCTGCGTCGAGCAGTTGATGTAGGTGAGCGCGATATGGTCGGGATGCGCCGCGCGGAAGGCCGCGAACTGGTCGGGCGGGCAGGAATCCTCAAGGCTGCACCCGGCGTCGAGATCGGGCAGGACCACGATCTTTTCAGGGCTCAGGATCTTGGCGGTCTCGGCCATGAACTTCACGCCGCAAAAGGCGATCACGTCGGCGTCGGTTGCCGCCGCCTTGCGCGAGAGTTCGAGCGAATCGCCCACGAAATCGGCCAGATCCTGAATTTCGGGACGCTGGTAATAGTGCGCGAGGATCACCGCATTGCGTTCCTTGCGCAGGCGGTCGATCTCGGCGCGCAGATCGAGACCGGCAAGATTGGTGGGCTGGGCCGTCATGGTTGCTCCTCCATCCCGGTGATCCACAATAGGGCCCCGGTGTCCTGTTCACATGGCGCGCGACTTAGGGGCGCAGGGCCTGCGTGCCAAGTGCAATCGGGCGTTCTGGCGGCCTAGCCGGTGCTTTCGCCATCAATGGTAACGGTTACGGTCACCCCGCCAAAACCGGCCACCTGCATCGGGATCGCCAGGTTCTGGCGCACGGCGTCCTTCGCGGCCGTGCGGGCAAGGCCCATCAGCACGGGATTGGCGGCCTGCTGGCCGGCCAGACGCTCGGCCATCAGGGTGTTCTCGCGGGTCAGCTTGTCCTGTGCCTCGCGCCCGATCCACATGCCCTCGCGCAAGTACTGCGCGCGGGCCTCGTCGAGGTTGGGGCGGCTCAGGCGCAGCGGGGGCAGGCGCACGGTCAGGGTTTTGGTGGCGGCATCCCAGCGCATGCGGTTGCGGTCCACCGCCGCCAGATCGACCGTGTAGTCGATCCGCGCGGGGATCACCGCGACCTGCTTGGCCTTGACCAGCCCGAACAGGCGGCTGTCGTCGCTCGACACCACCGGGGCCAGTTCGGCGCTGAACACGGTCAGGCTGTTCTGCCGCTCGAAGGCGACAAGGCTGGTCGCCAGCGGATCGCCCGCGTCCGCCGGTTGCCACAGCCGCCAGCCCAGGAATCCGGCCAGCGCGAGGGCCAGCGCGAAGAGGAACCACGGCAGCACGATTTGCCGCAGGTTGCTGCGGGCAGGGGAGGGCGCCGAAGCTGGCGCGGGTGTCAGGACGGGATCGACCATTGTTCTTCCCAACGAACGACCCGCCCCTGTCGTTCCAGATCGATGAGGTGGGCGAGCACGGAGCGGCCAGCCGCGCCGTGCAGGTGCGGGTTCAGGCCCTTGTACATCTGTTCGACCATCGCGGGAATCGCCAGTTGCCCGGTTTCCAGCAGGCGCAGGATCTGGCGCTCGCGCTGGCGGCGATGGCCCATCATCCCGCGCACGAACTGGTGCGGATTGAAGATCGGGTCGCCATGGGCGGGATAATAGACCCGGTCCTGCGCCCGTTCGTAGAGCTTCTGGAGCGAGGCCATGTAGGCGGCCATGTCGCCATCGGGGGGCGAGACGACACTGGTGGACCAGCCCATCACATGGTCGCCGGTGAACAGCGCGCCACTTTCGTGCAGGGCAAGGCACAAGTGGTTGCTGGTATGGCCCGGCGTGGCCACGGCTTCCAGTGTCCAGCCCTGGCCGCGCAGTGTCTCGCCATCGGCCAGCACGCGGTCGGGCTGATAGTCGGGGTCGAAGGCCGCGTCGGCGCGCGGGCCGCTGTCGTCGAGCGCGAGCGGCGCGCAGCCGATGATCGGAGATCGGAAGAGCG
>DQVI01000066.1 GCA_015661825.1 Novosphingobium capsulatum
CACGCACCTCAGGCGAAAACTTGTTCCGGGTTTTGCTCATCACGAAAGCTCCTTCTCACAAATAGGAGCCTCCGGAAAACCCGGGACGCTTCAAGGCGTCACTCGATGCCGAAAGGCTAGCTTGTCCGCAGGACCTTTAGGTGAATGTCTTCTTCTCGTAGACGGTGACAATCGCCCGGCCATCCCAAACGTAGCACAGGTGCCGCTCCTGTCGGCAGTTTGCGAGTAGGCGAGGGCGGAACACCGCGGCGCACTCGCCGTCGGTGTCGCGCACGCTTTGGTATACGATGCCATCCGAACCTTGCTCACGCAGGTGTCGGCCAAGCGCCTGACCGGCGGCATAGCTGTCCGGGGCATAGAGGGCAGGGCGTTCATCCCGCAGGCCGCGAATATCGTGGAGCATGGCGTCCAAGTCGACCGCGTAGACGCGCATGTCGAGTTCCTGCGCCGGTTCGTGGGTGTACACCATGAAGCGGGTTCGGTGATGGCTCGTCTCGGCAACCGCAGTCTCGATGGTGTTGGCAGCATAGAACAACCCGAAACTGCCGTCACAGAATCGGCTGCCATCAAGATTGAGGTGGGTGAACGCTGCCATGATCGCCGACGTCCCGGGTCCTGATACGCGGTCCTCCGGTGGGACGAGCGCGAGGTCCCCGACCTCGTCGCGAAGCCGGTCGTTGGTCATCGCCTCGATCGCATAGACCGCTTCTAAATCGGCCGGATCCGCTACGTCTTCAAACAGCGATATGGGCGGGAACCGGCTTGCGACGATCCGATAGCACGGTTGCCACCGCACTTGCGTCGTCGCAATAGCATCCATCAGCCGCGCTGTGCGTCGATATATTGGCGCACCACGTAGAGATCGGCAACATTGCCCGAGGCCATCCGCTCGATCGCCGGGCGTCCGGCGAACAGCGGCGCCTCATTGGGTTTGCGTACCCATTCGTTGGCGGTACGGGGCAGGAGCATCTTCAGCCCCTTGTAGATCCCCATGACATAGGAGATGCGCTCCAGCGCATCCTTGGGAATCGCCGCGACGGCGCCGCGCTTCCAGGTCTGGAAGGTCGAGCGGCTGTCGAGCCCGAGAAGCTTCATCTGCTCGGCTTCCTTAAGGCCCCAGGCGTCGGCAATGCGGAAAAAGGTGCGCAGCGCCGGACCGCTCAGATCCTTGCGGCTAGGCGCTTTGGCGGGGACGCCGGAATGGGCAGTTGTGGCCATTGGCCATCTCCTTCTTTCTCTGTCTATGTATGATATCTGTACATAACGTCAAGAGGAGATCATTTTTCATACACGCCTAATGCGCGCGAGGCCGCGTCAGGGATGGCCAGAACTGCCGGCGAGCAGCCGGTCGATCTCGCCCATCGCCGCGTCGAACTCGGCGAGCGCGGGATGGGAGAGCGCGGGTGCTTGGTCCAAGGGTGCCGACAATCGCTCCCTTCGCGGCGCTTCGGCGACCAGCAGAACCTTGCCCTTGATGCTCGCGCGCCGCGCGAGGCCCGCTGTGACTAGCGCGTCGCCGATCGCATAGGTGCCGCGCCGGCTGACCCCGAACGCCGAGGTCATCTGATCGAGCCCGAGCGGCGCAAAACCAGCGAGCAGGATCCACACCTGCGGTGCCCGCGCGCTCGAGCGCAGGTGCCCCAGATGCTCGCGCATCAGCGCCGTGCGCCGTCGCGCTTTCGCGACCAGCTCTGCAAGCCGGGTAGCGCTGGCGTGGAGAGTTCGCGCTGAGACAACGGCGCGTTCGCCCGGCCAGAGCTGCGGCCGAAGCGTTTCGGCGGTCACCGCGCCGGGGCAGGGGAGGGCAAGCTGCCACGCGCCGCACGCGGTCAGCAGCCGCCCCAGCGAGGCATCGACCGCCCAGAGCGGTGTGCGCGGGGCGGCCTGCTCGATCGCCACCGCGCGGTTCCCAAGCGAACGGATGTGCACGGTGCGCTCCAGCAGCGCGAACAGCGGATCGGCGCGCAGCAGCGCGTACAGGTGGCCCAGACGCGCGAAGGGCAGGGGGGTCTCGTCATCCGCGCCGGCCTGTTTCACCAGCGTGAGCGCTCTGCCGATCGCCTCCTCCGCCAGCGCATCTTCGGCTTGCATCGGGCGGTCGGCCCCGAAGCGAGCGGCCAGAGCGATGGTCTGCGCGGCGTCGGCGAGCGGTTCCCACGGATGATGGCTGAGTTCGCCCAGCAGGGCGCGGACCACGGAATAGGCGGAGCAGGCGGTGAGGGGCGTCTCTTGAGGGCCGCGATCGAGCCCGGCGAACCAGGCGTTGAACCGGTGTTCGGCGTCAGCAAATCCCGCCTGCGCCAAGGCCGAGAGCAGCACCTCGCGCAGCAGCCCTACGCAGAACAGCCGCTTTTCGGTATCGGTGAGGCCGGCGAGGAGCCCGTCGAGCCGGCCGAGCGCCAGTGCGCATTCGCCTTGCGCGAGCGACAGCTCTTCGGGTGGGATGTCGGTGTCGGCGGCGAGGTGATGGAAGCGCTCCATGCGGAATGTGTAGTGAATGCCAAAACACTGCACAACTGCACGGATGGTTGGTAAACGAACATGTGATAATTGCAGTTATCACATAAGCAGATTTGACCGTTCTTTATAAGGTGTGTCGTTTTCAGGATACGACTGGACGCTCCGGCGCCGCCCAATTTCTGGATCCTGCGTTGAAAGAATACGGCTGGATTCAGGGAAGAATACCGCCGGACGCCTGGATGCTGCGTGGCTGATCTCCAGCGTTTTTCGGCGACACTTTCTTAGCGCATTCACAGGCTAGGACAGGCGGGGCAGGGGGCTTCTCTCAACGTCCGCACACTCGGTTCAAACGGGATGGGTGCCAGGCATCTGATCCGCCTCGGACGATGGTCAACCGGGGCTCAAGCGATTACCATACGGGGACAACCGGTCGGTTGACCCCGTTAGATGGATTGTGACAAATGCCCTTGATCGGTTACGCCCGCGTTTCTACCGACGAACAGGATACCTTCGCCCAGATTAGTGAGTTAAGACGCGCAGGCTGTGTAACCCTATTCGAGGACCGGGCCAGCGGCGCTAGCCGCAGCCGTCCGAAACTGGCCAGCGCGCTCGCAGCGGTGGGACAGGGGGACACCCTCGTGGTTGTGCGGATCGATCGCCTCGCACGATCGTTGTCACATTTGCTGGAAATCGTCGAAGCGCTCCGCGCCAAGGGAGCGTATTTTCGCTCGATCAATGATCCGATCGACACCAGCAGCCCGCAAGGGATGCTGATGACACAGATGCTTGGCGCCTTTGCGGAGTTCGAACGTGCGCTTATTCGCGAGCGGACGCGGGCAGGGCTGAAGGCCGCGGTTGCGCGCGGCGCCAGACCGGGAAATCCGAAGATGCGCGCGAGAGACCCGTCGGCGATAGGCGACTTGCGCCACAGTTTGAAGGAAAAGCATCTTCACGAATTGGTCGATGGCCGGCTTCGATGGCTGCCAATCGTCGAGCGGTTGCGACCGCACTTACCCTGGAGCTTGGTGCTCCGGCGTATTCAGGCGCTTAAGCCGCCGGTGCGGTCGTTTTCCGAGCGTACCCTGGTGAAGGCATGCCGAACGTTGGTCGAAGCGGGCTACGCTGATCGGGTGATACTCGAGGCGGCGCCGCGATTGGCTCCCGACAGTCGGATCGCATTGCTGGTGGCCGACAAGCTCAACAACGATCCAGATGCTACTCTTCGCAGCCTCGCGACGTGGTTGAGCAAGGATTTGCGAGAGCCAACGCCGCGCAAAGGTACGCAATGGTCGCCTGAGGGGGTGAGGCGCGTGATTTCTCAGGCGCGGAATTTGGGCTTGATCGTCGTGCCGAAGTTACCGGCGACCTTATCGCCGTGAATGCCGGAGAAGGTCGGCTGCGGGCCGAAAGGCGACTGACAGCTTCCAGCGCAGGAGAGGCATGAAGTTGCCGTACAGATCCACCTCCGCATGCGTTGCTGCTTGACCAAACGCATTCGCCATACGATATGCGCCGGCAAGGCGATGGATTTCCGCCGGGCTTCGGCCGAACCGCCTTCGGGCTGATGATTCCTACCTGATGCGTTTTCGCAACAAGGAGGAATCGTGCGCGCTAAATTCGCAATATTGCTGTCGAACCTGAACGTCCTGACCTTTGTTCGGGACCGGCACGACCATGCTCTGTCCGTGTTGCGTTGGCTGGCGCTCCTTGTTCCCATGGCGGCGGCGGTGGGCAGTCTCTGCGCAGCCTTCCTCTGGAGCCTGGATATTGCCACGCGCACGCGCTTTGCGCATCCATGGCTGCTGTTCCTCCTGCCGGTCGGCGGGTTCGCGGTCGGGCTGCTCTATCATCTGTTTGGCCGCAGCGTCGAAGGCGGCAACAACCTGATCGTCGAGCAGGTCCATGAACCGGGCGGCGGCGTACCTTTGCGCATGGCGCCGCTAATCTTCCTCGGCACCGTTGTCACGCACCTGTTCGGCGGCTCGGCCGGGCGAGAAGGGACGGCTGTGCAGCTGGGCGGCAGCCTTGCCAGCGCCTTCGCCACGATGTTTCGGCTTGATGCCGAGAGTACCCGCATCATCCTGATGGCGGGTATTGCCGCAGGTTTCGGGGCCGTTTTCGGCACACCGCTGGCAGGCGCCGTTTTCGCTCTCGAAGTGCTGGCAGTCGGCCGTGTGGAATATCGGGCGCTGGTGCCGGTACTGATAGCTGCGATTGTCGGCGACTGGACCTGTCACCAGTGGGGAATCCACCACGGATTGTACCATATCGACTATCTCCAGCGCGCGGTCGGACCGATTGCCGTCGACCCGGTGCTTCTGCTCGAGGCGGGCGTTGCCGGTGTGGCGTTTGGACTGGTCGGCCTGCTGTTCTCCGAACTGTCGCACGGCTTCGGCGACTTCGTGAAGCGCCACGTCCGCTTCGGGCCGCTGCGTCCCTTCCTGGGCGGCCTGGCGGTGATCGCTCTGGTCTATCTGCTCGGTACGCGCGACTATCTTGGCCTCGGCGTCTGGGCGCCCGACGCCTCGACACCCACCATCGCCGGCTTTTTCGCGCCGGGGCCTGACTACTGGAGTTGGGCGCTCAAGCTGCTGTTCACGGTCGTGACGCTGGGCACCGGCTTCAAGGGAGGCGAGGTAACGCCGCTGTTCTTCATCGGCGCGGCGCTCGGCCACGCCCTTGGCACCCTATTCGGCGCTCCTGTCGATCTTTTTGCCGGTCTCGGGTTCGTTGCTGTCTTTGCCGGGGCAGCGAACACGCCTTTGGCCTGCACCATCATGGGCATCGAACTGTTCGGTGCTACCCATGCCGTCTACATCGCCGTAGCCTGTTTCGTCGCCTATCTGTGCTCAGGCCACAGCGGCATCTACCTGTCTCAGCAGATTGCCGTCCCCAAGCATCCGCGCATTTCCATCAGCCCCGGCATTACGCTGCGGAGCGTTCGCGCCGCGCGCCCTCAGATCACAAAGCAGGATCTTCGTAAAAATGACTGACACGGCTATTCTCACGTCCAGCGAGATCGGCATGCTGCGTATCTACATGGCGCCGCGTGATACGGCAGAGCCGCGCAAGGCATGGAAGCTGTGGTCAGCACGCCCGCTCTATCGTGAGCTTGTCGTCCAGGCCAAGGCTGCCGGTCTGATGAACGCCGTAGCCCATCATACCCATTACGGCTTCAGCAACCACGGGCCGGTGCTCGATCAGGGCGCGGAAACGAGCAATCCCTATCTGACCATGTGCGTCGAACTGATCGGCCACCGCGCCGATCTTGAACTGTTCTGCCAGCGGCATGCCGCCCTGCTGTCGACGAAGGTGGTCATCTACAAACAGCTCGAACATTGGTCGATCGAAGCCCCGGCAAGGCCGCATCAGGAGAGCAAAGCATAAAGATCCTTTCCGTCATCGTCGGAGCCGACAGCACTGCGACATGCCTCAATGCAGCCGTTCTCGCAGCGCAGAGCGTGGGGGACTGTACAATCGAAGCGCTGAATGTCGTGGTCGATCCCGGCCTGCTCGTTGCCGCCAGCGAAGAGGTCGATATGCAGCGTCTGCGCGAACATTGGGAAGGCACGGCCAGCGAGCGATCGGCCGCCTGCCACACGGCTTTCGTGGCATGGACCGCAGGAGCCGCCCAGGACGCGCCACCCGTTGCCTGGCGAACCATCGTTGGGGATGAGCAAGTCGTGGTGACGCAGGAGGCGAACAATGCCGACCTGCTGGTCGTGATCGCCCACGAGCGAAACATGGACGGCGGGGACGCCCTGCATGCCGCGCTGTTCGATAGCCAGAAACCGGTGCTGATCGTCCCGGTTTCCTGGAAGCCCCAGCCCGGTCAGAGCTTTTCGCGTGTGGCTGCCGGCTTGAGCGACTCCGATGCGGCAAGGCGCGCCATCGAGGCGGCCACGCCCTGGTTGGAAGGCGCCACTGACGTCACCGCTATTCGGATCGGCGATGCAGGTGATCCGGCGCTCAAGCTGGAAGCGCTGCTCGACGATGCAGGGATTGCGCACCAGCTCCACGTCGTGCCGCGCTCGCACGAAAACCTTGGTCAGCAACTCCTGACTGAGGCCCATCTGGCGGGAGCGGATATGCTTGTGACGGGAGCCTATCGGCATAACCAGCTGATCGAATGGTTCGCAGGCGGAACCACCCGGCACCTGCTCGCCAAGGCGGACATCCCGCTCCTGATGGTTCGCTAAGGTTGAAGGGGGCGTGATCTGACGGGCGCATCGACACGACGCAGCAGAGACAGGTAGCATCGCGCGATGATCTCCATCCCGAACCTGACGCTCGCTTATCTGCTGCTCGAATGGGCGATCCGGCTCATCATGGTGGTGGTCATTCCGGTGCGGCGTCCGCCCGAAGCGGCGCGCAGTTGGCTGCTTCTCGTGCTGTTCTTGCCGGTGCCCGCCTTCATCCTGTACCGCCTGATCGGCCGGGCCGCGTTCCCATCCTGGCGGCGGGACCGCTTCAGGCGGGCGGCGCCGGAGCGGGAGAGTGCCGGGCAGGCGCTGATGAGCAGCAAAAGCGCGCCTTCCCGGACAGCTGTGCTTGCACAATGGCTGGGCGGTTTTCCAAACTGTGGGGGCAACGCCCTCCATCTGCTTGAGGACTATGACGGCACGATCGACGCTATGGTGACGGCGATAGATGCAGCCCATGTTCGGGTGCATCTGCTGACCTACATCTTCGCAGACGACCGGACGGGACAGAAAGTCGCAGATGCCCTTGGCCGCGCACATGCACGCGGCGTCGATGTCCGCGTCCTGATCGATGCGCTGGGCTCGCGCCCTTGGGCAAAACGCAGCCTACCGATGCTGGCGGACCGAGGCGTCACTGCCCGCCTGGTCCTGCCGGTTCGCTTCGCGGCGCTTCGCCGTGCGCGAAGCGATCTGCGCAATCACCGCAAGCTGTGCCTGATCGATGGCAGGGTCGCTTTCGTAGGGTCGCAGAATATTGTGAACCGCGATTTCAAGCCCGGGATCGTAAATGACGAACTCGTAGCGCGGGTTGAAGGCCCGGTTGTCTGCGCGCTCGATGCGGTCTTTGCCAGCGACTTGTTCCTTGAGACCGAACAGACCATCGCGGCCTTGCCCGTGCCCGATGCCTCAGGCGCCTCAGAATTGCAGGCGATGCCCAGTGGGCCAGACTACCGCGTGCCCGGCTATGAGCGATTGCTCGTCGAACTCGTTCACGAGGCGCAAGAGAATATCACCATTGTCTCGCCCTATCTGATCCCAGACGAAGCCCTGCTGACCGCGCTCAAGAACGCGGTCGCACGCGGCGTCGCGATCGACCTCGTCGTTTCGCGTGTCGTGGACCAGCGGCTCGTGAACCTTGCCCAGCGATCCTATTATAGCGAACTGCTCGAGGCGGGCGTACGCCTCCACCTCTACCGCGACAGGTTGCTGCACGCGAAGAACGTATCGATCGATGGCCGCATGGCCGTCATCGGATCCAGCAATGCCGATGTTCGCTCCTTCATGCTGAATGCCGAGATCAGCCTGATCTTGCATGATGAAGCGTCCACCGGACCTCTCGCGGATGTCCAACGGGGATACATCCGCCGAAGCGACTGACTTTTGCTGGAGGAATGGCGTGATCGCCCGCGTGTTTCCCGCTTCTGCGAAAATCTAGCTCGCCTCGTCAGTCCTTTGCTGTGACCTCGCGCCTGCGGTGCCGGAAGTGTGCGGCGAGGCCGACGAGGAGCAGCACCGCGAGTACGGGCAGCAGAACATGGCCCACATCGCGGACGCGGCCAAAAGCAGCCTCGATGCCCTCACCGAACAGGTAACCCAGGGTCACGAAGACTGTCGCCCAGACCACGGCCGCCAATGCGTTGATAGCCATGAAGCGGGAGGCAGGAAGCGCGGTCGTGCCGATCGCGATGGGGCTGACAGTGCGCAGGCCATACAGAAAGCGGAAGCCGAACACGAACAGCACTGGCCGCTGCTCGAACACATCGATGGCGCGGCGGAACGCGGCCTTCTGCTGGACGCGCCGAACATAGCGATGATCGCGGAACCGGCGGCCGAGGGCAAAGAAGATCTGGTCCGCGATACAGGACCCGAGTGCTGCCGCCGCGATGGCCGCCGGGTACGCGATCAGGCCACGGTGGACCATCACGCCGCCCAGCACGACCACCGTCTCGCCCTCGATCCCGGCGCCGAGGAACAGAGCGGCAAGGCCGTACTGGCTAAGGACCGCTTCAAGCGTCACGGCTTCTGCCGCTGGACCACCGCGCCTGCCTCATCCGGCGCGCCGGAACGGATTACGAGGAAGCGGCGCTCTGCAGGCGCGGCGTCCTTGACGATCTGCCGGATCGGGCCAACCGCATTGACGATCGCCGCGCCTGCCGGATTGGTCATGAACTTGGCCAGCGGCTCGACTGTATCAGTACCATCCTGACGCGCCGCCAGACCCAGCGTAAAGGTCTGCTTGGGCGCCAGTCCGGCGACCGCGGCCTGCAGGATCTGCACCTGCCCCTGATCGAACAGCGACACCTGGCTCTGTCCCTGACCTTCCAGCACGACCTGCACTTTGCCCTGCGCCTTGGCGAGCGGCACGAGGTTGTCGAGGCCTTGCCCCGAAGGCACGGCGCCGGGCACATAGGCGACGCCCTGCGGGCCCTGTCCGATCGGGATCGTGGCAATGACCTTGTTCGTGGCCGTATCTATGACGGCGACTGCATCGTCATTTTCCAGCCCGACATAGATCCGGCTGCCATCGCCTGAGGGCCAGAGCCCATGCGGCAGCGCGCCGACCGGCACCGAGGCGACTTGTTCGAAAGTGTCGGTCCGGAAGACCTTGACGATATTCTGCGTGCCGACCGTTACATAGGCGAACTGGCCTTTAGCTGTCCTGGCGATGTTGACGTGGTTGGTGATCGGCCCGGTGTCGATCGTCTTCATCACGGCGAAGGGCGGCTTGGCGTCGAAGACCATCACCTTGCCGACGTCCTTGAGCGTCAGCCATACCTGCTTGCCGTCAGGCGTGGCGGCGATGTCGGGGCAGAAGGGGCTGTCCTGCTTCACGCGGCCAACGATGCGCTTTGACCTGGTGTCGATGACGACGGTTTCTGGCGAGAAGCTGGAACAGACGTAGCCATATTTCCCATCGGGCGAGAAGATCGTCATGCCCGGCCCGTTGGGGACAGCAATACGGCCCGTCTCCTTGAAGGTGGTCCCGTCGAGCACCGCTATATAATCCTCGCCGCGCACGCTCACCCAGGCTTCTCGGCCATCGGGCCGGAAGAAGGCTTCATGCGGGGAGCGCCCGACATAGGCGGTGTGCTTCACGGCATTGGTCGCGGTATCGATGAAGCTGACCGAGTTGGACCCGATCGACACGACCGCCAGGGTACGGCGATCAGGCGAGAAGCCCATGCCATGGACCAGAAGCTGACCGCGATAAAGCGGGCTGAGATTTGCAGGCGTGGGATCGCCGAGCTTGATGACCCCCAGCAGCGTGTTCGTCGACGGATCGATGACCGATACCGTGTTGGAAAACTGGTCCGAAGTGTAGAAGCGGTCCTGCGCACTGACTGCCCTGTCGGGCTGGGCATTGGGGACCTGCTGCGCAGATGCCGGGAGTGCGACCAGGGCAGCCGCTATCGGCAAGGTGCATGACACGATGCTCAGCGTCTTGTTCATTTGTCGTCTCCCATGTGATGATGCGCGCCGGCAGCGGGGCCGGTCTTTTCGGCGAGGATGTCCTGCATGACGGCGATCTCCTGCCGCTGCTCGACGATGATGCCCTGAGCCAGACGGCGCAGGCGTTCGTCTTTTCCATACCTGAGTTCCGCTTCCGCCATCTCGATTGCGCCCTGGTGATGGGGGATCATTATTGCCGCGAAGTCGCGGTCCGGGTCGCCCGATGGCGCATTCATCATCGCATGGTGCATCCGCTCCATGGAGGCTGCCATCTGGCTTGCGAAGCCATCGGGCGATGTCGCCAGTGCGGCCGCCGATGCTGTCGCCGCGCAAAGGCCGGCCAATCCCCATAGCAGTTTCAAGTGAAGCCCTTTCGTCATGGCGCTCCGGCGATAACGCCCACAGCGGACGCAAGTGTCATCGTCGCAGTGCGCAACGGAAAAAATGCGAGCTGCTGAGGAGCATGTGCGCCAACGCAGGCGTTGCCTATCGAACGGATGGCGCAACCGTCGCGATCGATCCAACCGATGATTTTTGTAGTTTCGACAGGATTTGACGATCAATGGTCTGGCTGGATGATCCCGCGTTGATCGCCGAACGCAAAGCGGCTCTTGGTGCGCCGCACATCGCGCCGCTGGAGATATGGCGTGAGGGGCTCGTTGGCGCAGGACACCCGGTGCCGCATTTCGACCCGTTCGATGGCGGCATAAATGCGCGCCTTCTCCTGCTTCTTGAGACGCCGGGGCCCGGGCCTGATCGCACTCGCTTCGTGTCGCGGGACAATCCGTCAGGCACAGCTCGGAACCTTCGCCGCTATCTTGAGGCTGCAGGCATTGGCCGAAACGACATCGTTCAGTGGAACTGCGTGCCCTGGATCGTCCACGCCCCCGGCGCCCGCAATCGCGCACTGCGCCGCGCAGAGATTGCCGAGGGTCTCGCAACGCTTCCCGGCCTGCTTGCGAAACTGCCGTGCGTGCGGGTCTGCATATTGGCGGGACGGGTGGCTGCAGGTGCGGAGGCGCTTATCAAAGAGGCGCGGCCCGATGTATCAATCATCACCATGCCCCATCCTAGTCCGGCCAATGTCTGCAACAGTCCTGATGTCGGCCAACGGATCGCGAGCGCGCTGGTGGCCGCCAGGACCGTACTAATCGAATGATCTTAAAATACGATTGGAATGATATAATCAATGCGTTGGAGTGATTGATAGGGCTGAGGTATCGATGGTGACAGGAGATCACCATGACCCTTGAACAATTGCGCATCTTTGTAGGTGTCGCCGAACGCGAACATATGACGCGGGCCGCAGAGGCACTGGGCGTGACCCAGTCCGCCGCCAGCGCCGCGATTGCCACACTGGAAGCCAGACATGACGTTCCGCTCTTCAACCGCGTGGGTCGCGGCATCGAACTGACCGAGGCGGGTCGCATGTTCCTCGATGAGGCACGCGCCGTCCTTGGCCGCGCCGCGACGGCGGAGCTTACCCTGGCCGAGTATGGCGGCCTGAAGCGCGGAACCCTGCGCCTTGTCGCCAGCCAGACCATCGCCAGCTACTGGCTCCCTTCGCGCCTCGCCCAGTTCCACAGCCGTCACCCGGCGATCCGCGTCGAACTCGCAATCGACAACAGCGAAGGTGCGGCAGCGCGGGTACTGGATGGCCGCGCGGAACTGGGCTTTGTCGAAGGTTCGATCGACCAGCCCGCACTCGCCCACTGGAAAGTCGGCGAGGACCGGATGCTGCTTATCTCGGGGCAGGCTGTCGATACCATCAATGAGGACTGGGTGCGCGGCGCCAACTGGATCGTGCGAGAGCACGGGTCCGGCACGCGGTCGAGTTTCGAGGATGTGCTGCGTGATCGCGGTATCGATCCGGCAGACCTGGACATCGCCATGACGCTGCCGTCCAACGAAGCCGTACGGTCTGCTGTCGAGGCCGGCGCTGGCGTCGCGGTCCTGTCCGAACTGGTGGTGCGCCGCGCGCTTGCTGCGGGGCACCTTCATGAATTGCCGCTCGCGATGCCAGCCCGTCCATTTGAGGCGTTACGCCACAAGGAACGGTATCGCACTCGGGCAGCCGACGCGCTGACCGAACTGGTCAAGGAGTTTGGATGATGACCACGGATATCAAGCCCATCCTCGAAGGGATGCGCCCGCTCAGCCGGCTCGATCACCCGCGCGAGATGATCCGCCAGTTCACGCCCAACTGGTTTGCCGCAACCATGGGCACGGGCATCCTTGCGCTGGCCCTCCCGCAGATGCCGGGCATCGGCGCTTCGCTCAAGCCGGTGGGAGAAGTGATGTGGTTCTTTAACATCGGGCTCTTCACCCTTTTTACCGCGCTCTATACCGCGCGCTGGATCCTGTTCGGCCACGAAGCGCGGCGCATCTTCGGGCACAATACCGTATCGATGTTCATCGGCACGATCCCGATGGGCCTCGCCACGATCATCAACGGCTGTCTCGCATTCGGTATCGCGCGCTTCGGCGAGGGCATCGTGCCGGTCGCCACGGTCTTGTGGTGGATCGACGCCGCCATGGCGGTGAGCTGCGGTGTGCTGATCCCGTACTTCATGTTCACGCGCCACCAGCATTCACTCGATGGGATGACGGCGGTGTGGCTGCTGCCGGTCGTGGCGGCCGAAGTGACGGCTGCCAGCGGAGGACTGTTGGCGCCGCATCTGGCGCAGGGCAGCGCACAGTTTGGGATGCTCGTCACGTCCTACATCCTGTGGGCCTATTCGGTCCCGGTCGCCTTCAGCATCCTGGCGCTGCTGATCCTGCGCATGGCGCTGCACAAGCTGCCGCATGAGGGCATGGCCGCATCGAGCTGGCTGGCACTCGGCCCCATCGGCACCGGCGCGCTGGGCATGCTGGTTCTGGGCGGCGATGCGCCTGCGATCATGGCCGGGCATGGGCTGGCCGATGTCGGCGCTGTCGCCCAGGGTATCGGCACAATCGCCGGCCTGCTGCTCTGGGGGTTTGGCCTCTGGTGGCTGGCGCTCGCCTCGCTCATCACCTGGCGCTACTGGCGGGCAGGTATCCCGTTCAACCTTGGCTGGTGGGGTTACACCTTCCCGCTAGGCGTCTTCACCGTGGCAACCTTTCGCCTTGGCACGACCCTGAACCTTGCCTTCTTCGGTATCGTCGGCACCGCCCTGACCCTGGCGCTCGCGCTGATGTGGATCGTGGTGGCCGCCAAGACCCTGATCGGCGGATGGCGCGGCAATCTGTTCGTATCACCCTGTATCGCCGCTACAAACTGATCGGGCATTGCGATCAGTAACGGCGTTCTGATCGCTTGCTTCTCACAGCAGCACCCGCCACCATTTCCCCGAGAGGATACGACCATGGACAGACTGGATGCTGAGCTCGCGGCCGAAACAAGCCGCCGCCGTTTCCTGCAGAATGCCGCGCTCGGCGGTGCAGCCATCGCTGCCGCACCCGCTCTGGCGCAAGGCATCACGCAGGGTCTGACCGACCTGCATCTCCCCGGCGGCAATGCGCAGCGCCCAATGACGAGCGCATTTCCCGGCAAAGGAAGCATGATCCTCCAGCGCGTCCATCCGCCGTTGCTGGAAACACCGATGGATGTCTTCGACCGAGATGTGTTCACCCCCAATGACCAGTTCTTCGTGCGCTGGCATTGGGCGGACATCCCGACCTCGATCGACGTCGATGCCTTCCGGCTCACTATCCGCGGGCACGTCAACAAGCCGATCGCAATCAGCCTCGAACAGCTGATGCGCCTGCCGCGGGTGGAGATGGCCGCGGTGAACCAGTGCTCGGGCAATTCGCGCGGGCTGTTCCAGCCCCGCGTCCCCGGCGCGCAGTGGGGCAACGGGGCGATGGGCAATGCGAAGTGGCTCGGCGTGCGCCTGCGCGATGTGCTCGATCTGGCCGGGGTGAAGGCGGGGGCGGTCCAGGTCCGGTTCGGGGCGCTCGATCAACCTGTGGTCGCCGGTGCCCCGGACTTCGAGAAGGCGCTCGACATCGATCATGCCCGCGACGGCGAAGTGATGATCGCCTTCGGCATGAACGGCACGCAGCTGCCGCTCCTCAACGGCTTCCCGATCCGGCTGATCGTGCCGGGCTGGTACTCGACTTACTGGGTCAAGATGCTGAACGACATCGAGGTCTTGCCCGGGCCTGATGACGAATACTGGATGGCCAAGGCCTACAAGATCCCGGCGACGCCGGGCGCCAATGTAAAGCCCGGCGCCAAGGACTTCCCAACCGTTCCGATCAACCGCATGATCCCGCGTTCGTGGGTTACCAGTCTGGGCGAAGGTCAGCGGATCGCACACGAGGCCTCGATCCCGCTCGGCGGTATTGCCATGGGCGGCGACTGCGGCGTGGCACGGGTCGATGTGTCCACCGACGGCGGTCGCCACTGGTTTGCAACCAAGCTCGGACCGGACCACGGGAAGTACAGTTTCCGGCGGTGGGACGCCCAGGTTCCCTTGCCCGGCCCCGGAAAGACGTCGCTTATGTCGCGCTGCTGGAATACGGCAGGCGTCGCACAGCCGATGGCGCCGATCTGGAACCCTGGCGGTTTCATGCGCGGCAATATCGAAACCACTACCATCGTGACGGCATAAGGAGCTTTGGCATGAAAGCGCCAACCCCAGGCATGCTGGCCGTCGGACTGCTCGGCGTGACCGTCTTCACCCTCATGATGGTGGGCCCTCCCGGCAGCTACACCCCGCTGCCCGAACCCCAATCCACAGGGCCTACACCCAGCAGCATTTCCGTGAACGGCTTTACCATGACCTCGGATACGGTCGATCTTCCTATCGATGAGCAGCAATATCCCGATGGCCCTCATGCCGATGTCATCAATGCGAATTGCACGTCTTGCCATTCCGCCAGCATGGCGATGACCCAGCCAGTGCTTTCAGCGGACCAGTGGAAGGCAACGGTCACCAAGATGAAGGATGTCTACAAGGCTCCCGTGGCGGACAAGGACATTCCGGCTATCGTCGACTATCTGACGGCGATGAGTGCAGCGCAGGATGGGGCGCCGACCGGAAAGGCTCAGGATACCGCCCCCGGCACCGCGCCGGATGCCTCCGGAGGAACGGGTTGAGGCGCCAAGCTGCGTAACGTCTGCTTTCAGGCGCTACCCTAGGAGCATTGAGCGGCGGGAATGGGCGCATGTTGCCCAATCGCGGGACGGAATGGAATTGATGAAATCCAGCAGAAGCGCCGCATTCAGGTGCGCGCCGCCAACCTCCTAAGTTAATGGACACTTGCCGCTAAAAAGCGTGCGGCCAGCTAGAGGCCAAATGCGCCTGCCATCCGTAGGCTCGCGGGTACTTAATGGCGCGAAGAGAACGCATTTCCGGCCGCGTCACGGAAGAGAGTTTTGTAGGCCGTCGAGGCGCTCCGTAACGCGGACATCCGCTCGACTTTTTCGTTCCGATGGCACGCTGCTTCCACTGTTCTTTTCAACGTCGGCGAGCACGCCTGACGATCTTGGATGAACTGTTGGAGTGCGATGCTATCGACCATCCGCGCCCATACGTCGACAACCGGCTCGTCCTCGTTTCGCACCGTTGGGTCACAGTCTGCATCGAGCATCGCGGCGCAGATTGCGATAAGGCAACGACGCATTGAGGGGCTGGCAAGCGCGAGCGGCATTTCACAGGAAGGCTCGTTGGGGCAAACGTTATCGAGCGTGAGCACAGGCGCCGCAAACCGATGTAGGAGTCTATCACGCAGTCTCCAGCGCCTGTGGGCCCTTGCGAACAGTAGACAGATTCTGGCGGATTCTTCGAGCAGCTGACCGGCTGAAGTGTCGTTGAAGCGAAATTGATCTGGGACCTTTCCCCTAAGCGCACCCCTCAGCGCGGCTTCAAAGGCTACGATATTGATCCAGATGGGCTGCGCTGCTGGCTCAAGCTCGAGCGCCCTGGGGTGCGCCCGTTCGAGGCCCCGACGGCAGCGAATACAGCACAATCTTGGCGGCCCCTGCGATGACCGCTTAATCGCCCAATGACTACTCCCGCAAGACACGCATCGATCGACGAGTGGCCAGTGGTGCCGGAAACAGAAGCCCCACGCAGCCATGGCCCAGTCCGCACGGATATAGGCGGGGCGGCCAGCGGCATAGTCCTCGGCAAGGCAACGACTGCACCAGCTCAACCGGAGGGTAAGAGCGGGCGCGAAATCTCGGCTAGGATCATCGGATGGAACGTGGTGCCAGGCTACAAAATCCGGGGTGATCCTCGGATACCGATAGCAAAGACCGAGTTCGGCGACACTGTTTTCCGTGAAGCCCTCGCTTGCGGCAAGCTCAGCGATCATCGATTTTTTTGGGTTTACATCGGGATGCCGCCAATGGCCTGCGCGATTTCGATAGGCGCGCAGCAAAGGCTCACCCGGAGCCCGCTGATCGCGCACGCGCGCCAGCCATGAACTGAGAAGTTCATCCGCGAATGGCTCCACGAAACTCATACGGTCGCCCGGCCGATTGTCCTTCGCTTGCCTGCCGACGTAAACATGGAGACGAGAGGAAGCGTCACGTCGTTGGCCTCGAAGCTTGCGGCATCAAGCATCTCGCGGCCATCGCGGATAGCCGTGACAGCGGCTGCCTCGATGAGCCGGAATATTCGGCCCGTCACACCCTGGGTGAGGGCCAGCACGCGTTGCCGCGCTTCGACGGTGTCGAGCATCGATGGGCGTCTCAGGGGCAGCAGGCCCGAGAAGCTCGCAAGCAGCTGGCGCAGGGCATGATCGTTGCGCCATGGCATCAATTCGAACGCCCCAAACCGGTCGGCAAGGTTCGGATCCATCAGGACCGCCATCCGCGCGTCCTCGGTCCCTGCGCAAACAATTGGAATTTTCAGATCGTTGGTCAAAAAGCGGATAGTATTGAGGAACACCCGCTGCTGGCGAGGAGTGCCGGCGAGCATCTTGTCGATTTCATCCAGGACGAGCACCTTGGTTTCGACTTCGGCAAGCAGTTGCCTGGCTTCCGCTCGCATCGATCGCACGGACAGTCGGCTAAGGTCGACGCAATTTAGCGCGGTCAGCACCTCGGTGTAAAATTGCTCCTCACTCGGCTCTGGCGGTATCTGCGCGAGCAACACCGGCATCTTGCTGAGCCCGGTCCTGATATCGAACTGAGGAGCGTGAAGTTTCGAGAAGCGGCTGACAATTTCGGTCTTGCCCATCCCGGTGGCGCCAAACAGTAACAGGCAGGGCATTCGCCCTCGCGGCGGATAGATTACCAGGTCTTCAAGGTGGCGGAGCGCGGCCTCAGCCTGTGGCAACGATATCCAGCGGTCGCGGCGTAGCCAGTCGATCCGGGCCTCATCGGTCAATTCGGCATACTCGCGATAAGCCGGGAAGATATGGCTGTAGAGCACGTTCATGACTGCTCCTCGATCGCGAGTGGTACAACCGGCCCGTCGAGATTTGGCGGTGTCAGCTGCGCGTTGGCCTCTTGGTGCTGGACAAAGGCCGCAGGCGGTTCGCCGCGGATGAGCGCATCGACGATGCGTTGGGTTGATCGTCGAGCTCCGCGCGTCTTCTCTACGGCCCTAAGCACAATCCTGCGCTGCGTGCTCACCATCTCGAAAAGCATCTGCTCATCGACGGCGGTTCGCCCGCGCTCTCGAAGCGCTCTCAGGGCTTGGTCGTGCTCGAACTTGGTAATTGCAGGACGCCGCTTATCGCGAAGAGGAACTGTGACATGCTCGCCGCCGGGCAGTTCGAGATAGACGGCCGAGAGGTTGAGCGGATTGTATTTGATCGGGAATTTATGAACGCTGTTCGCGACCAGCGTGGCCAAAGCGCCATGCCAGTAGAAAACGTGGAAGAGTTTGATGCCCTCGCGCCGGACCCGGCGCATCTCGAACGGGAGGAAGTCGAGCAGAAAACGTTCTTCATCGGCCGGCAGGCGCAGGGCTGCAACACGCTTACCTTGATCGTCCTGCCACGCTGTCATCGGGGGGACGCCAAGTGAGCTGTGAATGGTGCGATGATAGATTCCCACCTGGAGGGCGAACCATCGCTCGAATTCCTTGAGGGTCATGCAGGCTTTGCCCTCAGCGTCGTAGTCTCCCTTGTCCTGGATGTTGGAGAACGTAGTACCCGGAAGAAGGTGAACTTCGCCGATGGCGGTGCCGATCATGCGCTCGATGTGCCCGCCAAAGTGCGGAGTGCGCGGTGGACGGTAGTGAAGCTCGATCCCAAATTGCTGGCAGCCCCGAGTCAGCGCGCGTGAGTGAAATTCCGAGGCATTGTCGAGATGGAGGATGTCTGGCAGGCCGAAGACAGGCCATGCGAAGGTGAGCTCTCGATCGGCCAGCCAATCATTCTTGGGCAGTACTGCATGACGGATCGCCATGCCGACCGAAATCGCGGAAGGTCGTTCCAGTGAAATGTAGAAGCCGGGTATCACCCGCGTCGCTACGTCGATCTGCAGGGTCAGCGTTGGCCGCCCGACCGGTCTCCTGAGATACTCATCGACGATGATGATATCGACCAGCGTGTGGTCCATCTGTACGACCTGAAGAGGGTACTGCGCCTCGTATGAGCTGACGACGGGTCGGAAGCGGTCTGCTGCGGCTTTGGTCCCATCACGGGCGCCTGTCAGGCGTGTCCGTTCCACGGCGTTGACCCGCAGGACAACAGTTTGCCGTGCTGGAGGTCGCAGATTCTGCTCCAGGCACGAAAAGCGAATTTGACGGACCAGTTGTGCGATGGTGGGCTTTGGACGGCTGAGATAAAATTGCTCTATTTTGGCATCGATCAGGCGTTCCACCTCGCAAGGGAGGCGAGAGCGCCCTTTGGGAAATCCATCGTGCTGGTCGACCAACGAACTGGTCACTGGGTTTTCCCGGTATCTCGCGAGCAGTTCGTAAATTCGGGACCGGTTGAGGCTCAGCTTCAGGCCGGCCTCAGCAATCGCTTTGCGTCCGAGCCGGGGCTCTGCCGTAAGCGCACGAATGATAGGCTCGCGCTCACAAGCTTTGCGCCATTCTGTATGATCAACCGTCGTGAGGGCAGTGCCTGTTTCGGCCATGACCTATCCCCGATTTTCGCCAGGGACTCGTGTTGCCGGGTCCGGTCGTTTTGTAGCAGAATCGCGCTGTCAGGTCGAACGTCCGGAGGTATTCTTGTACATGATCCACGCAACTCGGCCGTTTTCTCGTCCGCCCGTATTCTTTAAGTGACAAGGTGGGCTACAAGCGCGGCTGAGGAGCGAGGCGCGTCGTGAGCACCGAAACCGCCCGGGAAGGGCCAGAAATCCCCGTAGCGCCGCCTGAGGCTGTCCTGCCGGCCGTCAGGGCGCCGGCCGACCTTGCGTGGACGATCGTGCAGATGCGCGCCGGCGAGCGCATCACCGTCAACGAGGGCCTGATCGCCGCCTATCAGGCCGCTTCATCGCCCCATAGCATCCGTGCGCTCAAGTCCGACGTCGAGGCGTTCGATGCGTGGTGTAGGCGCAACAACCGGATCGCGCTGCCGGCCACGCCCGAGACCGTGGCCGATTATCTCGACGCGCGGGCCGGGAAGGGGAGCCGGCCGGCCTCGCTATCCCGCTACAAGGCGTCGATCGCCAAGATCCACCAGCTGCTCGAGCTCAAGGATCCGACGCCGGCGCCGCTGGTGAAGCTGCGGCTCCAGACGGTGCGCCGCGAGAAGGGGGCTGCGCAGAAGCAGGCGCGGCCGCTGCGGTTCAAGGGCCCGGTGCGCGACGTCGAGCGCGACAAGGCGCGGGGGCTCAACATCCGCGCGCTGCTCGAGAGTTGTGGCGAGGATCTGCCGGGGCTGCGTGATCGGGCGCTGCTATCGGCCGCTTATGACACCGGGCTGCGCGCCTCCGAACTGGTGGCGGTCGCCATTGAGCATATTGAGGAGGCGATCGATCCCGAAGCGCGGCTGCTGCAGATTCTGCGTCATAAGGGCGATCAAGACGGGGAGGGGGCGACCGCCTACCTCAGCCCGCGCACCGTCGCGGCGATCGCGGCGTGGACCGAAGCGGCGGGGATCACGACAGGGCCGCTGTTCCGGCGGGTGCAGGTGCGGCGCTACAAGGCGCGGGCAGCCGTGCGCGGTCGGCCGATCGACAGCATCTCGGGCCGGGAGACGTGGGATCTGCGCAAGACGCTGTCCAAGCCGGCGGTGAAGGCGCGCGTCGAATATGACATCGGCACCGTGGCGCTGCACCCGGGCTCGATCGGACCAATCTTTCGGTCGATCATCGGCCGCGCGTTCGACCGTGGCGCGCTGCCCGATTTGACGGCGGACGATCTGGCGCGGTTGCTGAAGGGGATCAGTGCGCACTCGACGCGGATCGGGCTCAATCAGGACCTGTTCGCCAGCGGGGAGGATTTGGCCGGCATCATGGACGCGCTGCGGTGGAAGTCGCCGCGGATGCCGCTCGCTTATAATCGCAATCTCGCGGCAGAGCAGGGGGCGGCGGGGCGCCTTATGGCGAAGATTGGCTAGTCATGACGGCCTAAATAGGTCTTTGGATGATGCCGTGCGACCACACGACGGCGGCAGGTAGATCGAGGGATTTGCGCAGCGGCAAGAACCGGAGAAGGGAGGCTGAGCCCCCGGGGTCTTGAGCTACAACGTTAAGCCTAAGAAACGGGCAGGGGCCTGGTAGCGCGTAGTGTATGAGCGAAGCCACCATCGCTCAAACTCATCAGCACAGTCCAATTTCGAAGAGGAAACAAGAAAGTGGTTCCGGAAACGGTATGGATCTTATCCTGCGTAAACGCTCGCGCTAAATGGCGGCGTTCTGATCGCGCTATTTGTCAGTTGCCGGGTCCGATGACGAGGCAATCGCGCGCGGCCTGAACGATGTCAGCGGTGACCTCCTCGACGCGGTTGAGGGTCATGATCCGCCGCATCTGCGCGAACAGGCGCTCCATGAGCCGGAAGTTGCCGCGCGTGATGCGGATCACGGCTGCCTGCGCTTCGATCGCGTCGAGTTGGGCCGGGTCGAAGCTGATCCCGAAATCGCCGGCGTGGGTCGCGAGCAGCAGCCGCATTTCGGTCTCGGTAAGCGGTTTGAACTCGTGGACGAAGCCGATCCGCGAGTAGAGCTGGGCATAGCGGGCGAGGCGCTTCTCCAAGCCCGGCATACCCATCAGGATCAGCCCGAAGCCGTGGCGATCGGCCATGTCGCGGAGATGTTCGAGCGACTTTATGGTCAGGCGGTCGGCCTCGTCGACGATGACGAGGGGGCAGGCGATGCGGGCGGCGTCATGGGTGATTTCGTCCTGCGAGCCGCCCGCGACCGTCAGCCGGGCATAGCCCAGCTTAATGAGGTTGAGGCCCAACACCGCGTCGATCGTCTTGGGCGTGTTGCTGACCGACACGGTGTAGAAGACGGCGCGGCAGCGAGCGACCTTTTCGCCAAGGAGCGCGGCAATGGGACGGAGCGCGGCATATTCCCCCAGGTCGGGGAAGCTGGAAAACTCGCGCGCCGATCGCGTCTTTCCGACGCCCGGCCGGCCATGACACACGCCGATATAGCGGTAGTGCGCGCAGGCTTCGGCAAACTCGACGAACCGGGCATGTTCGCGGGTCGCCAGGAACGGCTGCTCGACCAGGAACTCAATCGTCAGCGGCGTAGAGCCGGAGCCCTCGGTAGGTGGTGGGCCGGGAAGCCGTATCCTCTTGGTCGCCATCGAAGGTCTCCGTGGGGGCAGGCACCTGCTTGTCGCGCTCCTTCGCGCCGCGCCGGGCGCGCTGGATCGCGCGCAACGACGGGTGCCCAGCGTGCTCGGAGCTGAGCGCACGGCAGACGAACCGGCCCTGGTGGTAGACGTGGATCTCGGTCAGGTCGCGGGGGTCATAGACCGCCTCGACCTGCTCGCCGACGAAGGCCGCGAGCGTGGGTTCGACATAGCGCCTGCCCATCAGACGGATGCCGTCGCGCAGCACTTTACGGGGCTTGGGCACGTGCACGAGCAGCATGTCGAGCTGTTCAAGGCTGTCGGGCATTGCGGGCAGGAACCCGCCCTTCTGCCAGCGCGTGATCGGCGGTTCGCCGGTGCTGCCATGCGGGCGACGATGATAGACGCCGCACACGAACGCCTCGAAGCGGGCGCGCAGCTCGTCGAGCGTGAGCACTGGCGCCGACAGCGGCTTGCCCGCGATCAGGTGGCCGGGCAGGTCGGGCAGGAACATGTCGTTGATGGTGCGGAACAGCCGCTCGATCTTGCCGCGCCCGCGAGGACGCCCCGGCAGCGAATGGATGAGGCGGATTTTGAGGGCGATGCACGCCTGCTCGATATGCTCGGAGATGAAATCCGAGCCGTTGTCGACGTAAAGCTGTTCGGGAATGCCGCTGACGATCCATTCGGGATTGGGCTTGCGCCAGATCGCCTGCCGCAAGGCGAGCGCCGTGTTGAGGGCACTGGGGGCATCGAGGCTGAGGAAGTAACCGGCGATGGCTCGGCTGTGATCGTCAACGATGACGGTCAGCCAAGGACGCACCGGGGTTCCGGCATCATCGAGCACGAGAATGTCGAGAACGGTATGATCGGCCTGCCACATCTCGTTCGAGGTCGCGGCTTCGCGCCGATGCACTAGCTCGTGCTGGTCGCGGTAGACGGCCGGATCGGAGGCTGCGGCGATCTGGCTTGCCGGTATCGCCCTGACGACACGCGCGACGGCCGCATAGCTGGGGGTTCGGTGTCCATGCGCGATGGCGAGTTCCTGCACCTTTCGGTGAATGGCGGCGACCGGGGGTCGCGGGCGCTTGGTGGCGAGAGTGCGGGTCAGTTCGACCAGATGTTCCGGCAGGTGCAGCCTGCCCCGATCGTTGCGCGGCAGACGCGCGAGACCGGCAAGTCCTTCGGCACGGTAGCGCCCGAGCCAGCGCTGCAACGTCCGCTCGCTCAGCGTGCCGGTGCGGGCGAGGTCCGCGAGCGGGATGCCATCGGCGAGGTGCGGTTCAAGGACGCGGTAGCGCTCGATCGCCAGCGGCGGGACAAGCGCCGGATGCGTCACCGCCGACGGTCCGTGTCGCAGGTAAGGAAAACGGAGATTTGCCTGCCCATCGCCATGCGAGTCCGCTCGCGTTGCCAAACCGGCCTGTTCGACGTAAATCTACCCGGTAAAGAAAACTAGGGCAACATAGACCTGCCGATGACGACTTTCTTCCCAAACCGCGCCCGATCGGGGCGCCACCGGCCCTACGCATGAAAATCGGTTACGCCCGCGTATCGACCGCCGAGCAGAACCTGGACCTCCAGCGTGATGCGCTGAAGGCTGCCGGCTGCGAGAAGGTCATCACCGACAAGGCCTCCGGGGCGACTGCCGCTCGCCCTGGATTGGAAAAGGTGAAGGAGCTGCTTCGCGCCGGCGACACACTGGTGGTCTGGCGCCTCGACAGGCTCGGCCGCTCGCTCCGTGATCTGATCGGATGGATGACCTACCTCGACGAGGAAAAGGTCGGGCTGCTGAGCCTGCACGAGGCGATCGACACGACCACCACGTCGGGCAAGCTTACCTTCCACCTGTTCGGGGCATTGGCGGAGTTCGAGCGCAACCTGATCCGCGAGCGGACCCAGGCCGGTCTCACCGCAGCCCGCGCTCGCGGCAAGAAGGGTGGCCGGCCGGCCGCACTCGGCAAGGACAAGCGCGACCTGCCCGTCAGGCTCTACCACGAGAACACGATGCCGATCGCCAAGATTTGCTCGATGCTCGGCATCTCCAAGCCAAAACTCTACGCCTATGTGCGATCGGCCGAGACCAAGCCGGTAGCCGCGTAGCGACGCTCGCCGACAAATAGCGCGATCAGAATGCCGCCACTTAGCGCGAGCGTTTACACCGTTCGCGGTCCCGATCGGCCCAGCGTCCCCCGGAACCGTTCGTTATCGGGAAGGCATCTAAGCGGTCTGCACCATCCTTCATCTAAAGTTCTCCAAGCGCTTCTGAGGATTTTCGGGCGCACCAAAAGCACTTGCTCCTCCAGTGGCTGGAGCATGTAACCGCAATTTGCTCTCCTGCGGACGGGGGGCTGGAGGTGGCTTTTTGACGGCCCGTGTTGAAGCAATCGGTATGTCTCGACGCTCATTAGTGGCGCGGCTGGTGGCCTGTGGAACCGGCTTGGTGCTCGGTTCTCCAACGCTCGCGCGACAGACTTCCCGGTCTGCGGGCTCGTGGAACTTCGGTGCGGCTCACCTCGAATGGGAGCCGCTGGAAGTCGGCACGGGTGATACCCTCCTTGTTTCGGCACAAGTGCGCGGAGTGCCGGTGCGGGCGGTGCTCGACAGTGGCAGCGGCGCGTCGATCATGAGCACGGCGCTCGCGGCGAAGCTCGGCTTGAACGATGGTGAGCGGCGCATGATTAGCGGGCTGAGCGCCAAGGCCCCGGTGCTGCTGGTCCGCGACATCGACGTACAGCTCGCCCGCGAAACCCGTCGCTTACCCTTTGCCGTCGTTGGTGATCTGAGTTCAGTGTCGGCGGCCTTCGGACGACCGATCGATATCCTCCTCGGTGCCGATATGTTCACGGGTAGCTGCATCGCGCTCGATTTCGCGAAAAGGCGTATGGCGGTCGTCAAGTCAGGCACGTTTCTCGCCGGTCCCGACTGGCGCGCTGTCGCGCTCGGGCGCGGTGCCAAGCAGGAGCTGTTCATTCGAGCTTCCGTCTCGGGTTTGCCTCCCGTGCCCTTGATGATCGATCTTGGCAGCTCGGCCGCGCTGATGCTCTCGTCGGCCTATGCCCGCGATCAAGGGCTGTTGAACGGGAAGCTCGTCTCGACCGCGGCGATCGGCGGCGTCGATGGTGTGCGTATCAACGATGCTTTCACGATCCAGAACATCAACATCGAAGGGCTTGGCGTCTCGAACGTCCCCACACTCGGGATGAGAGCTTGGCTCTCCACCAGCACGGTTGGCAATGTCGGCCTACCGCTGATCGCTCAATTCGACGTGGTGTTCGACGTGACCGCCGGATTCGTGTGGCTCCGGCCACTCGGTCCTCGTCGTCGCCTGCCGATGCTGAAGGACCGTAGCGGCCTTGGCCTCGCAGCCTCACCAACGGCGCTCACCGTTGTTCATGTGGCGGCGAACAGTCCCGCGGAAAAGGCTGGCTGGGCGGTCGGCGACCGGATCGTGGCGGTGAACGGCCATTCGATCGATGCGAACTATACGCGTGGGGAGCTCTGGCAAGTGCGCTCCCGGCCTGCTGGCACCCTCGTAAAGCTGACGATGGCCTCGGGTGATGTGCGCGAGCTCAGGCTGGCCGATTATTATTGATCGGCTTGAGGGTGGCCTTTGCCGATCGCCTTCATGATCCGACAATCGGCCATGCGCGCCTTGGTGCAGCTCTGGCTGAGCATTGCCAACTCATCCCGCAACACCGCGAGTTGCGCCAGTCTCTCCTCCACATCCTTGAGGTGCTGAGCAGCGATAGCTGAGGCGGCACCACAATCCTGGTCCGGGTTCTGCGCCAGCCCCATCAACGAACGGATCTCGTCGACGGAGAAGCCAAGCCGGCGACCGTTGCGGATGAAGTGCAAACGCTCAATGTCACTGGCATCGTAGGTTCTGCGACCCGACGCCGTGCGAGGGGCGGATCGGAGCAACCCGATCGACTCATAAAAGCGGATCGTCGTCACCTTCGTCGAGGTCTCGCTGGCGA
This sequence comes from Novosphingobium capsulatum, assembly GCA_015661825.1. Classification (GTDB taxonomy): domain Bacteria; phylum Pseudomonadota; class Alphaproteobacteria; order Sphingomonadales; family Sphingomonadaceae; genus Novosphingobium; species Novosphingobium pituita. Next base: position 25,735 of record DQVI01000066.1, read on the forward strand.
GCTGCCCAATCATCACCGGCTTCATCATGCCATCCTTGCTTATGCGAACGTGTCGCACATTTCGCTTGCTTCTACAGCGACTGGAGGTGGTAAGGAAGGCCGCATGAATGCTTCTACCGAAAGCTGCGGGTGCCACGGGGAGCCCGCGCGCGCGCAAACCGATCCGGCCTATCGCCGTGCGCTGCTGACCGTCGTGGTGCTCAACCTCGGCTTCGGAGTCGCCGAGCTGTTCGGCGGGTTCATCGCCGATAGCCAAGCGCTGAAAGCGGATTCCCTCGATTTTCTCGGGGACGGGTCGATCAGCCTTATCGGTCTTCTCGCGCTTGCCTGGTCCGCACGGGCGAGGGCAAAGGTCGCGCTGACGCAGGGGTTGTTTCTCGGTGCGCTTGGCGTGGGCGTAATCGGTTTCGCGATTTGGCGCGCCCTGAACGCAACCGCGCCCGATGCCGAACTGATGGGCACAATCGGCGTTGTCGCGCTCGCGATCAATGTCGTGTCCGCCTTGGTGCTTGCGCGTTTCCGGGAAGGGGACGCCAATGTTCGCGCGATCTGGCTGTTCAGCCGCAACGACGCGCTCGCCAACGTGGCGGTGATCGCCGCGGCCGGTCTGGTGGCGTGGACAGGAAGCGCCTGGCCGGACCTCGCCGTCGCCGGCCTCATCGCCCTCCTGTTCCTCCACTCCGCTTATGAAATCGTCACTGGCGCTCGGCGCGAATTGGGAGAGCGGTAGTGCGTCTGCTCGCGTTGATCCGGGCAATGCTCTCGTTGCGGCTGCTCTCCGCGCTCGCGGCGCTGCTGATCCCTGCTGCGGCAATCGCCGAACCCGGCGACGTGCAAACCGCATGGCGGCTGCTCGACTATATGGCCGTCGATTATGGCGGCGCGGTCGCCAACGGTCGGATCAAGAGCACGTCGGAATATGCCGAGATGACGGAGTTCGCCGCGTCGGTCTCGACACGGCTTCAGGGCCTGCCGGCGAAGCCGGAGCGTCAAGCCCTCATCCAGCGGGCTGCCAACCTCCAGGCGGTGATCGCGGAAAAGGGACCGACTGAACAGGTGGCAACATTGGCGCACGGGCTCGCGGCCGATCTGTTGCGCGCCTACCCGGTGCCGCTCGCGCCCGATAAGGCTCCGAACCTCGTCTCCAGCGATGCACTGTTCCGACAATCCTGCGCGTCCTGCCACGGGATGACGGGCAACGGCCGTGGCCCTGACGCCGCCAAGCTCGCTACGCCCCCGATTGCTTTCACCGATGCCGAGCGCGCGCGCCAGCGCAGCGTGTTCGCGCTCTATCAGGTGGTGACGCAAGGCATCGACGGGACCGCGATGCAGAGCTTCGCCGATCTGCCCAACGATCAGCGCTGGGCGTTAGCATTCCGAGCCGGGAGCTTCGCCTTCACGGATGCGCAGGCGCGCGAAGGCGAGCGGCTTTGGAAATCCGACCCGACCCTTCGCCGGCGCATTCCGGACCTGAAAACCCTGGTCGCGCTCACCCCGGCCGCGCTCGGCGCGGCGATCGGCGACGCCAAGGCTGACCCAGTGCTCGCGTTCCTGCGTCGTCATCCCGAACAGGTGATACAACAGGCTCCCGGCTCGCTCGCGGTCGCCCGCGCCAAACTCGCCGAAAGCGTGGCGGCTGCGCGGCGCGGCGATGCGCGCATGGCGAAAGAGCTGGCGCTGTCGGCCTATCTCGATGGGTTCGAGCCGATCGAGCCAACACTCACCGCGCGCGACGCGACGCTGATGGGTCGAATCGAGGGCGCGATGGGGGAGTTCCGCGCCTCGATCGACCGGGGCGCGTCGCCCGATGATCTCGCGGAGAAGGTCGCAGTACTGGGCGGCCTTTTCGACGATGCGGAAGCGGCGCTCGCGCCTGATGCCGCCACCGAAGCGTCCACGTTCCTGGGCGCGTTCACGATCCTGCTGCGTGAAGGGCTCGAAGCCCTGCTCATCGTTGTCGCCATGATCGCGTTCCTGCGTAAAGCCGAGCGCGGCGAGGCGCTGCGGTACGTGCATGGCGGCTGGGTCAGCGCGATCATCGCGGGCGGGATCACCTGGGCGGTCGCCACCTATGCGATCGGGATCAGCGGTGCGAGCCGGGAGCTGACGGAAGGGTTTGGCTCGCTGTTCGCCGCGGTCGTGCTGCTCTCGGTCGGGATTTGGATGCACGGCAAGGCGCAGGCCGATCAGTGGCAGCGCTATATTCGCGAGAAGATGTCGCGGGCGCTCTCGGGCGGGTCGGGCTGGTTCCTGTTCGGGCTGGCGTTCGTCGTAGTTTATCGCGAGGTCTTCGAGACGATCCTGTTCTATGCCGCGCTTTCGGCGCAAGGTGACAACGGGATGCTTCTCGCGGGGGCCGGGTCGGCGATTGGACTGCTCAGCCTGATCGCTTGGGCCATGCTTCGCTACAGTCGCAAGCTGCCGATCGCGCAGTTCTTCCGCTATAGCTCCTGGCTCATGGCGGTCCTGACCGTCGTGCTGGCGGGTAAAGGCGTCGCCGCGCTCCAGGAAGCCGGCCTTATCAACATCGCACCGCTCGCGGACGTGCCACGGCTGTCGATGCTCGGCGTGTTTCCCACTTGGCAATCGGTGCTGGCGCAACTCCTGATGGCGGTCGCCATTGCGGTCGGGTTCGCCTGGAACGGGCGCGACCGATCCCGCTCGGGTTCCGGCTCAGTGACCCTTGGTTCGAATTAGTGCAATGACATGAAAACCCTTCCGTGATAGAGGCAAGCTAGTGCGAGCCTTTTTGCCTTTCCTGACATGCCTGATGCTGGTCCTGACCAGCTTCTCCGGCATGGCCCATGCCGCCGATCTGGCGGGGGGAAGCATCGCGGGCGTTGAGTTCACGGTCCATACCGCCGGTGACATCGATCAGGTGCCATCGGACTCGGACAAGAATGTCCCGCATCATCACAATTATTGTCACGGACACGACGTCGGCGCGCCTGCGCGCACGACGATGGAATATACCCCCGTCCTCACAGTGCCCAAGCCGACAATCTCCACCTCTGCGCCGCTCGATGGCCGCACTGGCATGGTTCATTTGAGGCCCCCTCAAGCCTGACGTCCGATTTGGGCGCGCGTTGGCGCGCCCCTTTCGATCATCGTCAGGAGTTTCATTTATATGCATCGTATCCTCGCGGCCATGCTGGCCGCAGCGTCGTGCGCCACTATGGCGCATGCGCAGGTCGGACCGTCCGCGCCTTCTGCGCAGGACGCGCCGGTCTACACGCTTGACCAAGCGGTCAGTGCAGCGGGCGGTTCGGCCCCTGCTGCCGAAGCGGCGACAGCCGCGATCGATGCGGCCCGTGCGGGCCGCACGGTCGCCGGACTGCGGCCCAACCCGGTTGTCCAGGGCCAGGTCGAGAACGTCATGGGCTCGGGGCCGTATCGTGGGGTCCGCAGCGCGGAATCCACGGTCGGCTTTGCAATCCCGATCGAGCTAGGCGGCAAGCGCGGCGCCCGCGTCGCGGTCGCCAACGCGCAATTGTCCCGGGCCGAGATTCAGGCCGCGATCATCGCGGCGGACGTCCGGCTTCAGGTGACACAGCTCTATGTCGAGGCGGTCGCGGCCGATCGACGGGTGGCGACGGCACGCGACCAGGCCCGGATTGCCAGCGACGCGCTGCGCGCCGCGAGTGTCCGCGTGCAGGCGGGGCGTGCCTCCCCGCTCGAACAACAGCGTGCTGACGTCGCTCGGATCAATGCTGATGCCAATGTCGAGCGGCAGGTACGTTTGGCGGAAGCGGCGCGAGCCAATCTGGCGCGCCGGATCGGTCGGCCGATCGACGGCGCGCTCGATGACACGCTGCTCGATCGGCTTCCGGGTACAAACGTCTACGGCCCGGTGGCGCCGGTCGATACGACCGGCACCTTGGCGTTGGCGGCTGCGAACGCGGATTTCTCCATCGCAGAAGCTGGTGTGCGGCTCGCGCGCGCCAATCGCGTGCCTGACCTCAATGTCGGTCCTGCGATCCGCCGCCTGGAAGCCACCAACGACATGGCGGCGGTGTTCACCGTGTCGATTCCGATCCCGGTGTTCAACAATGGTCGCGCGGCGATCGCACAGGCGACCGCGCAGCGGACCCAGGCGGATGCGCAGCGCCGCGTGACCGCGCTCGACATCGAACAGGCGATCACGGACGCGCAGGCGCAGGCGGCCAATGCCGCAACGACGGCTCGTGCGGCGTCGGGGCCAGCGCTCGCGGCTGCCCAGGAGGCCGCCCGCATCGCACGGATCGGCTATCGCGAAGGCAAATTCGGCCAGCTCGAATTGCTCGATGCGGAACGCACACTCGCCGACACGCGGGTCGCCGCGATCGACGCGCTCGCCAACTACCAGAATGCCCGCGCGCAAGTGGAGCGACTGACCGCTCGTGCGCCCAATGGGGGGAATCAGTGATGAAGAGCTTTTATCTCGCGGGCGCGGCGTCGCTCGCCCTGCTCTTGGCTGCCTGCGGCGGCAAGGATGGCGGAAACGAGGCAACTGCCGAAGGCGCAGCTGCCAATGAGACGGCAGCGGGCACGGAAAAGGGCGGTGCTGAAGGCGGTCATGCCGGTGAAGGCGTCGTCACATTGGGTGCCGACCAGATCGCCACAGCGGGCGTCCAGGTCGGACGGCCGATCATCGGCGGGGCCGGGACGATCGAGCTGCCCGCGATCATCGAGGGCGACCCACAGGGAACGCAGGTCGTCTCGGCCGCAATTGCGGGACGCGTGGTCGCGCTCACCCGTAACCTCGGCCAATCGGTCGGACGCGGCCAGACCATTGCGGTCATCGAAAGCCGCGAGGCGGCGCAGATCAAGGGCGAGGTCGAGGCGGCGCGGGCGCGGCTTCAGCTCGCTAATTCGAACCTCGCGCGCGAACAGCGGCTGTTCGCGCAGAGAGTCTCCCCTGAACAGGATCTGATCGCCGCCCGCACAGCGGCGACGGAGGCGCGGATCGCCCTGACGCAGGCGCAGAGCATGGTTTCGGCGGCGGGTGTCGGCGGCGGCGGGCTCAACCGGCTCGGCATTGCCGCGCCGATCTCGGGCCAGATCATTGCGCGCCCCGTGACGCTGGGACAAACGGTCGCGGCGGATGCCGAACTCTATCGCATCGCCAACCTGAGCCAGGTGTCGATCGCGCTTAATCTCAAGCCCGAGGATGCGGGCCGGGTGCGTCCCGGCAATACGGTGCTGGTGAAGGCGGCAGGCCGTCAGGCGACCGCCCGCGTGACCTTCGTGTCGCCGGCGCTTGATCCGCAGACGCGGCTCGTGCCTGCGCTCGCCACCCTCGACAATCGCGGTGGCGAATGGCGGGTCGGCGAGCCTGTGACGGCAGCCGTGCAGCTCACGGGCAGCGGCGGGAGCGGGGCGGTCCGCGTGCCGACGACGGCGGTCCAGAGTTTCGAGGGCAAGTCGGTCGTGTTCGTGCGCACGCCCACCGGCTTCAAGGCGACCCCGGTCCAGCTCGGCGATGCGTCGGGCGACACGGTGATCGTCCGGTCGGGCCTGACCGGCAACGAACAGATCGCCACCACCGGAAGTTTCACGCTCAAGGCCGAGATCGGCAAGGGCGAAGCGAGCCACGAGGATTAAGCCATGATCGCCCGTATCGTAACCTGGGCGGTCGAGAAGCGCTGGCTAGTCCTGCTCCTCACCGTCATCGTCGCCGCCATCGGCGCCTTTTCCCTCTACCGGCTACCGATCGACGCGGTGCCGGACATCACCAACAATCAGGTCCAGATCAACGTCCGCGCGCCTGCCCTCTCGCCCGAGCTGGTCGAGAAGCAGGTGTCGTTTCCAATCGAAACCGCGCTCGCCGGCACCCCCGGCCTGGAATATACGCGCTCGTTGAGCCGCAACGGCTTCGCGCAGATCACGGCGGTCTTTTCGGACGCGACGGACATCTATTTCGCCCGCCAGCAGGTGGGCGAGCGTCTGCGGGGCGTGCAAGAGAATCTGCCCGACGGCGTGAACCCTGAAATGGGTCCGATCGCGACAGGCCTGGGCGAGGTGTACATGTACACCGTTCGTCTCGATCATCGCGAGGACGACAAGCACAAGCCCGGTGAACCGGGCCAACAGCCCGATGGCAGCTACATCACGCCAGAGGGCGAGCGACTGACGACCGAAGAGGACAAGGCGACCTACCTGCGCACCGCGCAGGACTGGATCGTGACGCCGCTTCTGAAGACCACACCGGGCCTCGCCGGTGTCGACTCGATTGGCGGTTACGCCAAGCAGTTCCTCGTCGTGCCCGACGTGCAGAAGCTGGCCTCGCTCGGCATCACGCTGACGGACCTGGGAAATGCGCTGGAGCGCAATAACACCAGCGTCGGCGGTGGCTTCGTCAATCGCAATGGCGAAGGTCTGGCTGTTCGCTCGGATGCGCTCGTTCGCAATGCCAGCGAGTTGGCCAGGACCGTGATCGCGACACGTAACGGCGTGCCGATCACGGTCGAACAAGTTGCGACTGTGAAGACGGGTCAGGCGATCCGCATGGGTTCGGCATCGGAGAACGGTACCGAAGTCGTCGTCGGCACGGCGATCATGCGGATCGGCGAGAACAGCCGCATCGTGTCGACCGCGGTCGCTGAGAAACTGAAGACGATCAACGCTTCGCTGCCTCCTGACGTCGTAATTCAGCCGGTGCTGAACCGCACCGAGCTGGTCAATTCGACGATCAAGACGGTCGCGAAAAACCTGTCCGAAGGCGCGGTGCTGGTCATCGTCGTGCTCTTCCTGCTGCTCGGCAACTTCCGTGCGGCCCTGATCGCGGCGTTGGTCATCCCGATCACCATGATGCTGACAGGCTTTGGTATGCTGCGCGCTGGGGTCTCGGCCAATCTGATGAGCCTTGGGGCTTTGGACTTCGGTCTGATCGTCGACGGCGCCGTCATCATCGTTGAAAACGCGCTGAGGCGGCTTGCCGAACAACAGCATCATGAAGGTCGCTTGCTGACCGTCAAGGAACGGCTTGCGACCGTGGCAGCCGCCGCTCGCGAGATGATCCGCCCCTCGGTTTACGGGCAGGCAATCATCATCCTCGTCTACGTACCGCTGCTCACGCTGACCGGCGTGGAGGGTAAAACGTTCGGACCGATGGCGCTGACCGTCATCATCGCGCTCGCCTTCGCCTTCATCCTCTCTCTCACCTTCGTGCCGGCGATGATTGCGATCTGGCTGTCGAAGAAGGTCGAGGAGAAGGACGGCCGCATCATCACGTGGCTGAAGAAGCGCTACGAACCCGGTCTCGACCGGGCCATGAAGCGCCCGACGCTGACGATCGGGGCGGGTGTCGCGAGCCTTGTGGTGGCGGCGCTTGCCTTCACCACGCTCGGCTCGGTGTTCCTGCCGCAGCTCGATGAAGGCAATCTGCTCATCCAGTCGCTCCGCATCCCGGCAACGTCGGTCCAGCAGAGTCAGGCGATGCAGGTGCCGATCGAGCAGATGATGTCGAAGCAGCCGGAGGTGGCGTTCGTCTATTCCAAGACGGGCACCGCCGAGCTGGCGGCCGACCCGATGCCGCCGAACGCGACCGACATGTTCGTCATCCTGAAGCCGCGGAAGGACTGGCCGAACCCCGACCTTCCCAAGGAGGAGCTGGTAAGTCGGATAGAGGGTAATCTCGCGAAGTTCCCGGGCAATGCCTATGAGATCACCCAGCCCATCCAGATGCGCTTCAACGAGCTGATCGCCGGCGTTCGCGGCGACATCGCGGTGAAGGTGTTCGGCGATGACTTCACACAAATGAACCGGACGGCCGAGCAGGTTGCTGCGGTGCTGCGCAAGACGCAGGGCGCAGCGGACGTGAAGGTCGAGCAAACGACGGGCCTGCCCATGCTCGACATTCGCGTCAATCGCGACGCAATGGCACGTTTGGGGGTCACTGCCCAAGATGTGCAGGACATTGTCACCGCGACAATCGGCGGGCGCACCTCGGGCCAGATCTTCGAGGGCGATCGGCGCTTTCCGGTCGTGATACGGCTCTCTGAAGCGCAACGGGCGGACATCGGCCTTCTCGAACAGGTGCAGGTGCCGTTGGCGGGGGGTGGCTATGTGCCGCTTTCCAGCGTCGCCGACATCAAGGTCATCGATGGCCCCAACCAGATCAGCCGCGAGAACGGGAAGCGGCGTGTGGTGGTGCAAGCCAACGTGCGTGGCCGCGACGTTGGATCGGTGGTTGCGGATGCGCAGGCAACGATCGCCAGCCAGGTTCGGCTGCCTGCCGGCACCTATCTCGAATGGGGCGGCCAATTTGAAAACCTGCAATCGGCGAGCGAACGGCTTAAGCTAGTCATTCCGGCCTGCTTCATCCTGATCCTGTTCCTGCTCTATGGCGCATTGGAATCGGTCCGCGATGCCGCGATCGTCTTCACCGGCGTGCCCTTCGCGCTGGTGGGCGGCGTCCTGCTGCTCTTCTTGCGAGGCATGGACTTTTCAATCTCGGCAGCGGTGGGCTTCATCGCCTTGTCGGGTATCGCGGTCCTCAACGGCCTCGTGATGGTCAGCTCGATCCAGGATTTGATCCGGTCGGGGTTATCGCGCGAAGAGGCGGCCCATGTCGGCGCAATGCAGCGCCTGCGGCCCGTCGTCATGACCGCGCTCGTCGCAAGCCTCGGCTTCGTGCCGATGGCGCTTGGCGAGGGCGCGGGTGCGGAGGTACAGAAGCCCTTGGCGACCGTCGTCATCGGCGGCCTGGTCTCGGCGACGCTGCTGACGCTGTTCGTGCTGCCGACGCTTTATGCCCGGTTCGGGCAGAAAATGATCAAGAAGCTCGATCACGACAATGAGAAGCATGAAGGGGATGACCACGGTCAGACCTTCGTGAGCAACTTGGCCTAATGGATGAGCGGGGCGATCCGCGATCGCCCCGCTCATCTCTGGGAGATGGGGATATGCCTCGCACCATAACCAGCTCGATGCTTCACGGCGGGCCACTGCGCATCTGGTCGGCACTCACCGATCCGGATCATCGCCGGGCGTGGAGTCCGCTCGTATTTCTCGATGATCCGTCCCGGCTCGGCGACACAGAATGCACCTTTGCGATCCAGGGCATCACCCGGCCAATTCGGACGCCAGCACGGATTGATCGATTCGATAAACCGCACGCCTTCGCTTGGTCCTGCGGCATCCCCTATCTGTTCACGCTCGAAGAGCGGTACGAGCTGGCGGGGGACGATGGCGGCACCAGGCTAACGCATAGCTGCACGCTGCGCGGGGCGCTCTCCCTGCCGTTCGCGGCGATGATGTTGCGCCGCCTGCGATCCCTGATGGTCGAATCTGACGATCGCCTCGCAACCTATCTCCGCTGGCGGGTAGGTCAGCCTGCCCGGGCTATCAATCGTCAGCGCGTCCCCTTCCGCTGCAGGAGGAAGGCGCGATGATGATGCACTGTAAGCGGGTGCTGCCCGCCGTCATCCTCGTTGTCGGGCTCGCGGCGTGCTCGGAAAGAAAGCCGCCAGCCCCGCCAACGGAGCAGCAGATCCATTCGTCCGACAGCGCCGTGGCGACCGGGGAAATGGGGCGGCATAGATATCGCTGTTCCGACGGGGAACCGCTGTTCGTCGATTACAAGGACAACGGCCTGCAGATCGATTTGCGGCGCTCCAACGGGGGACCGCCGATGATGCTGACCGCGCCAGCGCAGGGCCTGCAATATGTCGGCGAAACAGCCACCGCGACCTTCAAGGGGTCGCAGCTCACCATCGTGGAAGGCGATGGCCGTACCCGGATCTGCGAGCAGGAAGGCACGCGATGAACTGCCCTGCCTTCGAACGCCACAGGGCGCTTCGTCGGAAGAGACCGATGTCTGACACGTCGATTTCAAATGTGACAACCTTGTGCGGCCTGAATCGGGCCGGTCTGGCGATCGCGCGCCTCGGCGTCGTTCTCGTCTCCGGGGCGGTTATAGGGGCGTGTAATCCAGCGCCGACCCAGCCTACCGAGCCGGCGCATGAAAAGCATCTGACGTCGAAACTAATCGCGCAGCGCATCATGTACTGCGACGACGGCACACGCGCCGATGTCGACTTCATCGATGACGGCTTGAAAATGGCCGTCACCTGGCTGCCGAAGGGCAGGACCGAGATCCTGCGCGCGCAGCGAACCGGTGACGAGTTTCGCGGCGACCATTCGCGGGCTGTCGTGGCGGGCGGATCGATCGCGTTCACGCGACGCGGGAAGATCCGCGTCTGCCACCGAACCCCGGAGGAGTCCTAGGAAATGCAGGCACTGCTCTATACGCTTGCGCCTGTGCTGGCGGTCGTGCTCGGCGCGATTGTCGCGAGCCGCACCAAGTTGAAACCTGGCCTCGTGGCGGGCCTACAGCATCTCGCTGCCGGCGTCGTGTTCGCGGCGGCAGCGACCGAAATCCTGCCGCAGGTCAAGCATGAGGCATCGCCCAGCGCGACGTTGATCGGCGGGGCGGCGGGCGTCGCGACCATGCTGGGGCTCAAGGCTCTTGAGGCCCGCTTCAAGGGGCCGATGGCGCTACTCGCCGCGATCGGCATCGACATTCTGGTCGACGGCCTGGTGCTCGGCCTCGCTTTCGTGGCGGGCGAGAAGGCAGGTCTCCTGCTGACGATCGCGCTCACTCTGGAAGTGTTATTTCTGGGACTGACGCTGACCGACGAGCTGGCGGAAACCTATCGCTCGCGCTTGCGCATCATCGTGATCGTCTCGGCATTGGCCCTGCTGCTGCCGATCGGCGCGCTCGCTGCCGTGCCGGTCGCCGCGCTGTCGCCGGTGATGATCGCCGGCTTCCTCAGCTTCGGGCTGATGGCGCTGCTCTACCTCGTCACGGAGGAGTTGCTGGTCGAGGCGCACGAGAAACCCGACACCCCGCTCATCAGCTCGATGTTTTTCGTCGGCTTCCTGGCCCTGCTGACACTTGAGGAGATGATGGGATGATCCCGGGCAACGACAACAATGGCGGGCAGGAGCGCCGCACACTGTGGATCGTCCTGCTGCTGAACGCGGCGATCGCTGCGGGCTTCTTCGTTTCCGGCTTCTTCGCGGACTCGAGCGCGCTGATCGCCAACGGCGTCGACAACCTGTCCGATACGGCTGTGTATGCGCTGAGCCTTGTGGCGCTCACCCGGGGCCAGACATGGAAGACACGCGCCGCGGTCGCTTCGGGCGTCATGCTGCTGATCTTCGCGGGCGGCATCTTGATCGATGTCGGACGGCGCTACGTGCAGGGCAGCGAGCCCATCGGACCTACCATGATGGTCATGTCCGCGATCGCCGGCGTCGTGAATTACCTCTGCCTGCGGCTGCTCCAGCGCCTCAAGGATCCGGACGTCAATCTCCGGGCCGCAACCACCTTCAGCTTCAACGACTTCATTTCCAACGGCGGCATCCTGATCGCCGGCGTGCTGGTGCTGTGGTTGGGTACCAATTGGCCGGACCTGCTGGTCGGCTTCGCCACCGCCATCATCGCCATCAAGGGCGGTGTCGAAATCCTGCGCGACGCGCGCGCCGAAACCAAGAAAAGCGAAAGGAGGTCGTCATGAACGACAAGCTCGAACTCGACATTCCAGTGTTGTTGCCGGACCTTCCTGACGCGGCCGATGCCTGCCTGGACCGTCTCGTATCAACCCTGTCAAAGCGCGAAGGTGTCGAGCGGGCGCATGTGATCTGTCTCGACGGCAACACGCCAGCGGCGCTGTGCATCCATTTCGATGCCGCCAAGCTGCCGCTGCCACGGTTGCGCGAAATGGTGCGCGCCGCAGGTGCCGAAATCACCGAGCGCTACGGCCATGCGATCTGGCAGGTGACGGGGATCAACCACGAACGTCGGGCGCGCACGGTCAGCGATGCGCTGTGCGCCTTGCCCGGCGTGGTCCAGGCAAGCGCCAGCACCAGCGGGTCTGTCCGGGTCGAATATGATCGCCGCGAAACCACCGAAGAGGAGGTGCGCGCTGCGCTTCGCAAGCTGAAGGTGAGGGTGGGCAAGCGGGTCGCTGCCGATGAACATGCCGGCCACGACCACGGCCCCGGGGGCCACGGCGCGGGCGAAGAGAAGCACGGCCCCGGCGATGGCCACGACCATAGCCACGCCGAATTTCTCGGCCCCAATACCGAGCTGATCTTCGCGCTCGCCTGTGGCGCGCTGCTGGGGATCGGCTACGCGATCGAGAGGCTGGTCGCTGGCGCGCCCGAATGGCTGCCGACCGCCTGCTATATCGCAGCCTATTTCTTCGGCGGATTCTTCACGCTGCGCGAGGCGATCGACAACCTCCGGATGAAGAAGTTCGAGATCGACACGCTGATGTTGGTCGCTGCGGCCGGCGCCGCTGCGCTGGGCGCATGGGCCGAAGGTGCGCTGCTGCTGTTCCTGTTCAGCCTCGGCCATGCGCTTGAGCATTATGCAATGGGCCGCGCCAAGAAGGCGATCGAGGCGCTGGCGAAGCTCGCGCCCGAAACCGCGACCGTGCGACGCGGCGGGCAGACCAGCGAAATCCCGGTCGAGCAGATGGTCGTCGGGGACATTGCCATCGTCCGCCCGAACGAGCGCCTGCCTGCCGACGGCTTCGTCATCAAGGGCACCAGCGCGATCAACCAGGCCCCGGTCACGGGTGAAAGCATCCCGGTCGACAAGGTGCCGGTCGCAGATGCCGCAGCGGCACGCGCCAAGCCCGATGCAGTCGACGCGGAAAGCCGGGTTTTTGCTGGTACGATCAACGGCGGCGGCGCGATCGAGATCGAGGTGACACGCCGTTCCAATGAAAGCGCGCTTGCCAAGGTCGTGAAGATGGTGAGCGAAGCGGAGACGCAGAAGTCGCCGACGCAGCGCTTCACCGACCGGTTCGAACGGATCTTCGTGCCCGCCGTCCTGGTCCTGTCAGTGCTCCTGCTGTTCGCATGGGTGGTCGTCGACGAGCCGTTCCGCGACAGCTTCTATCGCGCGATGGCGGTGCTGGTGGCGGCAAGCCCGTGCGCGCTCGCGATCGCAACGCCGAGCGCGGTCCTGTCGGGCGTTGCCCGTGCAGCGCGGGGCGGCGTGCTCGTGAAGGGCGGTGCACCGCTCGAAAACCTCGGGTCGCTCAAAGCGATCGCTTTCGACAAGACGGGCACGCTGACCGAAGGTCGTCCGCGCATCACTGATGTCGTGCCCGTCGATGGCGCCGATGAAGGCGAGTTGCTGGCGCTGGCTGTCGCCGTCGAAGCGTTGAGCGACCATCCCCTGGCCCAAGCGATCGTCAAGGACGGCCGCGAACGTCTGAACGATCGTGCCGTGCCGACTGCCGGCGACCTCAAGAGCCTGACCGGTCGGGGCGTCACCGCGAGCGTGGATGGCGAGACGGTGTGGATCGGCAAGGCCGAGATGTTCGGAAGTGAGGGCATTCCGGCGCTGGGGCAGGGCGCGCAGGACGCAATCGCGAAGCTGCGCGAGAACGGCCGCACGACAATGGTGGTCCGCAAGGGGGACCGCGACCTGGGCGCGATCGGCCTGATGGACACGCCTCGCGAAGCTGCCAAGACCGCGTTGCGTCGGCTGCACGAGATGGGCGTGTCGCGGATGATAATGATCTCCGGCGATCACCAGAAAGTCGCCGAAGCGATCGCCGACGAAGTCGGGATCGACGAAGCGTGGGGCGACCTCATGCCCGAAGACAAGGTTGCCGCGATCAAGAAGCTCGCCGGCGAAGACAAGGTCGCGATGGTGGGCGACGGCGTGAACGATGCGCCGGCGATGGCAAGCGCCACGGTCGGCATCGCGATGGGCGCGGCGGGGTCGGACGTTGCGCTGGAGACAGCCGACGTGGCGCTGATGGCCGACGATCTGGCGCACCTGCCATTCGCAGTCGGTCTTAGCCGCCATACCCGTGGAATCATCCGGCAGAACGTCTTCGTCAGCCTGGGTGTCGTCGCCTTCCTGGTGCCTGCTACCATCCTCGGCCTCGGCATTGGGCCAGCGGTGGCGGTTCATGAGGGATCGACGCTGCTCGTCGTCATCAATGCGCTCAGGCTGCTCGCCTACCGCGATCCGGCAGGGAAGGCGGCATGAAGTGGCTGATCGCCTTCGACCTCGACGGCACGCTTGCCGAGAGCAAGCGGCCGTTATCGGAGGATATGGCCGCAATCCTCGCCCGATTGCTCGCCATCACGGATGTGGCGGTGATCTCGGGCGGGGACTGGCCGCAGTTCGAAAAGCAGATCGCCTCGCGCCTTCCTGCCGGCGTCGCGCTCGACCGTCTCTGGTTGATGCCGACCACAGGCACGAAACTCTATCGGTTCATCAATGGCGCTTGGCGCGCGGTCTATGCCGAACTGTTCGACGACGCGGAGAAGGCGAAGATCCGCACGGCCTTCGATCAGGCGCTGACCGATGCCGGTCTCGCCGACGAACGTATCTGGGGCGAACGGATCGAGGACCGGGGCAGCCAGATCACCTTTTCGGGCCTGGGGCAGGCAGCGCCGCTGAAGGAAAAGGAAGCGTGGGATCCTGACCGAAAGAAGAGGACCGCGTTGCAGGCCACGTTGCGCGCGAAGCTGCCGGAGCTCTCGATCAATCTCGGTGGCACGACATCGATCGACGTGACCAGAGCAGGGATCGACAAGGGCTATGGCCTGAAGCGCCTGAGTGCCGAGAGCGGTGTCCCGCTCGACGGGATGCTGTTCATTGGGGATGCGATATTCCCCGGTGGGAATGACTATCCCGCTGCTGAAATCGGCCTCGACACAGTGAGGGTGCGCGACGTCGCGGAAACCACCGCCGTCGTGACCGCCATCATCGCGTGTCTGCACCGATAGGATCAAGATACATGGTCGGCTCCATCGCGGAATGCCGCATTGTCAAAGCTCTGGCTTCTGTCGCTTAGGGCAGCGCTTCCTAAAACGAAAAGAAGGCAATGTGCGCGTCTCCGCGAACAAAGCCTCCAGCGATCAATCTAAGAGATTCCGCCGCGCTTCTCAATCGTAGGGGGCGTTTGCGGGAGGGGGCGGAATCCTACGCTAAGGATTTGGGCCAGCGATATTCCCCGGTTAGATTGATGTGTTCCCATCCCAACGGCGA
>DQVI01000224.1 GCA_015661825.1 Novosphingobium capsulatum
CACCACGGCGTCGGCTGTTCGCCACGATGCTTCCAGCATCGCTGGGCTCTCAGCCTCCTTGTGGTGACCCAAAATCCCTCGCCAAACCTCCGCCGACCGACTTTTGGGTCGGGCTCTTACAAGGTTCAGGAAGAAGGGATCCCGCAGGGGGCAAAGCCCCCTGCACCCCATGAACTTTGGCGAACGGTGGTGCCGAGGGCCACGTCAGGCATGACTGCTAGGCCTCGCGCAGGCGCAGCATCAGCAGCGCCCCTGCCGCCGCCAGCGAGCCCAGCGCCATCACCACCGAAACTGCCAGCAGCGGCAGTCCGGCGGCATGGAACAGTTCGCCTGCCAGGATCGGCGAACCCGCCGCCCCGATACGCCCCGCGCCAATGGCAAAGCCCGTGCCCGTCGCGCGGACTTTGGCCGGGAAACCATGGGCAAAGGCCGCGTAGAAACCGACCATCGCGGCATTGGTGGTAAAGCCGGTGCAGAAGACCGCAAAGCGCCAGCCGTCGAGCGAGGTCGCGCCCAGACCGAACACGGCCACCGCCAGACTGCCCGCGACCAACACGGCAATCGTCGGCCACTTGATCCCGAAACGGTGCATCAACAGGCCGAACAACCCGCCCCCCAGCGCCCCGCCCAGATTGGCCCAGACCAGCACGCTGGCCGCCTGTGCCTGCGAATAGCCGAAATCGGCGACGATCTTGGGGCTCCATTTGAGGATGTAGTAGAACGTCACGCAGTGGAACGCATAGCCCAGCGTGAGCAGGACCGTCGTCCCCACAAGGCCGGGCCGCAGGATGTCGAGCAGGCCCGAGCCCGCCGTCTTCGGTTCGACGGGCGGCAGCGCAAGGGCAAGAGGAAGCCGGAAGGCCGCAAGCGAACGATTGATCCGCGCCAGTGTCCTGGCCGGGCGACGGGCCAGAAACCACGCGGGCGTCTCGGGCACGAAGACATGGACGAGCGGCAGGAAACAGGCCGTGGCCAATGCGCCAAAGGCAAAGACATGGCGCCATTCCCCGCCCCGCAGCAGGACAGCAGCGATCATGCCGCCCACCGTCGCCCCCAGCGGATAGCCGATGACCATCAGCGAGAGCGCAAGACTGCGCCCCTTCACGCTGCTGATCTCGGCCACGACGGCATTGGTCGCGGCCAGCATGCCGCCAATGCCCAGCCCGGTCAGCAGGCGCCAGCCGCCCAGCATCGCCGGGCTCGTCGCCGTCGTCGCCAGCCCCATGCCCAGCGTCATGACCACGAGGCACGCCAGAATCGTCGGACGGCGGCCAAAGCGATCAGCCGCCCCGCCCATGACGATCGAACCGAACCCCATGCCAACCAGTTCCATCGAGAGCACCACGCCCAGCGCATCGCGCCCCACGCCCCATTCGCGGGCGATGCCCGGCGCGGCAAAGGCGCTGGACAGCACGTCGAACCCGTCGAGCGCATTGAGCCCGATCATCAGGGCCACCGCCACCCACTGGCGCAGCCCCATCGGGGAATGACGGATCACCTCGCGCGGATCGTCATATCGCGAATCATCGCCCATCAGGCCTCTCTCTCCCGTGTCATTGTCCAAGCCGCCGTTGGGGCGTGCTTATTGTTATGGACTATAACACGATTTGAGGCTCTGGCTACTCGTGAATACGGGACAGCAATTCGATCAGAACCTTGACCTCGGCATCGGAGAAATGCCGCTTCACCCAGGCCTCGTGCTCGCCAATGGCCAGCTTGGCGCGGGCGAGCATGGCATGGCCCTCGGGTTCGAGGTAAAGTGCCTGCTTGCGCCCGTCGTGCGCCGAACGGTCGCGCCGCAGCAACTGCTTGGCCTGAAGCCGGTTGATGATCGCCATCGTCGTGGCGCGGTCCATCTGGAGCCGCTGGGCCAGATCGGTCTGGGCAATGCCGGGATGGTCATCGACCAGCCAGAGCACCGAGACCTGCTTCTGCGTGAGGCCGAGTTCGGCAAACGTCTCGGTGAAATGCCGCAAACAGACGCCATGGGCGAGGCGGATGTGAAAGCCCAGAATGGCGTTGATCGCGCCGATGTCGGCCTCGCCCCGCTCCTGATGATCCTCGCCTTCACGCACGGTTTGCTCTTTCGTCATGGTGTGTGCCTCCCCCTTTTCAGACCGGCTGCCCTTCAGAACAGTTCGGGGTGGCGCAGCATCAGCGCCTGGGCGAGGATCAGGGTCTTGGCATCGGTCAGCGCGCCCGCGACGACGGAATCGCGCAAGGCGTCGAGACCCATCTCGATCACGGTGATGCATTCGTGCTCGCCATCGGCCCCGCCGCCTTCGGCCACGCGGTCGGCGGCCTCGTAGCGGGCCAGGAACAGGTCGATCCGCTCAGTCGAGATCGGCGGGAGCGACCACATCCTGCACACCGGTTCGAGGGCCTGAAGACGCAGGCCCGCCTCCTCCATCGCTTCCTCGCGGATGCGTGCGGCCGGATCGATCCCGTCGAGAGCCCCCGCGATGGCCTCGATCAGCGGCGCCTCCCCGGCTTCCAGCACCGCCGCGCGCGGCTGGGTGATGACCATGCATGTGCGCCGCACCGGATCGTAGGGCAGCACCGCCACCGCGCTGCCATTGTCGAGCAGATGCCGCTCCACGCGGGCGCCATCGGGCATGGCCACCTCCAGCCGGTGCAGCCGATACCACCCATCATAGACCAGCGTGCGCCCGACGATCCGCGCGTCGCGTGCTGGCCCGCTCACGCCACCTTCTTCTCGATCAGATCGACCAGCGCGCGCACATCGGTCAGCTTCTCGATCTCGTTCGAGCGGATCTTGATCTCGAAGGCCTCCTCGACCGCGAGGATCAGGTTGATGTGGGTGAGCGAGGTCCAGTCCTCGACATCGTCGGCAGTCATGTCGTCGCGCAGCACGAGGTCGTCGTCAAAGAAGATGTCGCGAAAAATGCCGGTCAGCGTGGTGACGATGTCGTCGCGGGTCATGCTTGTCCTTTCCTTGCAGCTTATTGGAGCGGCTTGCGCCAGATCACCTGTCCCGGTACGCCGAATACGGTGGCGCCGGGCGGCACATTGCCGGTAACCACCGTGTTCATCCCCACCGTGGCCCCGTCGCCCACCTTGAGCTTGCCGACGATCCGCGCGCCGGGCCGCACGGTCACCCCGTCGCCGATCACCGGCACGTCGGTATCGTTGGAATAGCCGATGGTCACTTGCTGGTTCAGCCAGAAATCGGCGCCGATCCGGCGCGCGGCGACAATCGTGGCAAAGCCGTGCTGGATGAAGCAGCCCGGCCCCAGCTCGTCGATATAGAGTTGCAGGCTGTCGAGGCGCGGCATCATCCAGCCATAGAGCCCGGCCAGCGGCAGGCGCAGATAGGCCAGATTGCGATATTCGCGATAATAGACCATCAGCCAGCAATGGCGCCAGAGCAGCGCCCCGCCCGACAGGCGCTCTTCCTTGAACAGGATCGACGCCCAGCGGCGAATGTCCGCCCGGATCGGCGCATCGGCGCCGCCAAGCATCACCGCCAGAAGGCTCGGCCAGAGCCGCACCAGATTGAGCGCCACCCACCCCTGCTTGATCCGCCGTTTCATCGTGCCCCCTTATGCCCCCGGTTCCGGCACGATGCGGATCGCGCCAACCTGCGCCAGCACCGCCGCGCCGTCCCACCGCGCCAGATCGAGCCGCCAGCGCGTCGCCCCGACGCCCTCTTCACCGGTATCATCAAGACGGGCAAAACCCAGCCCGGCATAGTGATCGCGCACCATGCCATTGCGCTCTGTCGGCAGATAGAGCCCGTCCAGCGCGCTGGCTCCCATCGCCCGCGCCGCCTGCGCCACAACCGCCAGACACGCCGCCTCGACCCCGCGCCCCAGCACGCGGCAGCTCATCAACCAGGCCTCGATGTCCAAAACTCCATCGACACTTCCGGGCGTGGCGACCACGATCGCGATCACGCCATTGTCGCCATAGCGGTCGCGCAGGCGGAATTGCAGCACCAGCGCGCGCGGGTCTTCGACAAGGGCCGCCAGTTGCGCCTGGGTATAGCGCCGCGTGGTGAGGTTGAACTGGTTGGTCTTGGCCGTCAGTTGCGCGGCGCGAGCCAGCCCGAGGCTGTCGACCCGCTGCCATTCGAGCACCATGTCCAGCCCGGCCAGATAGGCCCCCAGATCGGTGGCCTGCGCGCGCGCGGCCTCGCGCGCGGCCTTCGCGGCATAGAGCCGGGTGCGCTCGGCATCCTCCTGCGTCAGCGCCAGCGCCTCGAAATAGCCCGCCCGGGCCAGCCGCTGCGCATAGAACGCGGCATCCTCGGGCATCTCGGGCACGCGCACCATCGGCAGAGTCTGGCGGACCAGCTCCCGCTCGAACGGATTGTCGTCGACAAAGACCAGCGCATCGAGCCCGATCCCGATCGCCTCGGCAATGCGCCGCAAGTTGGTGGGTTTGTCGTCCCAGTTGGCCTGAAAGGCGGTGATATGCTCGCGCCGCAACAGCATATCCGGGTGCTTCTCGAAGGGCAGCAGGGCATTGGCCTCGTCGTTCTTCGAACAGACCGCCAGAATCACCCCGCGCTCCATCAGGCCGAGCACATGGCGCTGAAACGCCAGAAAGGCCTCCCCCTCGGGGCTCCCCTGCCCCAGCGCGATGCCCTCAAGGCCATCGTCACCGATCACCCCGCCCCACAGCGTGTTGTCGAGATCGAGCACCAGACACTTGGCCGACCGGCCGCGCCGCGCCGCCAACAGCCGCATCGCCAGTTCGCCATAATGCTGCGCAGCAAGCGGCGAGACCTCCTGCCGCGCCTTGA
Organism: Novosphingobium capsulatum; assembly: GCA_015661825.1. Taxonomy (GTDB): domain Bacteria; phylum Pseudomonadota; class Alphaproteobacteria; order Sphingomonadales; family Sphingomonadaceae; genus Novosphingobium; species Novosphingobium pituita. The sequence continues at coordinate 4,769 of DQVI01000224.1, forward strand.
GCCACAGCACCCGGTCATGCCAGGCCGCCAGCCCATCGGCCGCTGCCGCATCGTCGAGCGCCAGAACATCCACCCCGGCCGCATCGGCCTCGCCCCGCAACCGCTGGTTGAACGCCGCCACCAGATGCGCCGGAGAGCCGGCCAGCCGATGTTCGTTCCCCCCCATCAGCGCGGGCGCCAAGGGCAAGGCCGCCTGCTGGATCACTTGCGCGCCCGTCGCCCCGATCAGGCTGGCCCAGCCCTCGCGCAGCCGGGCAAAGGTCTCCTCCAGCCGCGTTGCCCCCGCCGGATCGAACCCTTCCCCCACCAGATGCCCGGCATCGAGCGCCAGCAACACCGCGTCGGGCGCAAAGGCCCGCAAGGCCCCGTCCGCGTCCATGATCTCGTGCCAATACTGGCCATAATCCCCGCGAAAGATTTCGAGCGCGAAACCATGCCGCGCGCCCGCCACCCGCAGGCCGGGCAGAAGATGATCGAGGCTCGCCGAACCCAGCACCGCCAGCCGCAAGGGCGCCAGCCCCGCCTGCACGAGCCTGTCCTGCCCCAGAGCCCGCAACTGGCGATCGACCTTCAGCATCTGCGAAAAGGACAAATCACGCTGCGCCAGATGCCCGAGACCCGCGATCAGGGCCGCCATGCCTTGCGCGGTTCCATCCTCCACCAGCACCGGCAGATCGCCGCCGCGCACCAGCCAGTCGAGCCCTGCTGTCGCCAATGCCCCGAATGCCATCGCCTGTCTCCAACGCTCCGCGTCCAAGCGGGCTACCGATCCGGCCCGATGCGCCATATGGGCCGCATTTGGGGGTTCAGCACCAATCCTCCCGCTGCTACAATGCCTGCTGCATTGCGGCAAGGATGCACTGCAACAAGGGGATCGTATTGAAAATCTGGCGTTGGGCAGCAGGCGGTTTCGCCGCTGCGGGACTATTGGCTACCGGCGCGCTCTGGGCAACTTCGCCCAAGGCCGGCCCGGATCAAACCTTGTTGCCACCCAAGACCCCTTACACCAAGGGGGCTTACTTCGCCTATTCGCAGCCCTGGGGCGCCGAGCGCTCCGGCCTTGCCAACTGGTGGTCGCCGCTGGCCACCTCGATGGGCATCGATACGAGCCGCTTCCCCGACAACACGACCGCCCACTGGCGCTGGCCCCCCTTTGCCCCGCGCAACGGGCCGGGCGTGTGGTCGTATCAGGCGGTCATGCACGGCAACTACGACGGGGGCGAAACCGAAACCCCGATCCCGCCCCGCCGCGTCCACGACGTACAGGCCTATTCGCAGGACTTCGCCTGGACCATCGACGAGGCCCATGGCCAGGCCAATGTCCTGACCGAATTCTACTTGCGCTCCAGCCCGACCGATTCTGAATCCAAACTCCTCGAAGTGGGCTGGCTGCTCCACACCCCCGAGCATTCGCGCAAATACTTCGAGGCGGCCCGCAAGGTCGGCACCTACACCGACCCCCAGGGCCGCACCTGGGACGTACGGATCGACGCCAAATACTGCATGTTCGCCCCCCAGCAGCAGTCCGACATCCCCAAGGGCACCATCGACATGCGCGCCGCCCTCACCTGGCTCCAGCAAACCGGCCTGATCACCGGCAACGAATGGCTCTGGGGCGTAGCCCTGGGCGCCGAAGCCATCTCCGGCACCGGCCAGGTCTCAATCCAGCACTGGTCCGTCAAACGCATGTGACAGACAACATGCCACCGATGACGCACTGTTCGATCCGGCGCACAACGCTTCCCATGCGGCACAGATCGTTCACACACTTCAGAGAAAAGCCTCATCCCATATCGACATGGGGAGGCCTGATTTGATTATGTTCTGGCTTATGCCGCAAAAACACTCCCTCATAAATTGCGAACATAGCCCAACCCCAAACAAACATTCTCACAGGAAAATCAAAAGAATATCGAGGTATTTCCGATATGCTCGCAAGAAGCACTATATAGACAAATGCCCTTTTAGACGTAAGACCATTCTTAACTATACTATTCCTACTTGATTGCAGAACAAACCCTATTCCAGCAATCAAAACCGGAACCCCCCACAAACCGAAATCCATATATATATCAGAAATGAGATTAGAGCCCGTATTCCAAACTGCATTAGGCCCCAATATGTACAAGGTCAAAGCATCGGCAGTAGTAGTTATCTTGTCCTTAGGATTCAAAACAAACCCTCTAACCAGAGGAACAATCCCAGAAAAACCCACCATCTTATAATAGCCAAAGCCATACGGCCTCTTAGATGGAACTATATCAAACATAGCCCTTAAAGTAATTGTTGTATTTCCAAAACTTCCATTGTCATCGACATCGTTAGATTCAGTTATGTATTTATCTATCGCCTCGATTTCGCTCTCCCCCTTCGAGGCATCGAAAGATCTGGTTATTTCCACAACCTGATAACCAACAAACAAGACAATTACGCCCACAATAACTGCTGACCAACGGATTCTCTTAACGAATGCTGCACATCCACCTGCAGCAGCCAATGCTATAAGTAAGAAATTATTTCTGTCGCCAGAAGCAATGCTCCGCATTGACCAGAACAATACTACAGCCAACAACCCAATAAGAGCAGGACTCAAACTACCCCTCCGAGCTATGGCTGTAACTATTCTGGAAACAGCAACAATACACAAAATAATTGTTACAACATATATATTGTCAGCTATCGCACTACCCCCAGAAGAAGAAGCAGCAACAGCCTGCGCGTGCGTCAACCCGTATCGATCAGTGTCTGCAGATTTAATACCCGCGCCCATAATCAATAATATAACAGAGCCTAAAAGAAATAGAACCATCCAGTCGAATTTATTGTATGCACCCACCGCTTCTCTCTTTTGCACGCTATATCGCAGCAAAGGAGGAACTCGCCCTGCAATCAAAATACCAAGATGAAATGAAACATACGCCGCAGTGGAGATTAAGATCGCTTTATTTCCATTCCATGGAAATGTTTTACTGATCATAGAACTAGACCAATAATGGCCTATTCCCAAAAGATCCCTCACATACGGCATATAAAATATTACAAAATAAAATATAGAAAATGACAATTCAGCCGAAAGCACAATAGGCAATTTCGGAAATATTCTATTATCTGAAAAAATCATCAAGGCAAAATATGCCAAAAATATGGCAACAGAAATCCATCCGATAAATGCATCAAATCCTACAGGATCAGAAGCGCACCATCCACATAAAATCAAAATTAACATCGCATCTACTGGAATCAGAATTGGCCTCAGCGCCTGAATTAAATTGGCCATTATGAAATTTCCCGAAAACCAATGAAACCAATAGATTATAGATAAAAAACAATGCTAATCCTGGGACATTACCCCACACGAAAGCAAAAGTGAAGTTACCCAACGGGCATGCGCTTTTGTACAAAAATTACAATTTCATCAGCATATGCAACAATTAAACGCGCATACGGCCTTCTATTTGTGGGACAATTTCGCGCCATAAAACTCCCCCTCACCCCATTTCCCGAATGGCTTTTCGACAATTAGATGCCGATTTCCCGCAACAACAACCAGAGATTCAATCTGATATGAGGGATCACCGCATTTGCCACGTGTGGCAGGAACCGAAAGAGCTGTCGTCGCCCAATTATCGCGGAACCGCACGGTCGGATTAGACGAAGGCTGGTCGCAATATATCACAGCCTCACCGAAATCGCGCATCGTGTTATGGACAAAGAGCAGATTCGTTCCACTCGTCACCTGAATCGGAGCTTGGGATGTATCGCTGATCACGTTCCCCTCAAAGCGAATACCGCCGCTGCCCTGGTCAGCGTAAAGCCCATGGCCACCATAATATCGCGCATGACCGCCAGAAATGCGGTTCCCGGCGATCAATGTCCCTGGCTGCTGCCCCAGCGTGTAGACCCCCCCCATGTCAGAGAGAACACCTTGGCCAAAATTGCTTATATCGTTTTCTTTTATCAAGTTATCATGGCTAAGGCTGGGACCGTCGTTCCATACCCAACCCATCGAAATACCGCTGTAGAACAAATCCGCAATGCGGTTCCCCAGGATCGCTATATGGTGCGCCTGCCCACTCCATATACCCACCCCGGCAAGCTGAACACGCCCCAGCCCGGTGATCGTGTTTCCCGAAATCGTGACATGGTGGGTTTCATTGCGGCCAGTCGCCCCCCCGGTCCAATCCGAGCCAGCCCTCGGCTTGCGTTGGCCTGAGCCGATAGCCACGCCCCCCCCACCAAGGTCGGTGAGTTGACTTCCCGTCAACGCGGCATTCGCTACATCGGAACCAAAACGCAGTCCGGTTGCACCGGTATGTTCGATTGCGATCCTGTCAAAAACGATGTCGCGCGCATGATTGACCTCGATCGCAGCGGTCAGCCCCTCTTCCGCCTGCATGGTGGCCCACCCATTCGCCGGCAAGGTCCATCCGGCATATTGGAACCCGATACCGCGCCAGATAATGTCATGTGCCGGCGCCTGCTCACTACCCCCGATCCGAACAAGTTGAGACAGTTGCGGCGCGACGGCATCGAATGCTTTCGTCCGCTCTTCCGCCATAGGCTGGTAACGCAGGATCTGGCGCGCCTGATCGCACTGCCAGGTTCCCGGCGCCAGAACCGACGCGGGGCCATTCTCGATGCGATAGGGCATGCCTGGCGCCAAGTCATGATGTACGCCATAACCCGCAAAATTCCCGCTCAGTTGCAATCGTCCGCTAGCAGGATCGAATGAGACAACATGCATGCGCGAGGCCGTCCAGGCAGCAATAATCACGATCTCTGTATCGTGAGAAATCGGCAAAGTTGCGGGAAGATCGCCAGGCCATGCCCGGAAGTGGTCCGTGACAGGAAGGCCGGCAGGGCCACGTGGATCGACCGCCCCCGTATAGAACCATCCATCCGCTGGCAGGCTCGGTCGTTCGCGACGCACGGCATTGACAAACAACTGCTGCGGACAGATGCCCGCCCAGTTGGCGACTTGCTCACCGTCAGGATCACCACGCCACCCTGCGATCTTGCGTCCACCGGTGATGCGCGGCGTAGCGCCAGGCTCAGCAGAAAACACGGTCGGGGCATCTGGCCGCCCGGAATCGGCTGAATCGAGAACCAGCGTCTGCGTCAGTGGATAATCTCCACTCGCAAGAGCAATCGTGACGCCACGCCCCCCGACTTGCCCCCCCGCCCTGAGCGCCCGAACGACATCGCGCGCGTGCTGAAGTGTGCGCAAGGGTCCATGCCGTCCATCCGATAGCGTGGCGCGGGAGCCATCATTCCCGTCATCCCCCTCGGGCGAAACGTGTACAACCAAAGGGGGAGGCAGATCACTGCGCACCTGCACCCAGGGAGCCATTCCCGGCGCCTGGGGGAGAGCTTCCTGAAGCGCGTCACGTGGCGACGACATGTGGCTATTAGCCGCAACCGTAACAGCAATCGGCGTAACCAAGCCAACTGTCGTTGCAAGGAAGAGCAGTGGCTTGATCACATGAACTCCATTGCAGGATACCGGAGCGGCTCGCCACCTGCCGGATGGCTTCATCGCGGCTTAAAACGCTCCAAAGAAAAGTCTATTTTCAAAAATATTATTGAAAATGAATGACAAATTCATGTGACACAGAAGCATACACACTCAATTATTCGCGCAATCAGATAGATTTTACGAAAATTGTGCATGTACAGCCATAGAATTAAACCATTCTATCCCTTTACCAATCCACCAAGACTGGGCTCTGCTTTACGCAGACCATCCGCGACAAGACCCGCGATGACATAGGCGCCCTTGGCATTCAGATGAATATAATCTGCCTGATAGGAGCGTCGGGGGTCGCCAGCAGGCACAGCAGCACTGACTGGCACGCCCTTCGCAATGCGCCCGGGCAAAGTGGTCCCCCGTGCAGCCGCTTGCTGTTCTGCCGCCGTGACAGGATGGGATTCGAAAGCCATCGCCCCGGCAGCGCCCATCTTGCCATAGAGCGCCTCGCTGGCTTCATTGAGATCTATCACAGGAGTGTGCATTTTCGCAGCGACGTCCCGAACCTGATCGGCCCAAGGTCTGATCGTATCGTCAAGCTGGCCATTTGCGAAATGTCGCGCAGACAATGGCGTCACCAGCAAGGGAATCGCTCCCGTGGCACGGGCTTCTGTTACAAATCGAGCAAGGTTGGCCGGGAATTCATCTCCCAGCCGTGTACCGATCGCCGGATCCGCATTTTTATCGTTATGGCCCATCTCAATCAAAACGTATCGCGCCTTGTAGCCCGGCGTTTTCAATTCGTTCAGGACCAGTTGCCAGCTTCCCTCCGCGCGATATGTCTTGGTGGATCGCCCCCCCCGCCCCATGGGCAAACAGGCAACCATGCCGGAAACATATGCATCGCAAAAAGCCCCACCCCATCCGGTCATCTGGGCTGTCGTTGAATCTCCCACGAGCACGATTTTAACCGGCCCGGAATCCGTAACACCTTGCGATGCGCAAGTCGTGCTACCCACAAGCAGCACGAGGGGCAGCAACATCCCTCCCTGCAACAAACGTGACGATAGCATCCGGTGTTTCAGCATGGTCGGCGCCTCCTTTCGTCCCCACGGCGGACAGTGCTTTGCCTCAGATGAACCTAGCATTCACATCCCGCAGAACGACGTCAGGACGCATCGCGATTTGCAAATTCACCTTGGCTGCGCTCGATCCAGCGACCGGGGTCATCGCTCAAGCCTCCAACGCGGACAGCCGGATTGCCGACCATGATGGAATCGGAAGGAACCTTCCCACGAAGCACGCTCCCGGCCCCGACGATGACATTATCACCGATGGTCGTTCCCGGCATGACGATCACGTTCATACCGATAAAAACATTGTTCCCGATATGAATGGGGCGTCGCGTAGCCACGTCGGTGGGCGGCGTTTGTCCATTGGCAATCAACGCCGTCGTAATCGAATAATCATGGGTGAGAAGGATGACGTACTTCGACAAAACCGAACGATCACCCATAGTTACAAGATCAAAATCATCAAACCGCACCCGACTTGAAATATATCTCGGGACACCCGTGAACTTAATTCCATACTTCGCAAGAAGCCAAGTATAAAAAATCATATAAATACGAGGGGAAACCAGTTCTAGAGGGACAATAAGCATGTTGATCACATGCAGAAGCAGCCGAGACAAACCTCTCCAAACCAATTTCATTGCCTCACCCCACCCACTGAATCAAAAATTTCTCTATACGCCGCAACCACTGCTTTCGGCGTCATGGAAGCCAAACGCGCACGCGCATGTGCCAAAGGCGTCGTGTCCACACGGACATCCAATGCTGCGGAAACAGCTTCTGCAACACGCTCGGGATCCTCACGCGCGCTTACAAGAAAAGGATAATCGTCACCAAGCAAAGCTCGGTGTTCAGGGATGTCTGAGGCAACAACCAATCGATCACCCGCAACGCTTTCCAGCATGACATTGGGCAATCCCTCATGATGGCTCATGCTCACGAGAACACCCGCCTCGGCGATTTGCCTGTCGACATCACTGCGAAAACCCAGAAAGGAGATATCCGCTCCCGATGAACGCGCTTCATCTTCAAGCGCCTCTCGTTGCGAGCCCTGGCCTATCACCACAAAATCCAGATCAGGCCGCCCAGAAGCAAGCCGGCAAAACGCGCGAATAACCGTCATCGGGTTTTTCTGCGGCTCCAGCCGACCGATCGTAGCAACGCGCCCGGAGGGGGCGATCCCACCCCCGGAAGAGGCGACATGCACGATATTTGACACAACATGCAGCGTGCCGTGCGGTCGTACACGCGCCCAGTAATCCCGCCCCTTTTCCGAATTGGCGACGATGGCGTCGGCATATCTGCCAAGGATACGCCGCAAAATGTAGCGCGGATCTCGCGGATAGCTGGAATCTCGCTCGGTCATCACCCATCGCAAGCCAGGCACCGCACGCCTGACAAAGAAGCCCATGACATCGCAATTATGCAGCCAAGTCATCAATATGGCAGGTTTGATCTTGCGGATAAGCGCACGCAACTTGAGAATATTGCGCGGGTCATAGTTCGATGACACCGGCATGTGAATTACATTCAGACGCCCTCGATCAAGCAGGGCATCATGAACACCCGCATGAAAATAAATCAAAGTTACATCGACATCGTCAGATTTTTGCAGCTCATTAAGAAAATGAATACACTGCTTCTGAGCGCCGCCATCACTCATACCAGGAATGACGACGCATATTTTTTTACGCGTCATTCGGACACCCCATACTTTTTAGAAAAATATTTGCGCTTCTCTTCAGGTGTCAGTTGCTTGGTATCGTCACCCTGCGCGAGCGCGGATGCACGGTATTCCTCGAGCGTCTTGATGACCCGCGCCGGAATACCAACTGCAACACTATTGGACGGGATGTCCCGTGAAACGATCGCCCCGGCGCCGATCACGACGTTGTCGCCAATGGTGACCCCCGGCAGAATGGTCGCGCCATAGCCAATGAACACGTTGCTGCCGACCGTAATCGGTTTGACGATATCGATGCCGGGATTTCGGTCGCGCAAAACCCAAACGCCACCATCGTGAGTCTCGAAGCGCGCCTTTGTGGCACTCACCCGGTCACCCAGCGTGATCAAATAGGGCTCGGAGGAGAAATCGACCTTGATCAGCCTGCACCCGCTACCCATGCGCACACCAATCCGGCGGGCATAGGCCTCGGGGCGCAACTGCTTCTCGAACCATACGACAATGCGTTTGAACATGGTACCATGACCTAGATAGCGCAAGACAAGATCCAACTGGCAGCACCCGGGCTACTGCGGAAGCCTGCCTTCGCGCTGGTTAAGAGAGCCCATCAAGCGTGCGAACAGTGCGTTGCGCGTCGCCCCCGAAACGATGAACGCCAGGGCCCCGCTACCGGACAACAGCAGACTGACAACAACCGTGAGGACCAGCCCCGGAATGCCAGTCGGCCGCCACACCATCGAAAGGGCAAACGCGGCGGCCACCGTGACCGCGATCCCGAGCAGCCCGGTATAATCGGCCCGAACGGTCGGAATGAGGCGCCTCACCTGGCGAGGGAACAGGACATTAAGCGGCAGCCGCCCAATGAATATCCCGAGGAACATGACCAGCAAGTTTGATGTCAGGTGATAGGCCAGCGCCCCCAGCGCCAGTGCAAGCACTGCTCCGAGCGAACCGGCAATGACCTTGTTGCGGATTTGCAGTCCAACATCCTGAATTTGGGCATCAAAGCGCAGGATCACGAGTTGAAGCATGACGAGAACCATGCCCAGATTGCCCATGTCCCCCACGTAGAACGAGGTCCCCACCCATCGGCCTACAAAGATCCCGTTGCACAACACAAGCCCGCAGGCAGCCGCCAATGCAATGCTCTGGACCGCCTCGCGCGTGCGATTGTAAACCGCAGCAGCTTCATCGAGCTGCCCCGCACCGACCAGAGCACCAAGCCGCGGCGTAATCGCGCTACCGGTCATCAGACAGATCGATATGGCGAACTGGGTGACGTAGTAGGTGAAGGTATATTTGCCGACCAGGACCGGTCCGACAAGGTAGCTGATGAGCAGGATGTCGGTAGACAACATCAGCATCTGGACCAGCGACCACACCTGCGTCCAGTTGCTGAACGACAACACACGCTTCACGTCCTGCCATGTCGGACGCTTGACCCCCCACCAACTCACGTACCGATAGGCCACGAGCAAGGTACACAGGCCGGTCAGGAACGACCCCGCCACGGTCGCCGCGCCAAGACCGATGATCCCGTATCCCAGCCAGGCAGCCAGCACCATGGCCACATTGCTGAAAACCAGCAGGGTGGTCATGACAATGTACGAGCGGAAACCTTGATTGGTACCGGCGAGAACCGAGTCAGGAACCCCCATAACCCCGGTCAGCAGGATGTTTGCGCCCAACAGTCCGGCAGCCATGCGCGCAGCGGTCAGATCCGCCGGCGGAATGTCCTTGATCAGATGCGGCAACAGCCAGAGCATGACGGAAATCACCGTCATCAGGATCGGCAACCACAACATCCACACCGCGATCGCGGACCCCACCTCGCGGCGCATGTGGTCCTCGCTTTCGCGCAAGGACTTGTGCGCAACGATCCACTTGAGGGCCTGTGACGCCCGCCCATCGGCCACCGAGGTGAGGTCGAGAAGACGCAGGCACGCCTTCCATATCCCGAATGCTTCAACGCCCAGAAACCGCACCAACAGCGGATTGGAGACCAGACCAATCACCGCAAGCACGATGAAATTGAGATAAAGCGTGATCGCGTTGAGCTTGGTATTACTCAGTCGACGCATGATGACAGGCACTCGTGCGATGCTGGCCCGAACAGGCCATGGATAACGCCCCGCGCCCGCGCATGGCGTGCAGCATATCGGGTGATGATGTCGCCTCGCATGGAACGAGGACGGGTCGCCAAGACAAGCCAGTCCATCGCTGCCGCGACGAAATCGCGATCACGCGGGATCACCAATCCGTCGTCCTCGACCTGGTTGGCAATACACCCCCGGTCATAGCTGACAATCCGACAGCCAGCGGCCAGCGCCTCGAACAACACTGTCGGCTGCGCTTCGTTGGCATAGTCCGTGGGGAAGACGAAGACATCGATGTCCCGATAGAACACCGCCTTGTCGGGTCCGTACAGCGGGCCACGATAATCGAGCCGGTCCCCCAGTTCAGCCTGCGCGCGCGCAAGTGCAGCGCGGTCCTCGTCGAGCGCCACCGGCCCGGCAAGCACGCCACGCACGGCCACCCCGCGCTCAGCGGCAACCCGCAACAACTCAAGGAACCGGTACAACCCCTTTTCGCGCGTCAGATTGCTGAGCAGTCCGATGACAAGGCCTTCCGCTTCCTCGCGCACATCGTCAGATGCGCCGTCATCCGGCGGGACAAAGGCCGCATTGCTCAACACCGCACCATCACCGCCGCGACGATAGACCGCCTCGAATTTGCCCTTCATGGTGCAGCACAGGAAGATATGGCAGATATCGGGATGGGTCCCCACAACGAGCCGCATCAGCGCGCTGCGCCGCTCAATGTAGGCGAAGCTGTGATGATGCAGGAGCGTGGGCATGCCCGTGATCCGGGCAGCGGCAATCACCACCCAGGAATAGACAAGTCCCAGCCCCCCCTCGCAGGCGACGTAGCACGTAGCTCCTTCCCGCCTTGCGCGCAGGATCGAAAATGCTGCCCCCACCGCAGCCAGCGCCCGACTGACATGCCGCAGCAATCCGCGCGCCTTGCGCGAACCGGTGATGTCGATTTCACGCACCACGCGCAACTGCTGCACCTCGTCGCTCAGACAACGGGTGATGTACGAAAAGCCGTGTACCGGCGGAGGAAACTGGCCGATGGCAAGCACCGGCCCATCGATCAGGCTTTGAGCGCTCATGCTGGCATTCTCGTTCGCACGAACCGCGCCGGAGCCCCCGCAACGATCGCAGCAGCAGGAACGTCTGCCAAGACCGTGCTACATGCCGCAACGATCGCCCCACGCCCGATCGTCACCCCCGGCGCGACGAAACACCCGGTCGAGATCCAGGCCTCGGGCTCGATCGTAACCGGCTTTGCTACAAGCGAGAACGCGATATCGCCATAGTCATGCGTGCCGGCGCAGATATAACTGCGCTGCGAGACCACGGCATTGGCGCCGATCGTAATCGGCCCAAGGCTATAGATCTCGGCATCATCACCAATCCAGCAATAGTCCCCGAACACCACCTTCCACGGGTATGTCACACGCGCAGAAGGGCGGATCAGTACACCGCGCCCGACCTTTGCGCCGAACGCCGACAACAGGAAGCGCCGCCAGGCGAAAAGCGGTTGCGGCGAGAGCCGGAATAGCGTCGACTGCACCAGTTGCCACAGCAACGTGACGAGCTTGCCCCTTCCCCGAAAATCCGGGGAGACGCGGAAACGCGACAGATCCTGATAAATCGGCTGATCAGCCATGCCTGACGCCGCTCAAGCTGCGTTGACATAAAAGTCGGCGTACCATTCCGCGAAACGCTTGAGACCATCCTCAAGCATCACCCGGGGATGATAGCCGCATAGCGCTTCCAGCTTTGAGATGTCGGCATAAGTCGCCGTAACATCGCCAGGCTGCATCGGGCGCATGATTTTTGTCGCCTCACGACCGATCGCACTTTCCAGTGCCGAGATCATGTCCATCAGGCCAACCGGGCGGCTGTCTCCGATGTTGAGGACGCGATGCCCACCCTTGGCCGGAGGATTATCGAGAGCACCGATGATACCGTCGACAATGTCATCGATATAAGTGAAGTCGCGGGCCATCTTGCCTTCGCCGTAGACTTCGATCGGCTCACCGGCCATGATCTTCTTCGTGAAACTGAAATAAGCCATGTCGGGACGCCCCCACGGACCATAGACCGTGAAAAAGCGCAAGCCGGTCTGCGGGAAACCATAAAGATGCGCGTAACTCTGGCTCATCAGTTCACAAGCAGCTTTCGTCGCCGCATAAAGCGAAACTGGCTTGTCGATACGCTCGTCCTCGGAAAAGCCTTCGCCTCCCATGGGCCGATCGCCGTAAACCGACGATGACGAGGCATAGACCAGATGCTCGAAACCATCGGCATGCCGGCTGGCTTCAAGCAGCGAAAGATGCCCCGCCAGATTTGAGCGCTCATACGTGAACGGCTTTTCAAGGCTGTAGCGGACACCAGCTTGAGCAGCCAAGTGTACGATGCGCCTGACACCGCTATTGCGGACAATGTCGGCAACAGCTTCGGCATCGGCAATATCAAGCCGATGGAATTCAAATTCAGGCCGCCCGTTGAAAGTCGAAAGACGCGCCTCCTTCAAAGAAGGATCATAGTAATCATTGACGTTATCGACGCCAACAACACGCTCACCACGTTCAATAAGACGATGGGAGACAGCGTGACCAATGAAACCGGCAGCGCCGGTGACAAGAATTGGATCTTCTCTACTCACCCGTCATTCCTTTACAAGAATTCCAGTCACAAAATTGCGCGTGACCAAATAATTACGATGGGACCTGGCGACACTCCAATCCCAATCAATCAGGCACTTTCCGGCAAAAGATCATGCAGGCCCGGACTGCACAATCCGCTCAATTCATGCTCGAATTGAGCCAGAATGGCCGAACGACTCCAGCGCGCAACAGCCCGTTGCCTCGCATTATGGCCTACGACATTTCGCAGGTTCGCATCATCCACCAACTTCTCGATGGCATCCGCGAAACCGATGGCATCACCCGGAGAGGTGATCAGGCCGCAGCCGTCGACTTCGGCGGCGAGGCCCGTGCCCGGTTCGGCGGTGGCGGCGATGGCGCGGCCCGAGGCGAGCATGTTGGTGAGCTTGGAGGGGAGTACCAGGTCTGCGGCGCCGGCGATCTGGGGAAGAAGGTGCACGCTGGCCATGCCCAGGAGGTCGGACAGGCGCTCGCGCGGTTGCAGGTCGTGGAACTGGATGTTGTCGAGGTCGGCCGAACTTTCGATCAGGCGGGCGCGGTTGGGGCCGTTGCCGCAGACCACGAACATCAGGTCCTTGCGATGCCGGAGCAGGCGCGCGGCCTCGACCACGATCTCGATGCCCTGCTTGTTGGCGATATTGCCCGAATAGATCGCCACATGGGGCCGCTCGATGCCCCATTCCGCGCGGTAGGGCGAAGGCCCTTCGAGGGGAACGACCTCGTCGATATTGGCCCAGTTGCGGAATTCGACGATGCGGTCGGCCGGTACGCCCTTTTCGCGCAGCTTGGCGCACATCTGGGGCGAGATCGTGCTCACGCGGTCAGCCGCGATGGCCCATGACTCGAACCGTCGCGCCGCATTGCCCAACATGCCGCCATCCTTGAGCAGGCCGGTGGCGAAGGCGGCTTCGACCTCGAAATCCTGGATGTGCAGCCAGAACTTCGCCCCCGTCTGCCGCGCCACCATGCGCGCGGCCATCATCGAGATCAGCGAAGGCGCGATGCCGATCACCACATCGGGCTTGTTCCGGCGCGCCTCGGCCAGAAGCGCGGGCAGGGCCCGCGCGGTAAAGGTCATATGATGCAGCAGACGCCGCTTGCCGTCCGGATTCTCGGGCACATAGTTGGGCAGGCGCACCACGCGCACGCCCTTCTCCACCGAAACCCGCGCCCCGCCCCCGGCATAGGCCGGATCGACCTTCCACTGCGGATAATAAGGCTTGGCGGCAACGACCGTGACACTGTGCCCGGCCTGCGCCAGGAACTGCGCCATGCCCGCCGTATAGGGCCCGATGCCGACCATTTCGGGCGCGTAATTGATACCCAGGATCAGAATGTTCACGAGATCAGACCTGCCAGACAAGAAGCGGGGGGAGCATTATCGTGGCGATCGGATCATCAGGCAGGAGCAACCGATCGCTCCTGCGCGACATTGTCGAGAAACCACTGGTAGGTTTCGGCCACGCCCTGTTCGAGAGCGACCGAGGGTTGCCAGCCCATCGCCTCAAGACGGCTCGAATCCATGAGCTTGCGCATGGTGCCATCGGGCTTGCTGGCATCGAACACGATCTCGCCGGTAAAGCCGGTGACCCTGGCCACCAGTTCCGCCAGTTCGCGAATGGTCACGTCTTCGCCATAGCCGACGTTGATGTGGCTGAGCATGGGCTGGGTATTGGCCTCGTAGACCTCAAGCGGAAGATCCAGCACGAAGAGCGAGGCCTGCGCCATGTCGTCCACATGGAGAAATTCGCGACGCGGCGTGCCCGACCCCCAGATTGCCACCTGCTCCACCCCATCGCGCACGGCTTCGTGGAAGCGGCGGATCAGCGCGGGCATGACGTGGCTGTTCTCGGGATGGAAGTTGTCCCCCGGCCCATAGAGGTTGGTGGGCATCACGCTGCGATAGTCGGTGCCATATTGCCGGTTGTAGCTCTCGCATAGCTTGATCCCGGCGATCTTGGCGACCGCATAAGGCTCGTTCGTCGGCTCGAGGATGCCCGTCAGCAACGCATCCTCGCGCATGGGCTGGGCCACTGCGCGCGGATAGATGCACGAGGAGCCCAGAAACAGCAGCTTCGAGACCCCTGCGGCAAAGGCCTGATGGATCACATTGCACTCGATCATCAGGTTTTCGTAGATGAAGTCGGCCGGATAGGTGTTGTTGGCGTGAATGCCCCCCACCTTGGCCGCCGCCAGCACGACCGCATCGACCGGCTCGGCGGCAAAGAAGGCCTTCACCGCATCCTGGCTGGTCAGATCGAGTTGGGCACGCGTGCGTGTCACCACGTCCACCCCCCGCTCGGTCAGCTTGCGGGTGATGGCCCCGCCCACCATGCCGCGGTGGCCTGCAACGAAGACACGCATCGCCTTAGTGCTCCCTTCAGGATTCCAGCGAGACCGGAACGTTGAAGCCATGCTGCTTGAGCAGGGCGTGCCGCTTGGCGACCTTGAGATCCTCTGCGACCATTTCCTCGCACATCGTCTGGACCTTGATTTCCGGCACCCAGCCCAGCTTTTCCTTGGCCTTGGCCGGATCCCCCAGCAGCGTCTCGACTTCCGCAGGGCGGAAATAGCGCGGATCGATCCGCACGATCACGTCGCCCTCGGCCACCGAGGGGGCGTCATCGCCGGTCACCGCCTCGACGATGCCGACCTCATCAACGCCCTCGCCCTCGAAGCGCAGGGTGATGCCCAGATGGGCCGCCGACCAGGTGATGAACTCGCGCACAGAATACTGCACACCAGTGGCGATCACGAAGTCCTCGGGCTGGTCCTGTTGCAGCATCATCCACTGCATGCGGACATAGTCCTTGGCATGACCCCAGTCGCGCAGGGAGTCGATATTGCCCATGTAGAGGCACGGTTCGAGCCCTTGCGCGATATTTGCCAGACCACGCGTGATCTTGCGGGTCACGAAGGTTTCGCCGCGACGCGGGCTCTCGTGATTGAACAGCACGCCGTTGCAGGCATACATGCCATAGGCTTCACGGTAGTTGACCGTGATCCAGTAGGCATAGAGCTTGGCCACGGCGTAAGGCGAACGCGGATAGAACGGCGTCGTCTCGCGCTGCGGAATTTCCTGGACCAGGCCATAGAGTTCGGACGTCGAGGCCTGGTAGAAGCGGGTCTTCTTTTCCAGACCGAGGAAGCGGATCGCCTCAAGCAGGCGAAGCGTTCCGATGGCGTCGACATCGGCGGTGTATTCGGGAGCCTCGAAGCTCACGGCAACGTGGCTCTGCGCGCCCAGATTGTAGACTTCGTCAGGCTGGATTTCCTGAACGATGCGCGTCAGGTTCGAAGTATCCGACAAGTCGCCATAGTGCAGCTTGAGATCGGGCGACGGCGTGTGCGGATCCTGGTAGATATGATCGATGCGCTGCGTATTGAACAGCGAGGCACGGCGCTTGATGCCATGCACTTCATAGCCCTTTTCGAGCAGAAATTCTGCAAGATAAGAACCGTCCTGGCCCGTCACGCCCGTGATAAGGGCAACCTTCTTACCGCTCAACGCCCGTTCCCTTCAATCGAAGACAGCCAGTCGACCGACAACGAAAGCCCGCCAGGGAAGAACCCTTCAGACCCATCGCGCCATCAACTCCTCTGTCTGAGCTTCATTCAAACTATCTGCCATCAACAAGGCACCCGTCAATGCCTTTATGCTGCATGTGCACAATTACTGCTGTTTTAAGACATGACGAATTACTGCGAATACATCGCCGAAATTCATGGAATCGGGGAAATTCTGAAAAAACAGCCCTCCAGAAAGACATGCAAGCAACTGATCATAAAGGCGGACACCCTGATCTTCATAGCCTCGAATCAATGTGCACAACAAAGTCTCCTATCCGGCATGTCCCAAACCGGGTTTCACTTCGACATCGCTCACAGTGTCACATGCAGCGCGCCATACCCGAACAGCCCCAGCCTCGATCGACAGCGAAATTGGCACGAGGCGCCGCATTCCTGACTATATCCGCAAGCCGGAAGCCCCATTTCGCGACAGGACAGCTTCTTATTATTGCACCGCACGCGCCCCATCCAAAATGGTGATATAACACCGTAGTTTACCGAACAAACAAATGGTTACCATCATTTAAATCATACGGATTTGGTGTATTTTATTGCAGTCGCCACACCGTATTGCAACTTGCAAAACAGGTTGCACAGGCAGTGCGACCATGCCATGCCGCACTGCCGCAACCAAATGCAGTCCTTGGGGGTAAAGTGAAGACTCTGCGATTCTCGGTTGTCATCCCTGCTCTTTTGATGTCGGCTTGCGCATCGCTGGAAGGACATCATCTGGTCACTGCCGGGGAACGGTTCGCCCCGGCCCCTGCCACCGCTCCCTACGTCCTCGACGTGGGCGACATGCTGCACGTCCAGGTCTATGGCGAAGCCACGATTGCCGGCGACTATGCCGTCGAAACGGATGGCAAGATCGATTTGCCACTGATCGGCCGCATCGATGCCGCAGGCAAGACCGCCGGAGAAGTCGCACAGAATGCGACTGCCCTGTACGGTGCCGGATACTTGAAGTCTCCCAGCGTTACTGCCGAAGTACGCGTCTATCGCCCGTTCTTCATCCTGGGCGAAGTCGGCATGGCCGGACAGTATCCCTATGTGCCGGGCATGACCGCGCGCGCGGCCATTGCCGTTGCCAAGGGCTTCACCCCGCGCGCCAACACCAAGTTCCTGTTCATCCGCCGCGCGGGCAGCGATCACGAAGATGCCTTCAAGCTGACGGCAGCACTGCGCATCTATCCGGGCGACACGGTGCGCATCGGTGAGCGCTATTTCTGAGTTGGGCCGCCTTGCGGCTTGCGGTATCCGATCGGCGCCGTGGGTGCCATCGGCGCCAATTCTGATGAACGCAGAACGGCACGTGTTCCAAATGCCTTCTTCCACCGCGTCCTTCCTGGACGGTGCGCCGCGGCGCGCCCGCGTTCTGGCTGGTTTCGGGGCGCTGCTCTGCGCGGGCACGTCTCTTCCGGCCCATGCGCAAGTGGCCGAATCCCTGCTCGTCGATGCCGATTATCCGGCCGGTTTTCGGGCCTATCGCCAGTTGGGGGTCACCGAAAACGGCGATGGCGATCCTTGGACGCAGCGTGGCATCCAGACCGGCTCGATCACGATCATGCCCAGGCTGGGTACCGAGGTCGCGGGCACCTCGAACGCCTTCACCAGCGAGACGGGCGCCATCGCTACCCCGATTATTACGGTCAGCCCCTCGGTTCAGGCCTATTCCAACTGGTCCCGCCATTGGATCGGACTGGTCGCGAACGGGGACTTCGCACGCTATGTCGGGCAATCGCGGCGCAATGAAAATCGCTGGATGCTGTCGGCCTCGGGCGTCTTCAACCTGAACAGCGCCCTGTCGGCCTCGGGACAGATCGCCGACGAACAGATCGCGCTCAACCGTTTCTCGGGCGAACTGAGCAGCGACGCAGCCTCGGTGGCCATCATCCGGCAGAAAAGCGCCCTGGCAGGCGTGGAATACGCGATGGGCAAGGCCAAGGCTTCCGCGGGGGTCGAATTCTACAATCTCGATTTCCAGCGCATCTTGTTGAGCGATGGCAGCGCATCCGACCAGTCCAACCGCAACCACAACGTCGTGCGATTCAATGGACAGCTCGAATATAGCCCGATCCCCGATCTGACCGTGTTCGCGCAGGGACTCTATGCGCACTTCGACTACTACCAGTTGACCAGCCCCTCGCTGGCGACCAGCAATTTCTCCAGCGTTCGCGCTCTTGCCGGCCTGCGCTGGGAATTGCAGGGGCTCGCCCGCGTCACCGTGGCGGGCGGGTATGCCCGGCGCAATTTCTCCGGTCTGGGCCTCCCCGCGATCGGGCGGGCGAGTGTCGAGGGGCGCGTCGAACTGTTCCCTTCCGCGCTCACGACCCTGACGGTCGAGGCGATGCACCGCCTGTCGGAAGGCCGCCTGATCGATTCATCGCCGCTCATGCAGGATTCGCTCCACGTGCGCGCCAGCTATGAACCACGACGCAATCTGATCATCAACGTGGACGGCAACACGCTGCGCCAGAGCTACCTTCTGGCCACGCAAGTCAGCCGGATTCAAAGCCTTACTTTCAGCGGGCGCCTGCTGGTCTCCCAAAACTGGGAACTGGGCGCGAGGCTGGCCCTGTCAAAACGCCATACCACCGGTCTCTCGACCGATTACGTCATTCAGGAAACCAATGGCGGTCTTTCCGCCACGTTCAAACTTTAACACCGCAACAGACACATCAAGCTGAGCAGGCCCGACATGGAAATCGCAATTGCCCAACAGGACGAGTCGACGCTGGCCGAGGTCATCTTGCGCGCGCGTGACGTTTTTTCGAGGCGCAAGAAAATCTTCTTCGCCGTTTCGGCAACCTGCTTCGTTGGGATTGGCGCGCTCGTGTTCGCCTTGCCCGCGCAATATGTCGCCATCTCGCACATCCGCATCGATCCCACCCGCGATCCCGTCGCCTCGCAGACGGGCGAGATCAAGACCGGCCTGACCGACGAAGCGATCCAGACCGAGGTGGCCGCATTCTACTCGCTGGGCCTGGCCAAGAGCGTCGTCGATGACCTGCAACTGACCAAGGACCCCGAACTGGCCAAGACCAGTGTTCCGCTCAGCCAGGACGATTTGCGCGTCGTTGTCGCCAACACCCTGCTGCGCAATCTGACCGTCACCCGCGAGCAGCAGACCTACGTCCTCGACGTGAGCTACAAGAACCACGATCCGGTCAAGGCGGCACAGATCGCCAATGCCTTTTCCGAGCATTACATCAAGGGTGCCGTGGGCGCGCGCACCAGCGTCGCGAGTGCCCAGGCCGACTGGTATCAGCAGCAGCTCGAAAAGTTGAGCAAGCAGATCAGCGAGGCCGACGATGCCGCCGCCCGGTTCAAGGCCGCCAATGGCCTGACCGTCAGTTCGGCAGCGGCCGGCAGCTATGCCGGAACGCTCGCCGACCAGGAAGTGCCCGCGCTGGCCGGCAGCCTCGCCGACGCAGAATCGACCGCCGCCGCCGCCCGTGCCCAGTATCAGGCCGCGCTCGCCCAGGCGCAGCGCCATGGCCCCGGTTCGGTCCAGGCCGTGCTCGATTCGCCGGTCGTCACCCAGTTGAAGGCCCAGCGCGCGCAGATCGTGCAGATGCAGACCTCGACCAACGCCAACTATGGCCCGCTGCATCCCACCGCCCGGCAGAGCAACGCCAGCCTTGCCGATATCGACGCCCAGATCGCTTCGGAAAGCCGCAAGATCATCTCGGCGCTCGGCTCGGCCGCCGTTTCGGCCCAGGCCCGCGCCGACAGCCTGCGCGGGGCGCTTGGCCAGATCGACCATGTTCGCAAGGACCAGGCCCAGGCCAGCGTGGAAGCCAATGCGCTCGACCGCGAGGCCGACGCCAAGCGCGAGCTCTACAAGCAGCTGAGCACGGAAGCCCAGACCAGCCTGCAATCGGCGCAGAACTCGATGTCGTCGGCCACCATCGTCGATCACGCGATTCCGCCGCAGGATCCGGCCTCGCCCAACCGTCCGCTGTTCCTCGTGCTTGCGGCCATGCTCGGGATCATGGCAGGCGCGGCGACCATCGCCGTCCAGGAAATGCTCTCGGGATCGGTCCGCAGCACCGACGACATCGAAAAGAAGCTCGGCCTGCGCCTGCTGACGGCGGTGCCCGCGGTCAACGATCCGCGCCCGGCCTCGCTGATCGTCGGCAAGCCGACCTCGATCTATGCCGAATCCTTCCGTATCGCCCGTACCGGCCTGTTCGGCTCGCGCGGGTGGCCCGAGGATTCCCCGGTCATCGCCTTCACCTCGTCGCTCCCCGCCGAAGGCAAGACCACCTCGTCGCTGGCCTTTGCCCGTTCGCTGGCCGATACCGGTCGCCGCACGCTGATCATCGATTGCGACGTGCGCCGCGCCGCCCTGCCCGGTGCCTCGGGCATTCCCGCGCGCGAGCATGGCCTGACCGAATACTTGCGCGGCCAGGCCGAGATCGAGGACATCCTGATCCCCGCGCGTGACGATGATCCGCTCGCGATGATCCTGGTCAATGCCCCCTATTTCAGCGCCACCAACCTGTTCGACACCGAACGCATGGCCAGGCTGGTCGAGTGGGCGCGCGCCAACTTCGATCAGGTCGTGCTCGACCTTCCGCCGATCGTCGGCCTTGCCGATGGCCGCTATCTGGCCGCGCTGGCCGACGTGGTGATCTTCGTGATCAAGTGGAACTCCACCCCGCTTTCGGCGGCCCGCAGCGCGCTCGACGCGCTTCAGGACATCGGCAAGCCGCCCGCTGGCGTGCTCGTCAACGCGGTGTCCGAAAACTCGGAAATGCTGGCCTCGGGCTATTACTACCTCAACCGCTATTCGAGCTATTACAACGACGCCAAGGCCTGAGCCCTGAAAGGATCCTGACCATCGGCAAGAGGATGGGGCCCCGCCCGTACGGGCGGGCCCTGCCCCGGACATGAGCAGGCCAAACCACAGCCTGGGCGATCTGGCCCGCTACGGCGCCGCGCTGGCCGGAACGGCGGGCAGTTCGGGAGCCCAGTTTCTCCTCACCCTGGCCCTGCTCGGGCGCATGCCGCCTGCCGATTTTGCCCGTTATTCATTCCTGATGATCGTGAGCCAGCTGGTCTGGGGACTGGGCGGGGCGCTGTTTTCCGCGCCGCTCGCCAGTCTGCTGGCCCATCCCGACAGCGCGCGCGCGCAAGTCTCCAGCCAGGCGGTGGTGCGCCTCCAGCCGCTCTTCGCGCTGGCCTGCGCGGTGCTGTCGCTGACGGTGGCGCTGTTGATCGGCGCGGGGCTTACCGAAAGCCTCGTCTATGCCGTGCTGGTGGCTGCGGGCGGCATCCGCCAGTTCCTGCGCGTGGCGGGCTACAGCGAGGGCCGTCAGGCCCGCATCGTGGGTTCCGACCTGCTCTACACGGCCTGCGTGCTTGGGCTGACTGCCACGCTCGCCCTCCGGCACCGACAGGATCTCTATCTCGTCCTGGGCATCCTCACCGCCGGTCATCTGATCGGGCTGCTGCCCTTGCTGCGTCTGCTGCCCCGCGCGCTCGCACAAGTCCCCACGCGGGCTTCGCTGGGCGAATACCGGCGGATCTGGCGCGAGAGCGCGGCCTGGTCGCTGATCGGGCTGATCGCCACCGAGACCACCGGCAATGCCCACAGCTATATCGTGACCGCGATTGCCGGGCCGGGCGGTTTTGCCGCGGTTGCAGCCAGCACGGTCCTGTCCAAGCCGGGAACGGTCGCGCTCAATGCGCTGAGCGAACTCGAACGCGCGCGCATGGCCCGGCTGTGCGGGCCGGGCGACCGGGCGCGCCTGATCGCCACGCGCCGCCTGTTTCGCGCCGTTGCCCTTGCCGCCTGGCTGGCCACGGCGGGGCTGACCTGGGCCGCGCTCCATGGCTGGCCCGGCCTGCTGTTTCACGACCAGTACGACCTGCACGCCTTGCGCGTGGCCGGGTGGCTGTGGACGGCGGCCATGCTCATCCGCTGCCTCTATCTGCCCGAGGCCGTCGAAATGCAGGCACGCGGGGCCTTTTCAGAACTGGCCTGGCCCCGTATCCTGGGGGCTCCGGTCAGTCTGGCAGGGTCTCTGCTGCTCGTGCTGATGGCCCCGCCCGAGTGGACGATTGTGGCCATCTGCCTTGGCGAAGGCCTGTCGGCCCTGGCCCTGCTGCGTGCCCATGCCCGCTTGACCGGCAGGCAGGGCTGCGAGACGGAAAGGCAAGGAGCGCCCGCATGATGGTCCCTGCATGACAGTCACCGTGGCGATCAAGGCCCTCAACGAGGAAGCCCATATCCGTGCCGCGCTCGAATCGGCCCTGCGTGCGGTGGCCCCGCTGGGCGGCAAGGTCGTGCTGGGCGATTGCGGGTCGCGCGACCGCACGGTGGCCATTGCCCAGAGCCTTGCCACAACGGCTCCACTGCGCATCCTGACACTGGCCCACCCCGACCAGCGCTCGTGCGGGGCGGGCGCCCAGCTCGCCTATCAGGGGGTGGACACCCCCTATTTCTACCTGATGGACGGTGACATGCGCCTGCGCGAGGATTTCCTGTCCCCCGCGCTCGCCTATCTCGAAGCCCATCCCGGCTGTGCCGGCGTGGGTGGAACCGTGATCGAGACCCTGATCGCCAACGAGGAATTCCAGATCCGGCAGGCCGCCATGGCCCACGAGGCACACCGCCGCGAGGGACCGGTCGACCGGCTCGACGGGGGCGGCCTCTATCGCACCGCCGCCATCCGCGCGCTGGGCTATTTCGCCAATGCCAACCTGCAATCGTTTGAAGAATTCGACCTTGCCGCCCGGCTCGGCGCAGCAGGGTGGAGCCTTGCGCGGATCGACCGTCCGGCGGTCGAACACACCGGCCATGCCACCAGCGGCTATCGCCTGCTCTGGCGCCGCTTTGCCTCGGGCCGGATGAGCGGGGCCGGGCAAGTCCTGCGCGCGGCGCTGGGGCGCCCGCACTGTGGCCGGGTGCTGCGCCAGTTGACCCCGGTGCGCGTGGCCGTGGTGATCGTGGGCTGGTGGGGACTGGGGCTGGGCCTCGCAGTGGCCGGAAAGGGCCAAGCGCTCGTCGCGCTGGTCGCCCTGCCGGTGCTGTTCCTGAGCCTGCGGCGGCGCTCGCTGCGGCTGGGGATCTATTCGTTCTGCCAGTGGAACCTGACCGCGCTCGCCATGATCGGTGGCCTCGCCCGTCGCCAGCGCGATCCTGCACGCGGCGTGGAAGCCCGCGAGATCACCCCTGCCCTGCCGGCCGTTCCAGCGTAGCGGCGGCAATCCCCCGCAGGCGGTCGAGCATGGCTGGCCAGCCAAACGCCGCGCGCGCCGCCTTGCCGACGGCCTCCCCGCGCGCGCGCAAGGCATCGGGCGGCCCTGCGGTCAACAGGGCAAACCCCGAAGCCACCGGATCGGCGGCATCGACGACCATCCCGTCGAGCCCGGCCAGCATCGCCTCGACTCCTGCCATCGGGAAGACCAGCGGCAGGGTTCCGGCAGCCAGCGCCTCAAGCACGATCAGCGGAAAGCTGTCGATCGTCGAGAGATGGACCAGCACATCGGCCTCGCGCAGGGCCTGTTGCATCGCCCCCTCGTCGAGCCAGCCGATCAATTCGACGCTGCCCCCCAGCCCCTCGTCCTCGATCATGCGGTCGATCTGCGCCATCGTGCCGGGGTCGCCACGGCCCACCAGCCGGGCCCGGAACGGCACCCCTGCCCGCGCCAGACGGGCACAGACCGCCAGCATGCGCAGCGTTCCCTTGGCCGCGGAAAACCGTGCGGCATGGATCAGCCGTAAGGGACCGCCCGGCACCGCCTCCGTCCCTGACGCGCCGGACACAAAGGCCTGTGCCGGCAGGAACGAGCCCAGAACCGAAACCGGCACGCGGCCCGGCAATGCGATTTCAGCCTCCTGCCCCGCGAACAGCAGGGCAATGCGATGCGCCCGCCCCAGCAGCATGCGCACCAGCGGACGCACCACCCGGTGCGTGACCAGCTTGCTGTTGGCCCCGAAATGGGGGGTGACCAATACCCTGCTCCCGGCCAGCCGCGCCAGCACGACAAAGCAGGCCTCGGGCAGATTGCTCACCTGAACCCAGGCCAGATCGTACCCGCGCAGGGCCCGCCTCAGGGCGACCAGCTGCCACGGCAGCAAGGCCATCGCGCGCAACGGGCGATAGGCCGTGTCGGTGGGAAACGCACGGATCGCCAGATCACCGTCCTGTGCCGCCGCCGCCACGACCCGCTCGCAGAAGGCTTCGAGGCCACCGGGCTGGGCGGGCGACCCGCCGATCAGGCAAATGCGCATGGCTTGCGCTCACCCCCGCGCCGGGACAGCCTGCGCAGAGCTGGCTTTCTCGTCGCGGTTGGCCCAGCCAAACAGGTCGCTCCCCCCCGATTCCGCCGACCGCGAGCGCGGATTGACCGACCAGATCCCGGCGATCGTGAGCATCAGGAAGACCTGCCCGATGGTGTCGCGGTCGAACAGGCTGCTCTCGGTAAAGTTGTGGCCGATGATGAAGATCATCATCGCCATCAGCAGGGCGCCGGTGTCCCGCTGCGACTGTCGCCAGCCGATCAGCCGCACGATCGGCACGACATAGGCCCCCGCGATCACCAG
Organism: Novosphingobium capsulatum; assembly: GCA_015661825.1. Lineage (GTDB taxonomy): Bacteria > Pseudomonadota > Alphaproteobacteria > Sphingomonadales > Sphingomonadaceae > Novosphingobium > Novosphingobium pituita. Next base: position 29,858 of record DQVI01000224.1, read on the forward strand.
CAGGAAGCCGATCGGCCCGATGGCGGCGAGCAGGTCGAGATAGCCGTTGTGCCCTTCGGACACCTCCTGCACCCAGCCGAAGCCATACGTGAAGATCGGGCTGGCCGGGCCGATGTTCCAGAACGAGCCATAGCCGGCCCCCAGCACCGGATGGGCCGCAATGTAGCGCCAGACCGCATTCCAGATCTCGGTACGCCCGGTGAAGGTCATCGGGGTGTTGATCAGGTGGCCGATTGCCGGAAGATAGAAGTTCTGGAGCCCGAACAAAAGCGTCGCCACCACGACCAGCCCCCCGACCAGCGCCGAACGGTACTGGTAGCGATAGTAGGAGAAGAAGGCCGCCAGCGCGATGGCCATCATGCAGACCCCCAGCGAGGTCTTGGAATTGGACCGCCACATGAAATAGCACGACGCGCCGATGACCGCGATTTGCGCGATCCGGGGGATCTTGCCGCGATCAAACGCAAAGAACACGATCGTCAGCGCACAGACCAGACCGGCCTGGTTCTTGTGCCCCATCACGCCATACCAGCTGCCCACGAAGGTATCGTCGAAGTCGGCCACGCCGCCGTGGATCGAATGGACCGGATCGAGCAGCACCGCCGCATAGTTGAGCACCAGCATGACCACCAGCGCCACACGCACCGTGGCCAGAACGGTGGGCCAGCGCATGTTCTGCACGATGACGAACGCCGTCCACGACGTCATGGCCATGAGCACGAAACGGCGGACGGAAATCGACGGCTCGATCGCCCAGGCGACACTGAGCCCGCACCAGCCGACCGCCAGCAGCAAGGGCAGCGGCACGACATTGAGGCGCTGGCGCACCTCCAGCCCGCGCACGGCAATGACGGCTGCGACCGCCACCAGCGTATACCCCAGCTGGCGTACAACCTGCCCGCCGCCGGCCACGGTGTTGCCATATGTCATGTAAGGACCGAACAGCACGAGCGCGAGCAGACCGACCAGCGCCGCATTGAGCACTTTGTCGAGGATCGGCTTGGCCGCCGTAGCCACGGCGCGATGACGGCGGCGGCGCGGCTCTTTCGTGCGGCTTCCCTTCTCGCGCGAGGTGCCGTCCCGCGAACGGCTCGACCGCGAGGAGGACACATCGCGCGAACTTCCGTCGACGGACCGGCGGCGCCGGACACGCCGACGCTCTCCCGTCGTTTCATCCTTCCCCGTTGCTTCATCCTTCATCGCGGCAATGCCGGGACCTTCCCCGGCCTGCATGCCCGGCTCCGGCTCCGCCTCGGGCGCACCGTCCGGTTTGAATTCGGCTTCCATCACACTGGCCCAATGCAGGTTTGCAGAAAACGGGCGATTTCCGCGCAGATGCCCTCGCGGCCCGCCATGTCGCGCGAAGGGCGCGCAGGGGGCGGCGGATGGGCGATCAGGCGCCGCAGATCGGCAGCGTCGCGCGCCACGGCAACGCCTTCACGCCCGGTCATCGCGCTGGCCGTGGCCATCTGGTGGTCGTTGCGGTGCTCGCCCATCTCGACCGCACGCGGGAACAGGATCAGGCTGCGCCCGTGGCGTTCAGCGGTCAGGATCGTGCCGATCCCGGCATGCGAGACGATCACCCTGGCCCGGTCGACCAGCGGCTCGAACTCAAGCGGGGGGATGACCCGGTGCCATTCCATGTTCACCGGCTCATAGTGCGCGCGGCCGATCTGCGCGATCACCGGTTCGTCGAATTCCGGGGCCATCTCGTCCATCATGCGGATGAGGCGGTCGAACGGCAATTGCGTGCCGACAGTTACCAGGATCACAGGAGCGCGCCGCGATAGAGCATGGCCTTGCCATCGGCCAGATGCGGCCACTGGGTCAACCAGAGCGAGGTGAACGGACGCGCCACCCGGCCACTCAGAGACGGTTCGTCGGAATTGGCGATGCTGTCGACCCAGACCGTCCGCGCGCCCAGCAAGCGCGCCGCGATCAGACAGAACAGACCCGGCAAGGCCCCCGTCGTCACCACGACTCGCGGTCGCAAGCGCCAGACCAGACGCAGGCTGGCCCACAGGCAGTGCAGCGAATTCATCACCTGATCGCGATTGCAATCGGGCAGAACTTCGACATGCGAAATTCCGTCGCGAACTGAAAGTTGTGAGTTGGTCGTAGCATAGACAACGTCACGACCATCGAACGCAGACCGAAGAAGCATCAGTTCGTCCCAATGCCCCCCACCTGATGCAATGGCTAGAATTCCGGTCATCGCACCTGCGCGTCTCAACATGTCTCGCTCTGTCTTGCATTGCAGCACGATCTCGACAACCCAAATCTTGCACACATCTCGCGCAAAAGAGAATGGGCCGCGCTTGCAGCGACAGGCCATGTACGGCATCACCGCCTGCACGTCCCTCGCCCAATCGCATTCCTCCCCCGCCCGATCAGGTCCAACTTCGCCCGCCATGACACCCCGCCGATCCTCGTCACGCTCCCGCCCCCGCACCCGTCGGGCCGCCCGGGGAGAGCGCATCTACGTGATCGGCGACGTGCATGGCCGCTACGACCTGCTGCGCCAGTTGATGCGCCAGATCGAGCAGCATTCGCGCAGCCGCAAGGACGCCGAAAAACTGCACGTCCTGCTGCTGGGCGACATCGTCGACCGTGGCCCGGAATCGGCCCAGGCCCTGCACTACCTGCACGACTGGACGAAACAGGCGCGCGGGCAGCACATGCTGCTGGGCAACCACGAGGACATGATGCTGCGCACCTACCGGGGCGATGCGCGCACGTTCCGGGCCTGGATGCGCGTGGGCGGGCGCGAGACGCTGGCCAGCTTCGGCCTGCACATCGGGCGCGACGACGACCTCTACGATCCGCGCATCCTGCGCGCCGTACGCGACAGCCTGCCCCACGACCTGATGACCTTCATCGGCACATGGCCGCTCACCGCGCGCTCGGGCGACTATTTCTTCTGCCATGCCGGGGTCAAACCCAGGGTGCCGCTCGACCGGCAGAGCAAGCAGGACCTGATCTGGATTCGCGACGAATTCCTTGCCGATGAAAGCGACCATGGCGCAGTGATCGTTCATGGCCACAGCATCTCCCCCAGCATAGATCGCCAACACAATCGAATCGGCATCGACACCGGCGCCTATCACACCGGAATACTGACCGCCGCTTATTTCGAGGACGATCAGACCGATTTCATCGCGACAGAGCAGGTTTCCGCCTCTTAATTGGTCAGTCCTTGTCATAAAATCCGCGCGACCCAGTGCCACAATTACGTTGACGCACTATGCTGCAATGCGGAATAGACTTTCCCGGTTATTGCGCCTTCCCGGCGCGAAGCCACCCATGAGAGCCTGTGCCAGCCTGACCGCTGGCGCAGGCCCGGCATCAACGCAAGCGTGAGTGATGGCACGATGAAGATTGCGGTTTTCGGTCTTGGATATGTTGGCCTGTCCAACGCGGCCCTGCTTGCGCAACACAACCATGTCATGGCGGTGGACGTGAACGCCGATCGCGTGGCCCTGCTCAATGATCGCAAGTCGCCGATCGTCGATGCGGAGCTGGAAGAATTCCTCGCCACGCGCGAGCTCGACCTGACCGCCACGCTCGACGCACAGGCCGCACTGGCCGATGCCGACTATGTGATCGTGGCTACCCCCACCAACTACGATGTCGATACCAACAAGTTCGACACCAGTTCGGTCGAGGCGGTGATCGCCGCAACCATCGCAGCCAACCCCCATGCGACCATCGTGATCAAGTCGACCATCCCGGTCGGCTTCGTCGACGACGTGCGCGCGCGATTCAAGACCGACCAGGTGATCTTCAGCCCCGAATTCCTGCGCGAGGGCCGCGCGCTCTACGACAATCTCCACCCCTCGCGGATCATCGTGGGCGAACGCTCGGAACGCGCGCGCGTCTTTGCCGACCTGCTGCGCGAGGGCGCGGTGAAGAAGGACATCGACATCCTCTTCACCGACGCGCGCGAGGCTGAAGCCATCAAGCTGTTCTCCAACACGTACCTCGCCATGCGCGTCGCCTTCTTCAACGAACTCGACAGCTACGCCATCGCCGGGGGCATGGACACGCGCCAGATCATCGACGGCGTGAGCCTCGATCCGCGCATCGGCAAGCACTACAACAACCCCAGCTTCGGCTATGGCGGCTATTGCCTGCCCAAGGACACCAAGCAGCTTCTGGCCAACTATTCGGAAGTGCCGCAGAACCTGATCCGCGCGATCGTCGATGCCAACCGCACCCGCAAGGATTTCCTGGCCGACCAGATCATCGCGAAAAAGCCCAAAAAGGTCGGCGTGTTCCGCCTGGTGATGAAGGCCGGATCGGACAACTTCCGCCAGTCCTCGATCCAGGGGATCATGAAGCGGATCAAGGCCAAGGGCATCGAAGTGGTGATCTACGAGCCGACGATGAACGAGGACACCTTCTTCGGCTCGCAGGTCGTGCGCGACCTCGACACCTTCAAGGCCGAGTGCGACGTGGTGATCGCCAACCGCATGACCCCGGCCATCGCCGACATCAGGGACAAGGTCTTCACCCGCGACCTGTTCGGCTCGGACTGAGCGCAGCCAGCAAAACGGCGCAGGCCTCCTCCATCGCGCCATCGGCCAGCGCGGCGGTCTGGTCGGTGAGGAGGACGGGCAGACGGGGCATGGTGCAGGCCAGCCCCGCCGGCAAAAGGTGTGCGCCGGCAAATTCCGCCGCTGCCTTGGCCACCGCATATTCGCGCAAGGTGGGCGGCGGCGCCTCGACATGGACCGACGAGGGGGCAAACGCGCCGACAAGGCTGCCGCGCAAGGCCCCCGCCAGCGTGACGAACCCCGCCACATAGACCGCGCAGAACCGCGCGAAGAGATCGTGCGAAAAGCGGTCGGGCTGCCCGGTCTGGATGAAGGGCGAGGCAAAGTAATACAGGTGGCTCGGAGCCCACTGTGCCAGTGTCGCCAGATCATGGGCCAGATCATGAGCAGGCGGGCTGGCCGCATCGAACCGCGCCACCTGCACGGCTTGCGCCTCGGGCCCGTTCCATCGGTCGATCTGATCCGCCACCGCGCGCGCCTCGTCCGCGCCGGTGCGGTACGTCAGGCAGACTTGCGCCCCGCCCGCCGCCAGCAGCTTGGCCGCCACTTCGCCCAGCCCGCGCGAACCGCCCACCACCAGCGCCCGCTGTCCGGCAAAGGCGCCAGGCCGGACATGGGCAGCAATCGCCTCCATCCCCGCCTGTACCACGGGCGCCGCGCGCACCAGCGCGCGCACTTCACCCCGCGCATCGCCCGCCTCAAGCCCGAGCGTGAGCAGCGAAAACCGCTCGTCAAAGCGGCGGACCTGCCAGGCAAGGTCGCCATGGCCCGGTTGCGGATCAAACGTCAGGTCGAGCTGGGTGAACAGCGAATGGCGCCCCGGCGCCTCCATGCCCACCAGATAGGTCGTCGCCAGAATCAACGCGAGGTGCCGCGCTGGCAAGGCCGCCGCCAGATGCGGCAGGAGCCGCGCCAGCAAGACCGGATCACAGCCGACCCCGACCGTCCCGGCCAGATCGGCAAACCCGGCCGGTTCCGCCGGAGCGGCCCGGTGCGCGGGACCCCCGAAATCCCCTGTTCCGGTTGGCGCCCCGGCAGCCCAGCGCACGGTGATGCGGACCAGATCCTCGCCCTCGTCCCCCACGACGACCAGCCGCGCCCCGTCGGCCTTCTGCCCGCGGGTTTCCACCCGCGCCGCCCGGCCCAACCGCAACGGACGCAGGAACACCGCCTGGACCCCAGCCAGCGCGCGCGGTGCACCGGCCTGCGCCCAGAATCCGTCGAGCGCGCGCAGCAGGATGTGAACCCCATGGACCACCGGCTCGCCAAACTGGAGCCGCCGCGCGGCCAGCGGATCGACATGGATCGGGTTGGCATCGCCCGAAAGCCGCGCAAACGCGTGCTGATCTTCCAGCGAAAACGCCTTCATCGCCGTCATGCCTGCCCCTTTTGCCTTCGCGCCAACAATGCGCCGACACAGCAAGGGCCTAACGGGACGGGACGCCGCGCTCAACTGCTCTCGTGCGGATCAGGTCTTGTTCTGGCGCTCCCACGCGGCGATCCATTCGACGGTCTTGGCAATGCCGCCAAACGGATAGAAATGCAGGCGCACGCGGCCATGTTCAGGCCCCAGTTCGCGCGCAAAAGCCTCGACCATCCGGTCGGGCCCGGCGCTGCCCAGCAGGTTGCCGAGCGAAACCCCGTATTTCTTCATCACGCTTGCCGAAGCGCCCACCCCGCACCGCGCGGCAAAGCCCAGCAGACGCTTGATCCCGGCAGGGCCGGGAACCCCGATCCGCACCGGCGCGTCGATCCCGCGCGCGCGCAAGGCCGTGAGCCAGTCGAGGACCGAGCGCGCGTCAAAGCCGAACTGGGTGACGATCAGCGGCGCCATGCCGCGCGCGGTGATCGCCGCGACCTTGTTTTCGATCGCCGCCCAGCATTGTGCCTCGCTCATCTGCGGATGCCCGTCCGGGTGGCCGCCGATACCGATGGCGGTGATCCCGGCACGCTCGAAGGCGCCCGTGGCGATCAGCGCTGCACTGTCGAAAAACGGCCCCTGCGGCTCTGGCGGGTCGCCTGCGACGACAAAACAGCGGCGCACCCCCGCCTGTTCCACGACAGCGGCCAGATAGGCCTCGAATTCCTCGGCATCGACGATCCGCCGCGCCGAGAAATGGGGCATCGGCTCGCACCCCAGCCCCCGCACGGCGACAGCTGCGGCCACCCTTGCCTCAAGCGCCTCGCCGGGCAGCCAGGGGATCGCGATGGGGGTTTGCGCCGGGATCATCGGCGCGGCCTCGTGCAGGGCCCCGATGTCGCGCGCGGTCATTTCAAGCGAGAAGCCTTCGGTGATCCCCACCGGGGTCCGCTCCCAGTTGGGGTGGAGTTGTGCATATCCCATGGCGCATGCCTCTCCCTGATGGATCAGCCAGATGGAGTGGCAAGACGGGCGGCGGCCTTCCCGGCAAGGATGGCACCGCCCGTCTTCCCGGTCAGGATCAGGCCACTTCAGCGGTGCGCCAGCCTTCGGCATAGGCCTCGCGCGCAACACGGCTGTAGGGCACCGGCGAGACGATGGCGCGCACCGCGATCTGCTTGTGCGGTTCGACGGTGGTCTTGGCCGTGCCGCCGTTTTCCTCGCCCCAGACCACACGCACTTCGCTGCCCACGGGGATCGACGGGTCGATCGTGGCGAGGCTGAGCGCCTGCTTCTCGTTGTAGGAATAGCCGGTGAACATCGAGAGGCCCACGGTCTTGCCCGCAGCGTCGATCACCCGGTCGTAGTTCGACGAGGCATAGTTGGCGAGCGGCACGTCGAAGAACTTGTACTGGTCCCCATCGGGATTGAACAGCGAGGCCATGATCGTGCCCATGTCCTCCGGGTGCCAGGCCAGTGTGACCTTGCGGCGCTGGGCGGCCGGATCAAGCGCGGCAAGCGCCTCGCGCCCGTGGAAGTCGTGGTCGAACTTCACGAACGGGCCATAGCCCAGCTCCCAGGGGTTGAGATAATAGTCCTCGATCGAATCCCCGACAAACGAGCCGCCGATCGAACCGGTCGCCTCGTAGCTGTCGGCGCCGAGCCATTCGCGGAAACCCTTGAGCTTCTCGCCGGTGTAGATCGCCGGGAGCGGCGAGGGAATCCAGCCCGATTCCAGCGTGTTCGAAGGATAGGCGCGGCTGCCGCAGGCGATCAGGCCAAATTCCTTGCCCGCCTCCAGAATGGCCGCGCGGATTTCCTCCTGCTGGTCATAGGGGCCCCAGATTTCCAGCCCCGGCGCGCCCGACATGCCATGGCGCAGCGTGCGCACGGTATGCCCGGCGATGTGCATCGTGCTCATGTTGAAGAATTTGAGCTGTTCGAGCGGCCCGCCATGGAGCTTCTCGATCACCGCCCAGGCCTTGGGCCCCTGAATCTGGAAGCGCCATTCCTTGCGGACCACGGGCTTGCCCATCGGGCGCATCGGCGAACGGTCGTCGAGTTCGATCTGGCAGTCATAGCCCCCGGTCGCGGCATGATAGCGCAACCAGTTCGAGGCCGGGGCACGGCCCACATAGGTAAACGATTCAGCCTCTTCCCAGAAGATGATGCCATCGCCGATCACATGGCCATAGGGCGTGGTGGGCACATATTGCTTGGCCTTGTTCACCGCCCAGCCCTTGGGGCTGTTGATCATCGTGTCCGAAAGCAGGCGCAGCGCGTCCTTCCCGCGGATGTAAAGGTTCACCATGTGGTGGGACTGGTCGAACAGCACCGCCGAATGCTGCCAGGCCCATTGCTCGCTCCGCCAGTTGGAAAATTCCGGCGCCACAACTGGATAGACATAAGCGCCAAGCTGCGAATTGCGCAGCATCTTCACGATATCGGGCACCGAGCCCAGCAGTTGGTCAAGGTTGGTCGCGGCCATCAGATCATCTCCCGAATGAAATTGGCTTGTTTGATTTTGTATGCAACACATACGATATTCCGACAGATTCGCAACGCCCAAACAGCAAAAAACACCAGATCGGGAGAGACACGCCTTATGACCGCCCCCCTTGTGCTGACCTTTTCCTGTGCCGACGTGCCCGGCATCGTCGCCAGCGTAACCGGCACCCTGTTCGAGCAGGGCGCCAACGTGCTCGAAGCCCAGCAATTCGATGATCAGGAAACCGGGCGCTTTTTCATGCGGGTCGTGTTCGATCCGGGGGAAAAGAATGCCGAGGCCCTGCGCGCCGCCCTTGCCCCGCTGGCCGCGCGCCATGCGATGGAGTGGGGCCTGCGCGACACCACGCACAAGCGCCGCGTGGTGCTGATGGTCTCGAAATTCGACCATTGCTTGGGTGATCTGCTCTATCGCACGCGGATCGGCGAACTGCCGATGGAGGTCGTGGCGATTGTCGGCAACCACCCGCGCGAGGCGCTTTCGATCTCGCTGATCGGCGACATTCCCTATCACCACCTGCCGATCACGAAGGACACCAAGCCGCAGCAGGAAGCACAGATCAAGCGCATCATTACCGAAACCGGCGCCGAACTGGTGGTGCTGGCGCGCTACATGCAGATCCTGTCCGACGATCTGGCTGCGTTCCTCGCGGGCCGCTGCATCAACATCCACCACTCGTTCCTGCCCAGCTTCAAGGGCGCCAAACCCTATCACCAGGCCCACGCGCGCGGGGTCAAGATGATCGGCGCGACCGGCCACTATGTGACCGCCGACCTCGACGAGGGGCCGATCATCCATCAGGATGTTGAGCCCGTGACCCATGCCGACCGGCCCGACGACCTCGTGCGCAAGGGCCGCGACATCGAACGCCGCGTGCTGGCCGAAGCGGTCCGCCTTCACCTCGAAGACCGCGCCCTGCGCAACGGGAACAAGACCGTCGTATTCAGGAGTTGACGCAAGCCGATGCCCCAAGGGGCGGACCAGCGCGCTTTTCCCGTCGCCAGTCCGCCCGCCTTGCGCTAGGGATCCCGCAGGGGACCAGGGAGTGCAGAAAGCGCAAACCTTGGACATGCCGACCGACCGCCTGAAATCGATTGCCCGTGCAACGCCCCTTGCCGCGGCCTTGCTGTGCCTGCCATCCATGCTGGCCGCCTGCCACCGGCCCGCTCCGACTCCAGTGTCGAGCCCTGCGTCAACCGTGGCCGATACACAGCCCCCCGTGATCGCGCCCGGCGATCAGGCGCCCGAAGACAGCGCCGCGCCCTTTCGCGACGCGAGCCTCCCGTCCGATCCTGCCGCCTTTGCCCGCGCGCTGTTCGCCGACGACGGGATCGACGAGACCGTCTGGCTCAACGGCGACTTGCGCACCCGCTATTTCACGCCCGAACTGGCCGGCCTCGTCGCCGACACGGTCCACGACGACCCCACCCGCCTGCAATCGAATCCCCTGTGCCTGTGCAGCGCGCCCAAAGCCCTCGCCCCCACTGTCACCGCCACCGTGCTCGACGCCGACCGCGCACTGGTCCATGTGAAGGTTGCCCGCACGGGCACCACCGAAAGCCCGACCATTCCCCTCATCCTCGTGCTCTCGCAGGAGCCCGAAGGCTGGAAGCTGGCCGATGTGCTCTATCCCCAAAGCCACGAGAGCCTGCGCAAGATCCTGGCCAAGGCCAATGCCGACGACCTCGAAGTGCGCGCGCCAGTATGAAAAATGCCCATCCCGGTGTGAAGAACCCCGGCAAAGTCATGCCGGGGCGCTTGCCGCTGGCGCAACGCTTGCCATAATGGCCCCCATGAGCATGCGCGCGCCTTCCCTTCCCAGACCTTCTGTCAAATCGCCGGTCGATCTTCCCCGCAACACCATGGACGATGTCGACCCCGACGCCGCCCTGCTGGTCGACGTGCTCAAGCTGGCGACCTTCGTGGGCGCCCCGTTGCGCGGGGGCGTGGCCGAACCGCTCGGCCTCGCGCCGACCGACTTGCGCATCATCCTCGCGCTGGGCGGCGATGGCGAACTGGCCGGGCACGAACTGTCCGACCTCATGGGCGTGCCGCCGATGAACGTGAGCCGCGCGCTCGTCTCGCTGCGCGCCAAGGACCTGATCGAGCCGGTCGAAGACCCCCACAACCGCCGCCGTAAGCCGTTCCGCCTGAGCGCGCAGGGGCAGGCCATGTTCGCCCGCTCGGTCCCCGCGATGGCCGAGATGGGGCGCCAGCTTTTCGCCGATTTCGGCGCCCGCGACCGCGCGGCCTTCCGCCGCGCCG
>DQVI01000055.1 GCA_015661825.1 Novosphingobium capsulatum
CCGAAATCGCCCCCACGGCGCGCCCCAGCCGCGCCCAGGCGCCCGGCCCGGTCACCATCGCGCCCGACGGCACGCCGACCGAGGTTGAAGCCGCCCCGACCGACGAGATCCACTTCGAGGCCGACAAGGTCGATTACGCCAACGATTCCGACGTGGTGACCGCCCATGGCAATGTCATCCTGCGCCGCGCCGGGCAGACCGTGCGCTCCGACGTGGTCACCTGGAACCGCAAGACCGGCCAGATCGAGGCCACCGGCAATATCCGCTCGGTCGACGAGAGCGGGAACATCCTCTATACCGACAAGGTCGAGCTGACCGACGAGCTCAAGACCGGGGCGATGGAAGACCTGCTGGTCGTGCTGCGCGAAGGAGGCCGTCTGGCCGCCCGCCAGGCCTCGCGCGATGCCAGCGGCAACCTCACGATGCACGATGCCGCCTTCTCGGGCTGCACCATCCAGGACGAGGAAGGCTGCCCCAAGCGGCCGAGCTGGGAGATCACCGCCGTCAAGGTGACGTGGAACCAGGTCACCAAGAAAGTCCGCTATTCGGGCGCGACGCTGCGGGTCTTCGGGATTCCGCTGCTGCCGCTGCCGGGCCTTGAACATACCAGCGACTTCCGCGCCGAAACCGGCCTGCTGATCCCCAACATCCGCTCGAACGCGAGCAACGGGGTCGAATTTGCCGAGCCGTTCTACTGGCGCATCGCTCCCAACAAGGACCTGACCGTCACCGGCCACGTCTTTACCGGGGCGCTGCCGATGATCTCGGGCACCTATCGCGAACTCACCGGGATCGGCCCGTTCCAGATCACCGGCTACCTGACCCGTTCGTCGGCCATTCCGGTCTATACGAAGGTCGATGCCGGATCGGGCGTGGGGACCAACCAGTTCCGTGGCTATCTCGAAGCCAATGGCCGCTTCCAGTTCAACGAGAACTGGAGCCTGAGCATCTATGGCCGCTATGTCAGCGACCGCACGTTCCTGCGCCGCTACGACATCACCCGTGAAGACCGCCTGCGTTCGTCGATCAACCTCGAACGCATCGGCGACAACAGCTATTTCAGCCTCGCGGGCTGGCATGTGCAGACCTTGCGCGTGGGCGACAAGCAGGGGCAGGTTCCCCTCGCCCTGCCCGCGCTCGACTGGCGCTATCGCGTCGCCACGCCGGGCATCGGGGGCCACCTCGAATTCCAGGTCAATACCCTGGCGATCACCCGCACCGACGGGCAGGACACCCAGCGCGCCTTTGCCCGCGCGCAGTGGGACTTGCGCAAGGTCACGCCGATGGGCCAGGAAATCACCTTCACCGGCCTGCTGCGCGGCGACCTCTACCATTCGGACGGCAACGCGGCGACCACGACCGATCTCTACCGCGGCCAATCGGGCTGGCAGGCGCGCGGCATCGCCACGGCGGCCATCGACGTCAAGTGGCCGCTGGTGGGCGCGCTGCTGGGCGGCACGCAGGTGATCACCCCGCATGTCCAGCTGGTGGCCACCCCGCACTTGCGCAACATAACGATCCCCAACGAGGATTCGCGCGCGGTCGATCTCGACGATTCCAACCTCTTCTCGCTCAACCGCTTCAACGGCTACGACCGGGTCGAGGACGGCGTGCGGGTGACCTATGGTTTCGACTGGTCGCTGATCCGCCCGCGCTGGAAGATCACCTCGACCGTCGGGCAGAGCTACCGCATGTCGAGCGAGCAGACCCTGCTGCCCGACGGAACCGGACTGTCCAACCGCCTGTCGGACATCGTCGGGCGGACCGACATCCGCTATCGCGACATCATCCAGCTGACCCACCGCTTCCGTCTCGACAAGAACAGCTTCAAGCTGCGCCGCAACGAGATCGACGCCACGCTGGGCAACCACCGGACCTACCTCGAAGTCGGCTACATGCGCCTCAACCGCAACATGCCGGTAACCTTCGAGGACTTGCGCGACCGCGAGGAACTGCGCGCCGCCGCCCGCATCGGCTTTGCCCGCTACTTCTCGATCTTCGGGTCGAGCGTGGTCAACCTGACCACGAAGACCGCCGATCCGGTCTATGGCTCGGACGGCTTCCAGATGCTGCGCCACCGCCTCGGGCTGGCCTATACCGACGACTGCCTCGACATCTCGATCACCTGGAAGCGCGACTACGTGACGACCGGTGACGCCACGGCGGGTAACTCGTTCCTGTTCAACATCGCCCTGCGCGGCCTGGGCGCACGCTGATCCCGGCCTGAAAACACAGCCTGAACCTGTGGCACGGGGCCCCGGCCCAAGGCCGGGGCGACGCCCCTTCTTCAAAAAACACACCCCAAAAACAAACGAGGCCCCGGATCATCTCCGGGGCCTCGCGTCGGGCAAGAAAGTGCCAGACCGGGATCAGGCGATCTGGAAGACCAGTGCGCCTTCGCCCTCGTCGATGGTTACCGTACTCCCATCGGGCACCTCCCCGGCCAACAGCTTCTCGGCCAGCGGGTCTTGCAGGTAGCGCTGGACCGCCCGCTTGAGCGGCCTTGCGCCATAGACCGGATCGTAGCCCACCCGGCCCAGCCAGCGCTTGGCCGCCTCGGTCAGGTCGATCGTGATCTTGCGATCCTTGAGCAGCTTGGCCACGCGCGCCACCTGAATGTCGACGATCGGCGCCATGTGCTCCTGGCCCAGACGGTGGAACAGGATGATCTCGTCCAGACGGTTGAGGAACTCGGGCCGGAAGTGCCCGCGCACCACGTCCATCACCTGCGGCTCGACGCTCGCCACGTCCTCGCCCTCGGGCAGGTTGGCCAGATACTGGCTGCCCAGGTTCGAGGTGAGGATGATCAGCGTGTTGGTGAAATCGACCACCCGGCCCTGACCGTCGGTCAGACGGCCATCGTCGAGCACCTGCAACAGCACGTTGAACACGTCCTGATGCGCCTTTTCCACCTCGTCGAACAGCACGACCTGATAGGGCCGGCGCCGCACCGCTTCGGTCAGCACGCCACCTTCGTCATAGCCGACATAGCCCGGAGGAGCCCCGATCAGACGGCTGACCGCATGCTTTTCCATGAACTCGGACATGTCGATGCGGACCATCGCATTGTCGTCGTCGAACAGGAAACCGGCCAGCGCCTTGGTCAGTTCGGTCTTGCCCACGCCCGTCGGCCCGAGGAACAGGAAGCTGCCCAGCGGACGGTTGGGGTCCTGAAGACCAGCACGCGCACGGCGCACCGCCTTGGAGACCGCGACCACCGCGTCCTTCTGCCCGATCACGCGCTTGCCCAGCACATCTTCCATGTGCAGCAGCTTTTCGCGTTCGCCCTCCATCATCCGGTCGACCGGAACCCCGGTCCAGCGGCTGACGACGGCGGCGATGTCCTCGGCGGTCACTTCCTCGCGCAGCAGGGCGTTCTGGCTGGCGCCATGGGCCTCGGCCAACTGGCGTTCCAGATCGGGGATGCGGCCATAGGCCAGTTCCCCGGCCTTGCCGAGATCACCCATGCGCTGGGCCTGTTCCAGTTCCACGCGCGCGGCGTCGAGCTGTTCCTTGATCTTGCCTTCGGCGGCGATCTTGTCGCGCTCGTTCTGCCAGCGGGTGGTCAGTTCGGCCGACTGCTGTTCGAGATTGGCCAGTTCCTCGCGCAAGGCGGTGAGCCGGTCGCGGCTGGCCGCGTCGGTTTCCTTGGCAAGCGCCATTTCCTCGATCTTGAGCTGGATGATCCGGCGGTCGAGGTTCTCGATCTCCTCGGGCTTGCTTTCCACTTCCATGCGGATGCGGCTGGCGGCCTCGTCCATGAGGTCGATGGCCTTGTCGGGCAGGAAGCGGTCGGCGATGTAGCGGTTGGACAGGGTCGCGGCGGCCACGATCGCGGCATCGGCAATGCGCACGCCGTGGTGAACCTCGTACTTGTCCTTGATCCCGCGCAGGATCGAGATCGTGTCCTCGACCGTCGGCTCGCCCACGAAGACGGGCTGGAACCGCCGCTGGAGCGCGGGGTCCTTTTCCACGTACTTCTGGTATTCGTCGAGCGTGGTCGCGCCGATGCAGTGCAGCTCGCCGCGCGCAAGGGCAGGCTTGAGCAGGTTGGAAGCATCCATCGCGCCATCGGTCTTGCCCGCCCCGATCAGGGTGTGCATCTCGTCGATGAACAGGATGATCTCGCCTTCCGCGCCCTTCACTTCGTCGAGCACGGCCTTGAGGCGTTCCTCGAACTCGCCGCGATACTTCGCCCCCGCGATCAGCGCGCCCATGTCGAGCGCCATCAGGCGGCGGTGCTTGAGGCTGTCGGGCACGTCGCCATTGGCGATGCGCAGCGCGAGGCCTTCGGCAATCGCGGTCTTGCCCACGCCCGGTTCACCGATCAGCGCGGGGTTGTTCTTGGTGCGCCGGGCCAGGATCTGGACGGTGCGGCGGATTTCCTCGTCGCGGCCGATCACCGGATCGAGCTTGCCCTCGCGGGCCGCCTCGGTCAGGTCGCGGGCATACTTCTTCATCGCGTCATAGGCGTTTTCCGCGCCCGCGCTGTCGGCATTGCGCCCGCCGCGCAGCGCGGCAATCGCCGCTTCGAGCGCCTGCGCCGTCACGTTGGCAGCCTTGAGCGCCTGCCCGGCAGGCGTCGTGCCCGCCAGCGTCAGGGCGAGCAGCAGCCGCTCGACAGTCACGAAGCTGTCGCCGCTCTTGGTGGCGATCTGTTCGGCCTGGTCGAGCAGGCGCACGGTGTCGTTGTCGAGCCCCGGCGAAGCCTGCGCGCCCGAGCCCGAGACCGCCGGGATCTTGCCCAGCGCCTGATCGACCTGTGCGAGCGCCGTGGCGGGGTTGCCGCCGGCACGCTGGATCAGCCCGCTGGCCATGCCTTCCTGATCTTCCAGAAGGGCCTTGAGGACGTGTTCGGGGGTAATGCGCTGGTGGCTCAGGCGGATCGCAAGCGTTTGTGCTGCCTGCAAAAAGCCCTTGGCACGATCGGTGAATTTTTCGAGGTTCATGGATCTCTCGCTGTGCTGACAGGTCCAAAGTAGTGTTGCTTTTGAGCAACACAAGGAGTCATGTCAAAACAAGCGACAAAAAATTTGCCACTGGTTGCACTCTTAACCAGTTCCCTTGCAGTTCGGCTTTGACACGGGGGTTTTGCCCATGGACAAGAGACATCAGAAAGTAACCATGCGAGGAATGTCCTCTTGAAGCAGCGCCCCCTGTCGACATCGATGCCCGCCTCGATGTCCGCCTCGATTTTGGCCCTGTCGCTGGCCGGGCTGGCCCCGGCCACGGTGCTTGCCGCAACACCTGCCGCAACCACCGCGCCAGAACCCGCCCCGGCGCCTTTGGCCGACCTCGTGAAATCGGTGAACATCCCCTATGAGGCCTTCACCCTGCCCAATGGCCTGCGCGTCCTCGTCCACACCGACCGCAAAGCGCCCGTGGTGGCGCTCTCGGTCTGGTATGCGGTCGGCTCCAAGAACGAGCCCAAGGGCAAGACCGGCTTTGCCCACCTGTTCGAGCACCTGATGTTCAACGGCTCGGAACACAACAAGGGCGATTTCTTCGCCCCGCTGCAAAATGCGGGCGCGACCGACTACAACGGCACGACCTGGTTCGACCGCACCAACTATTTCGAGACGGTCCCCACCGCCGCGCTCGACCGTTTCCTGATGCTCGAATCCGACCGCATGGGCTACCTGCTGGGCGCCGTCACCCAGGAAACCCTCGATAACCAGCGCTCGGTCGTCCAGAACGAGAAGCGTCAGGGCGACAACGAACCCTTCGGCATCGTCCAGTACGAACAGCTCGAAAACCTCTATCCGGTCGGCCACCCCTATCACCACAGCACGATCGGCTCGATGGCCGACCTCGACGGGGCGAGCCTGGCCGACGTGAAGGCCTGGTTCACCGACCACTATGGCCCCAACAATGCCATTCTCGTGCTGGCGGGCGATATCGACCTTGCCACGGCAAAGGCCAAGGTGACCAAGTGGTTCGGCGCCATTCCCGCCGGGCCCAAGGTCCAGCCGGTCGCCGTGCCCGTGCCCACCCTGCCCGCCCCGGTCACCAAGACGATCAAGGACCAGATCGCCACGCCGCGCATCTACCGGATGTGGGCGGTCCCCGGCCTCGACAATCCCGACTACCTGCCCTTGCAGATCGGCGCGGCGATTCTGGGCGGCCTGTCCAGCTCGCGCCTGAACGACAGCCTCGTGCGCGACCAGCAGCTCGCCGTGGCAGCAGGCGCGGAGGCCGATATCTTCGCCCAGGGCGGCCAGTTCATCGTTCAGGCCGACGTCAAGCCCGGTCAGGACGTGGCCAAGGTCGGCGCCGCGCTCGATGCGCAGATCGCCCGCCTGATCGAACAGGGCCCCACCGCCGACGAACTCGCCCGCGCGGCGACCGTCACCGCCAGCGACGAGATCCGCAAGCTGGAAACCACCGGCGGCTTCAGCGGCAAGGCGCCGACGCTGGCCGAAGGGCTGCTCTACAATGGCGATGCGGGCCATTATCGCACGGAACTGGCCGCGATGGCCGCGCTCACCCCGCAAGACGTGCAGGCCGCGCTGAAGAAGTGGCTCTCGCGCCCGGTCTTCGCCCTCACCGTCGAGCCGGGCACCCGCACCGCCGGGGGCGAGGCGCGCGGCG
This sequence comes from Novosphingobium capsulatum, assembly GCA_015661825.1. Lineage (GTDB taxonomy): Bacteria > Pseudomonadota > Alphaproteobacteria > Sphingomonadales > Sphingomonadaceae > Novosphingobium > Novosphingobium pituita. The sequence continues at coordinate 6,592 of DQVI01000055.1, forward strand.
GTTTCGCCGTCGATCCGGCCAATACCGGAACCGGGGGCAGCGCCCACCCCGCCTACTGGCACAAGCCCGGCGCCGCGCCGGTCAGCG
>DQVI01000065.1 GCA_015661825.1 Novosphingobium capsulatum
AAACGCCGCCGAAACCGCGCGCCCGGATCACGCGGCCACCGACACATCAAACCCGGCACGCCCCAGTGCAGCGGGCTCATGAATAAGCCGGGCTAGTGACCTGCGCGGGGTCAAGCTGGTCATCTCCGACGCCCATGAGGGCATCAAGGCGGCGGTCTCCAAGCTGCTCTGCGCTTCCTGGCAGCGATGCCGGGTTTTACTTCATGCGCAATGCCCTGGCCCACGCCGGCAAGAGCGGGCGCCGTGTCGTCTCGGCTTTCATCGGCACTGCCTTCGCTCAAGACACGCCCGAGGCCGCCAGCCTGCAATGGCGCTCCGTAGCCGATCAGATGCGCCCAAAACTCCCGAAACTGGCCACGCTGATGGACTTGGCGCCATCCTCATGGAGCAGTCCGACGAATGGGCCGTCCAGTGCGGGCGCTACATGTCCCTTGAAACCATGGCCCCGGTGAACGACAATCCCGTCGTCATGCTCTCGGCCGTGCCCGGAACATGAACGGCCCTGGCTGACGCCGGATAACGTGGGAACCGACCCCAGTTACACCACGCCGGGGGACACGATCGGGCCTTCTTTGCATGACTTGGGCGATGTCGCCGTCTCGCCCGGGACAGGGAAAGCGCGATCGCATCTTCAAGTTCATCCCCGCCGGGGCCGGCCCCGCCCACCCAGGTGATCAGCGTGCCGGTGCGTGCTGCCAGCGCAATGGCTGCATTCCGGGCCGTTTTTGAGGGGGGCTGGCCGGAGAGGGCGGAGCCTGATGGAGAATTCCATAAGCTGATGATTGCTCCATGATTAGAAATATTTATATTTGTTTGCCGGATTGTTTTCCTGTGTTTTTGGGGCGTGGTGCAAAATAACATGTGAAATGAATTGCATCATTCCAAGGTGAGGTTGCGGCCCGCACTGGGGCGCAAAGAACATGAGGGAAAGCAAATGGTACGAAAGGTACTCGTGGGCTGGCAGGCTTCTTATGCCGTCCTGGCCGCTTTGGCGGTTGCCCCCACGGTGGCGATGGCTGCCGACAATGCTGGCGGGGCTGCGCAGTCTGAGTCTTCTCCTGCGGCGTCCGAGGTACAGGCTTCCGACGATGGCGGTGTCGTCATCTCCGTCCTCGGCCGGAAGGCGGTCCATGCCACGAAAGTTTCGATTGGCCGCGTCCTGATCGACGACCTGCCTTCGGGGGCCAACCCGATGGCGGCGATCAGTGTTTCGCCGGGCGTTTCGTTCCAGTCGGCCGACCCTCAGGGCATCAGCACCTGGGCCAGCCAGATCTTCATCCACGGCTTCGACCAGCGCGCGGTGGGTATGACGCTCGACGAAATGCCGCTGGGCGAGATGACCTATCGCAACTACAACGGGTTGAGCCCGATGCAGGCGGTGACTTCGGAAAATGTCGCGGGTGTCGACATGGTCCAGTCGGCGGGCGCGGAATCGGTGGCGGCGACCAACAACCTGGGCGGCGCGCTCACCTATACCAGCCTCGACCCCAGCCACGTGATGGGCGCCAGCGTCACGCAAGGGTTCGGCAGCTATTCGAACTTCCACACGTTCGTGCGCCTCGACAGCGGCGATCTCAACAGCACCGGCACGCGGTTCTATGCGTCCTACATGCGCAACACGCAGGACAAGTGGAAGAGCGGCGGTGGTTCGACCGCGCAGCAGGTCAATTTCAAGATCGTCCAGCCGCTCGGCAGCGACAGCTCGCTGACCGCCTTCTTCAACTGGAACGACCTCCACGAGCTGGTCTATCAGGACATGTCGCCTGATATTCTCAACACGCTGGGCAACAACATCGACTATTACTACAACGGCAAGGCCAGCGGGTACATCGCGGCCTACAATGCCGCCCAGGGCATTTTCCCGGCCGGGTACGAAAAGCTCAAGGCGCCGCTCGACGCCTCCTACTATGACGGCGCGACCAACCAGAGCGACGTGATGGGCTACCTCAAGGCCGATATCGCGGTGACTGACCGCCTGCGCTGGGTGACGACGGCCTATGGCCATGGCGAGGAATCGCAGACGACCTGGACCTCGCCCTATTTCGGTTCGCCGGGCGGCTCGCTGCTGAGCGAACTGGTCAAGGAACCCTCGATCCGTCGTTTCGGCGTCGTTTCGCGCGTGTCCTATGATGTCGCCAAGCACCATCTGGGCATGGGCGTCTGGTATGAAAACAACCATTACCGCTCGCCGATGAACGCCTATGCCCTGCCGGCGGTGGTCAACGGGGTGATCCAGGGCGGGGTGCTCAACCCTCTCGACCGCTTCGTCAATCCGTTCGCCAACATCTTCGACCAGACCTACAATACCAACACGTTCACCGCCTTTGTGCAGGATGACTATCATCCCGTGCACAACCTGACGCTGCACGCCGGTTTCAAGTCGATCCTGAGCACGACGAGCGTGGACAAGGGCTATCTGAACCAGGGCTATTATGGCGCCATCGGCAATATCGCGAGCGGGGTCAGCCTGACCACGGCCGAGGCGTTCCTGCCGCACTTCGGCGCGGACTGGACGTTCCTAGGCCATCATGAACTGTTCTTCGACATCTCGAAGAACGCGCGCACTTATGCGCAGTCGGGCTTCAAGCTGTCGTCTTCGCCGTTTGCGGTGACGCAGGCCGCGTTCGACCAGATGAGCGGTTCGATCAAGCCCGAGACCGACTGGACTTATGCGGTCGGCTATCGCTATGGCTCGAAGCTGTTCGACGTGTCGATCTATGCCTATCACACCGACTTCTCGAACCGTCTCCAGCAGATCACTTCGGGTTCGTCGATCAACCCGGTCTCGACCGTCGCGAACGTGGGCGGCGTGACGATGAACGGCGTGGAAGGCCTGCTGTCGGTCCGTCCGCTCACCGGCCTGTCGATCACCAACAGCATCAGCTACAACCACGGCGTCTACAACGACAACATCGTCGACCAGAACGGCGTGCACCAGATCAAGGGCAAGCAGGTCGTCAACTATCCGCGCCTGATGTACAAGGCGCGCGTGGGCTACGACATCGGCAAGCTCAGCTTCTATGTCGACGAGAGCCGCACCGGCTGGCGCAACTACGACTATCAGGGCCAATATCGCGTCCCCGGCTACTGGATGACCAACCTTGGCGTGCAGTGGCACATCCGCAAGCCCTCCGATGGCGAGACGTTTGCCCAGGTGTTCAAGGGCCTGACCCTGTCGTTCAACCTGAACAACGTCACCAACAAGACCTATGTCGCCACGATGGGCGAAGTCGGCAACCCGATGAGCGGGGCCGAAGCCTATACCTATCAGTCGATGATCCTGGGGATGCCGCGTTCGGCATTCGGAACGATCAAGGCCGATTTCTGATCTGACGGCAATCGGGATGGAGGCCGGGGCGACATTGCGGCGCCCCGGCCTCTTTTTTTGTCCGGGCGACCCACTGTTTTTATCGTGGCGATGCCTGCGATCCGGTGGTCGAGCAGGGCGATTTGTAGAAAAATATTAAAATAACGGGCTTTTCGATAATTTCACGCAAGGCTGGGCCGGAATGAAGCGATTCCTGGTGCAGGTGCGCCGGATAGCGGCTGTCCGGAAGGGTGGGGTGTGCGAATTTTTGTCGCACTCTGTTGTGAATCTTGTATTTGCTGCAACACAACATTGTCTCTATGAGCGCCCCCTTCCAAGAAACGACAAGCACCTTCAGGGGGGTCTGTGAAACTTACGAATCTGCGATGGCCGATGACCGTCTCGGCCATCGCCATCATGTCTGCCGTTTCCGTTCCGGCTTTTGCCGAAGAAGCCGCTGCCCAGGCTGATGCCCCGGCAACGGAAGCTGCGAGCGATGCCAGCACGGGCGGCGGCATCGTCGTGACCGCCACGCGCCGTTCCGAGCGCGCGATCAATGTTCCCATCGCGGTCTCGTCGCTCTCGGGCGAGAAGCTCGACGTGCTCAATTCGAGCGGTCAGGACATTCGCTTCCTCGCCTCGCGCGTGCCCAGCCTCCAGATCGAATCCTCGTTTGGCCGCACCTTCCCGCGCTTCTACATCCGTGGCCTTGGCAACACCGACTTCAGCGCCGACGCGGCCCAGCCGGTTTCGGTCGTCTACGACAACGTCGCGCTCGAAAGCCCGATGCTCAAGGCCTTCCCGGTCTTCGACCTTGAAAACGTCGAAGTGCTCAAGGGCCCGCAGGGCACGCTGTTTGGTCGCAACACGCCGGCCGGTGTGGTCAAGCTGACCTCCAAGCGCCCGACCGAAGACCTCAACGGCCATATCAGCGCCTCGTGGGGCAGCTTCAACACCGCCAACATCGAGGCCGCCATCGGCGCGCCGATCACCGACCACTTGCGCTTCCGCGTGGCCGGCCTGCTTCAGCGTCGCGACAACTGGGTCAAGAACGACTATACGCAGACGATCAATTCGAAGAACTTCGAAGGCTATCGCGACTTTGCCGGTCGCTTCATGCTCGAATACGAGAACGGCCCGCTCGACCTCCTGCTGAACGTCCATGGCCGTTCGCTGCGCGGCACCGCGCGCCTGTTCCGCGGCAACGCGATCCAGAAGGGCACCAACGATCTGGTTCCGGGCTACGACATCGGCCACACCGCCCAGAACGGCGACAACCCGCAGTCGCTCGACAGCTGGGGCATCAACCTTCAGGGCAGCTATGCCTTCGGCGGCGTCGGCACCCTCTACTCGATCACGGCCTGGGAACGCGCCGACGTGTTCTCGCGTGGCGACATCGACGGGTCCTATCCGGGCGCCGTGCCGTTCCAGGTCCAGACCGGTGGCGATACCTCGCCCAAGGAATTCTCGCAGGAAGTGCGCTTCGCCTCTGAAAAGTTCGGCGATGTCAGCTTCCAGGCCGGGGCCTACTACTTCAACCAGAACCTCGACAATGGCAGCGGCTCGTGGAACAACGCGAACGTCTATGCGCCGACCAGCGTTATGCATCTCGACAACGAGACTTATGCGTTCTTCGGTTCGGGCGAATATACGCCGACCAGCTCGCTGATCCTGCGCGCGGGCGTGCGCTGGTCGCATGATCGCCGTCACAGCATCCTCGTCGATGGCGCAGACATCAACGCGCGCGGTCCGGGCATCGGCGTGTCGACCGGTCATGTCGCGGGTTCCAACTGGTCGTGGGATGGCAGCGCCACCTACAAGATCTCGTCGTCGAGCAGCGTCTATGGCCGCGTGGCTTCGGGCTATCTGGGGGCGGCGCTCAAGAACGATACCCAGTCGGGTGTCGCCACGGTGGCCCGTCCGCAGACGACGACTTCGTATGAAATCGGCTTCAAGAGCGAACAGCCCGGCCTGTTCAACTTCTCGATCGACGCCTATTTCTCGAACACGCACAACATCCAGCTGACCGCCGTGGGCGGGGGCTCGAACGTCACCCAGCTCATGAATGCGCGCAAGGCCATCGGCTATGGCGTGGAAACCGAACTGACGGCGACCCCGATCGAGCATCTTCAGCTCACGCTGGGCGGCAGCTACAACTTCACCCAGCTGCGCGACAAGAACCTGTTTGTCGCCCCGTGCGGCAGCAACTGCACGGTCCTCGATCCGCTGGTCTCGGTCAATGGAACGCGGCTGGCCTCGATCGACGGCAACCGTCTGCCCCAGGCGCCGCGCTGGATCGGCAATGCGACGCTCAGCTATGCCGTGCCGCTGACCGAAACCACCGAAGTCTTCGCCTATACCGACTGGGCCTATCGCTCGAAGGTGAATTTCTTCCTCTATCAGGCGGTTGAATTCACCGGGAAGGCCTCGGTCGAAGGCGGTCTGCGCGTCGGCTATCGCGACAAGGCGCGTGGCTATGAAGTGGCCGCCTTTGCCCGCAACATCACCAACCAGGTGCGGATCGTGGGCGCGATCGACTTCAACAACCTGACCGCGATGCTGAACGAACCGCGCATCTTCGGCGGCGAAATCAGCTTCCACTTCTGATAGTCTGCGGGGCGCCGGTGATCCGGTGCCCCGTTTTTTCTTCCCCGGCCTGCCGGCATGCCCGGTTTCCCTCCGTTCGGGCATGCGCTTTTGGTGGCAGGTCTCCCGTCCAACGAGCGGAACAGCCCTTGACCTATTCGTCCCCCGCCTCTTCCTCCCCCACCTTTTCCCGCCGCCTTCGGGCCGGTTTCCTTGCCCTTGGCGCTCTGGCCGCGATGGGCCAGGCTCAGGCCCGGACGCCGGCTCCGGCCCAGAAAGAGACGGGCAAGACTGCTCCTGCCAAGGCGGAACAGGCGAACGCGCGCCAGATGGTCATCATCGATGACGAAGGCACCTCGCTGATGCACATCGCGCTGCTGGCCTCGCCGAAGATCGACGTGGTCGGGGTGACGAGCGTGAGCGGCAACATCTGGGCGACGCGCGGCGCGGCGATGCAGTTGCGCATGCTGGAGTTGATGGGCAAGGACAAGGTTCCCGTGGCCCAGGGCGCGCTCTATCCGCTGCTCAACACCGAGGAAAAGACCCGGCGCTGGGAAACCCTCTATGGCAAGCTGACGTGGAAGGGCGTGTGGATGAAGGAGTGGGTGGAGCCCACCCAGCAATCGACCCCGCCCTATCGCACCCCGCAGGATGTCAGCGACATTCCCGGCGGCGCGCCCAAGGGCCATGTTCTGGCCGAGGCGGCGGCCAACTTCATGATCCGTATGGTTCACAAGTATCCGGGCCAGATCACGATCGTCGAGGGCGGGCCGATGACCAACCTTGCGCTGGCCCAGCGCCTCGACCCGGAGTTCGCCAGCCTTGCCAAGGGGCTGATCTACATGGGCGGCAGCTTCAATCCCCGGCAGGTGCTCGACAACCGCTCGGCTGCCGACTTTGCGCGCGAATTTGCCAATTCGCCCCGCCGCGAATTCAACATCCGCTTCGATCCTGAATCAGCCAGCATCACCTCGCACGCGCCGTGGAAGTCGATCACCGTGGTTCCCGTCGATCCCTCGACCGCAACCCAGTTGACCCCCGACCTGCTCGCACGCGTGGCCAAGGTGGCCCCGGCCGGGATCAGGCAGGTGGTTTCCGGGTTCGAGCCGGGTTTCCCGCTGTGGGACGAGATCGTGGCGGCGGTGCTGATCGATCCTTCGGTCGTGACCCGCTCGGAACAGCTCTATGTCGATTATGACAGCCAGTTCGGCGCGACCTATGGCGACACGCTTTCGTGGCGCGAGCATTACCAGCCGGGGCTGGGCGAGCAGAAGGCGACCGTGATCCTCTCGGTCGATCCCGGAAAGGTCGACGATACGCTCGTCGATGCGGTTTCCAGGGCCCGGTAAGGTCCGTCCGGCCTGTGTTTTCGATCCCCAGGCCGATACCCTCGGGATGATCCTGCAAGGAGAGGCGCTCTGGCGGTGCCTCTCCTTGTCTGATTCCGGGGGCATCGTCGGGCGCAAACCGCGCAGGCACAGGGGGCCGGGATAGAAATGCGGCGCGCTGCGTTGGGACAAGCAGGTGCTCCTCGTTTTTTCTGAAGGTCATGCAGCAACAGGCTCTTGTTTTCGCTCTGATCGGCATTCTTGGTATCGGCGCGCAGTGGATTGCGTGGCGCACCGGATGGCCGGCTATCGCCCTCATGCTCGTGGCGGGCGTTGTCGCCGGGCCGGTCACCGGGCTGATCATTCCCGACCAGACATTTGGCGCCATGCTCAAGCCGATGATCTCCATCGCGGTGGCGCTGATCCTCTTTGAAGGGGGGCTCAGCCTCAATTTCCGCGAGTTGCGCAAGACCGAAGGCGCGGTGACGCGCCTGATGCTGATCGGCATTCCGGTCGGCTGGGGGCTGGGCACGCTGGCGTGCTATTATATCGCCGGGCTGGTCTGGCCGGTGGCCACGCTGTTTGCGGGCATTCTGGTGGTCACCGGGCCCACGGTGGTGATCCCGCTGCTGCGCCAGAGCAATGTGGCCGCGCGCCCGCGCACGATCCTCAAGTGGGAGGCCATCGTCAACGATCCCATCGGCGCGCTGTGCGCGGTGGTCACCTATGAATGTCTGCGCCGCACGGGCGAGGGGGCGACGGTGATTGCTGTCGTCGGATCGCTGCTGGCGGCGGCGGTGGTGGCCGGGCTCATGGGCTATCTGGCGGCGCTGGCAATCGCCTGGGCTTTCCCGCGCGGCCATGTGCCCGAATATCTCAAGGCACCGGTCCTGCTGGTGGCGGTTGTGGGCACGTTTGTGCTCTCCAATCTCATCGAGCAGGAAACTGGCCTTCTGGCCGTGACGGTGATGGGCGTGGCGATTGCCAACATGCGCCTCGACAGCCTGCGCGACATTCATCCGTTCAAGGAGAACATCACGGTCCTGCTCATTTCGGGCGTGTTCGTGCTGCTTTCGGCCTCGCTCGATTTCGGGGTTCTGCGCCATTTCGAGTGGCGCTTTCTGGCCTATCTTCTGGCGGTGCTGTTCCTCGTGCGTCCGGCCACGGTGCTGGTCAGCCTGGCCTTCAGCAAGATCCCCTGGAACGAGCGCCTGCTGGTGGCGTGGATCGCGCCGCGCGGGGTCGTGGCCGTGGCGATCTCGGGGCTTTTCGCGTTGCGGCTCGACCAGCTCGGCTATGGCGACGGCAGCATTCTGGTGGCGCTTTCGTTCTCGGTGGTGGTCGCCACGATCATTGCCCATGGTTTCAGCATCCGTTTCGTTGCGCGCTGGCTGGGGGTGCAGGGCGCGCCGCGCAAGGGGTTGCTGATCGTGGGCAGCACTTCGTGGAGCCTGTCGCTGGCAGACCAGTTGCGCCAGCTCGACGTGCCGGTGATGATCGTCGACACCAGCTGGCCGCGCCTCTCGCTTGCGCGTCAGGCGGGCATTGCCACCTACCATGGCGAAATTCTGGCCGAGGCGACCGAGGAACGCCTCGAACTCGGCCAGTTTCAGGTGCTCGTCGCCACGACCGACAGCGAGGCCTACAACGCCCTCGTGTGCAGCGAGTTCGCACCCGAATTCGGGCGCGATGCGGTCTACCAGCTGGGCGGCTCGGGCGACGACGAGGATCATCGCAGCCTGCCCGAAGCCTTGCGCGGGCGCGCGATGTTCGCCTCGGGCGCCGGAGTGGGCGAGATTCTCGAACGCGAGCGTCTGGGCTGGACCTTCCGCAAGACACGGTTGAGCGACCAGTTCGACTTTGCCGATGCGCAGGCCGCGCTGCCCGATCAGGGCGACATGCTGTTCGTGCTGCGCAAGGACGGGCGGATCGTGTTCTTCACCCATGCCTCGCGCCCCACGCCGCAGGCGGGCGACACGATCATTTCCTATGGCCCCTCGCGCCACGAGGAACCCGAAGCCGCGCGTGGCGCTGTCAGGAACAGGAATGAGCAAAGGGAGGTGATGTCGTGAGACGCGCGTCGATCATCGCGTTTTCGGTTCTTCTGGCCACGCTGGGCGGCTGCAACAGACCCGGCCCGGACAAGCCCGGTCAGGATGCCTCCCCGCAGGCTTCGGATCAGGCCGATGACGGGCAGGGGGAAGGCGAGGGCGGGGCCAGTTCTGCTGCCGGTCAGTCTGCTTCAGGCGAACCGGCGCCTGAACCGAAAAAGTCGATCATCCGCCCCGAGGTCGACGTGGGGCCGACGCAGGCCCCGGTGCTGCTGCCGGTGCATCTCGTCGTGCCCTGGCCGGCCAAGGGTGCCCGGCTCGACGATGCCGGCCGGGCGCTGATCGATGGCCTGCTGGGCGATCCGACGTTTCAGGCCGGGGGCCCGGTCACGATCTGGGGGCACAGCGATTCCCATGGCACCGACAGCGCAAATCTGGCCTCTTCGCGCCAGCGCGCCCTTGCGGCGCGGGCCTATCTGATCGCAAAGGGGGTGAACCCGGCGCGGATCACGATTGTTGCCATGGGCGAGGCCAGCCCGCTGGTGCCCAACCGCCGCCGCGACGGCACCGACGATCCCGACGCGCGCGCGAAGAACCGCCGGGTCGAGATCGAGGCCGTCGCGCCCCTTCCGGCGGCGCCGCCTGCTGCCCCGAACGGGAAACAGGCCGGACCTGCATAAGCTCCGGCTTGTTCCGTGCCCCGATCCGGTGCGTCCTCAGGGACGGGGCGGGGGCGCGCTTTCAAAGATCCGGTTGAGCGTTGCCGCGATACGTACCCCGGCCTGTTCGAGCCTTTGATCGACTTCCCCGCGATGCTGGTAGGCATAGTCCCAGCTCAGCGCCGGGTCGGTGGGGTAGATCGTCTTGCGCAGGGCCACGCTCTCGTGAATCCACACGTTCGGGTCGGTCTGGTTCCAGGCGATCACCTCCTGCGGGGTGATCGCGCGGGACAGCCAGTGCGCATATTCGGAATAGGACAGCCCACGCTGTTCGATCAGCGCCGAATCCCAGACCGAATGCAGATTGGTCGGTTTGCCGAACCAGCTGACCGAGACGGTATTGCCCCCCCGATCATCGCCCGCGCCGGCATGGAGCGGCTGGTGCAGGTCGCCCACGATGTGAACCACGAAGCGCAGCGCCATGCGCTGTTCGTCGGGCGAGGCCTTGGGATCGCGCAGCACGGCGGAAAAATGCGCCAGCGCGGTGACCGCGTCGCCCGCGGGCGGGGCGTCCGAAGTCTGGTAGTCGTCGCCCTTGACCGTGACATAGTGCCAGGGGCTGGCGGTCTTCTGCCAGAACGGATCGGGGGCCGAGCGCATGTCGTCGGGCCAGGTGGCGGCCTGGGCGAGGTCTTCATTGCCCAGCAGCAGGCGCACCCGCGCGCGGGCCAGGCCGCTCAGGTTCTCGTCGGCGATGGCGCCGGTGATGCGATGGCCGATGGGCCCCCAGGCATGGGCCGGGGACGACAGGCAGAGCGAAGCGGCGATGAAGCCGGACAGGGCGGGTTTGCGCATGGCTCCATTTCATAATGCAGATGGCGCGGCGGGAAAGCCCGTTGACGCGAAAGAGCGCATGTCCGGTGGCGACAGGTGTCGCACAGCCGGGAACGGTTCGGGGCTGGACACCCGGTGAGCAGTCTGGTTCAATAGTCGGACTGAAACCGGTGCCGGAATCATGTATGGCAGCGCAGTCAATAAAAAGGGAGAAAATTCGTATGCAGCCATAAGGCATACCTATGCGGTTGCCGTGATCTGCCGAATTTTAGATGCTAGCGGCAGGACAGCTCAACGGAACTATCGAAAAACGTGGTTCTCGGCAGCATGTCCGGTCTTGCCGGAACGAGGGGGTCTGCACAACGTGACAAGTTGTCTCACCCCCCTTTGTTCGGTCATGACTGACAGCGTTGTCTAGAATTGTGTCGATAAACTCCGACAATGGGCAATTTGGGAGAACGGGCAACGAACCTGAGGCTGACATGTTCGACTTTCCCGGTTCCGGGCGTTTTTCCGGGGCGGGAGCGGGCAGGGGATGGGCTTTCCGGCGACATGGGCCGCTCGTGACCGGGCGGATTGGTCTCATGTCGACCACGCTTTTCCAGACTGGTCGATGCGCGGGCACGAGGCTGTGGGGCTGTTGACCCCAAACGGGGCATTCGGGCGGTGCGAGGGTTCGCCAGAACCGCCCCCGGATGCGTCTGAAGGCAAGATGGGAGGCTGGCGCAGGGGGATCTGCAAGATCCAGAAACGCCAGCGTGATCAATAACATAAACAGACATGATGGTGAAAAATGAAAAAGATGAATCATTTTGCAGGGTCGGTTTGCGCTGTCATTGCCACCACACTCATGCTGCCCGGCGCGGCCTGGGCCGATGCGCCTGCCGCTGATGCGGCCAGCCCCGTCGTGGCACCTTCGGCCGAACCGGTTTCTGGTGGGAGAGAGCCTGCTGTCACGTCGCTGCCCGATGGCCCGGTCCGCAAGACCTATGATGGCATTCTGGGCGACTGGGGCGGCCTGCGCGAAAAGCTCGATGATGCCGGCGTCGGCCTGACGGTCGCCTATGGCAACGAATTTGCCGCCAATGTCGCGGGCGGTGCGCGCAAGGATGCCACTGCGGTCGGCCAGCTGGTGCTCGGCACCGATCTCGACATGGACAAGATCGCGGGGATCCACGGCGGTTCGTTCCACGGCAAGATCACCTATCGCCATGGCCCCAATCTGGGGGACAAGGCCGGTCTCGAAACCCTTCAGCTGGTGCAGGAAGTCTGGGGACGCGGCCAGACCTGGCGCGTGACCGAAGCCTATTACCAGCAGCAGATCGGCGCCTCGCTCGATGTGAAGATCGGCCGCATGACCATGGGCTCGGACTTCGAGCAGATGGGCTGCGAGTTCCAGAACCTGAGCTTCTGCGGCGCGGCTGTCGGCAACCTCGTGGGCGATTACTGGTACAACTGGCCGATCAGCCAGTGGGCGCTGGTCGCCAACTACAAGCACAAGTCGTGGTACGTGAAGGCCGCCGTGTTCGAGGCCAATCGTCACAGCCTCGACAACAATTTCGCCTTCAACCACGGTGGCGCCGATGGCGTGACGGTCCCGGTCGAAGCGGGCTGGACCCCGCGTCTGGGTTCGCGCGGGCTGCCCGGTGTCTACAAGATCGGTGCCTGGTACAACTCGCAGCGCGCCGATGACGTGCTGCTGGGTGTCGACGGCCAGCCTGTCGGCGCGCGTGACATCGACCCGATGGCGCGTCGGGGCCGCTATGGTGGCTACATCGCCATCCGCCAGCAGATCACCGGTTCCTACACCCGGGACCCGCTGACCGGCGCGATGGTGACCCGTGGCGTGAGCGTGCAGTTCAACCTGACCCAGACCGACCGCCGCACCGCGCGCACCGACAACCAGCTGACGGCCGGGTTGCTCTGGTCGGCGCCGTTCGCGGCCCGTCCGCACGATGAACTGGGCTGGGCGATCGGCCGCACCAATGTGAACGGCCGGGCGGCCTATGGCGAGCAACTGGCTTCGCCGACCGGGCGCCATGCCGACGCGGAGTACCTGACCGAGTTCTACTACGGGGTCCACATCTACCCCGGCGTGATGCTCAAGCCCAACATCCAGTACATCGTCAATCCCGGCGGATACCACACCAACAAGGACGTCGTGATCCTTGGGATGAAGAGTTCTTTCGCGCTGTAAGTATCTGATCCGAAGCTATCGTTTCGGATGGGTTCGGTACCGGACCGAAATTCGCCTCCTCGGCGAATTTCGGGTCGGTCTCTAAAATCTCGGGGAGGGGATTTTATTAATTCTAATGGAAGCAAGGGGTAATTAAAATGTCCTCCCCCACAATTCAGGACCCTCTCCCAGGAAAGGGCGCGGGTCTTCCCCTCAGGCTGGCATCGATACTGGTCCTGCTTGTCGCCATTCCGCTCGTTCTGGGCGGTGGCTGGCTGGTCGCGCTGGGCGGCTCGGCCTATTACGTGATCACCGGCGTCGTGCTGCTGGTCAATGCCGTGCTGCTCTGGCGTTCGTGCAAGTGGGCCTATCCGCTGTTTGCCGCCGTGATCCTGGGCACGATGGCCTGGGCGATCGGCGAAGCGGGCATCGATTTCTGGCGCCTTGCCCCGCGTGGTGACGTGCTCGTTCCGCTTGGCATCGTGCTGCTGCTGCCCTGGGTCGTGCGCGCCCATGCGGCGGGCCGTGCGCCGATGCGCTGGCCGCTGGTGGTCGCGCTGGTTGCTGCGGTGGGCACGCTGGCCTGCTCTTTGACTGCCGACCGCGTTTCGATCAATGGCAGCCTGCCGGGCGCGCCGGGCGCAGTCGATCTGGCCGACGGCATCTCGCCCGAGGACTGGGCCGCCTATGGCCGCACCAATGCCGGCCTGCGCTTCTCGCCGCTGACCCAGATCAGCCCCGACAATGTCTCGAACCTCAAGGTTGCCTGGACCTTCCGCACCGGCGACCTGCCCGCGCTGGGCAAGGCCGATCCGGTCGAATCCACGTTCGAGGTGACCCCGATCAAGGTCGGCAATCTGGTCTACCTGTGCTCGGCCCACCAGATCGCTTTCGCGCTTGATGCCGCCACCGGCAAGCAGGTGTGGAAGTTCGATCCCAAGCTGGTCGACGACAACAGCTTCCAGCACCTGACCTGCCGGGGCCTGTCGTATCACGAAAACGTCGCCAATGCTCTCGACACCACGGGCAAGCCCGCGCCTGCCGAGTGTGCAAAGCGCGTGATCCTGCCGACCAACGATGGCCGCGTGATCGCCCTCGACGCGCTGACCGGCAAGCTGTGCCACAGCTTTGGCGCCAACGGCACGATCGATCTCAACAAGCAGATCAATCTGGTGCGGGGCGGCTTCTATGAAGTGACCTCGCCGCCGGTCGTCACCCGGAACATGATCATCGTCAACGGCGCGGTCATCGACAACTACTCAACCAACGAACCCTCGGGCGTGGTGCGGGGCTACGATGTCTACACCGGCCGTCTGGTCTGGGCGTGGGATTCGGGCGCAAGGGATGAAAACCGCATCCCCGGTCCGAACGAAACCTATACCCGCAACTCGCCCAACTCGTGGATCACGGCCTCGGCCGACGAAAAGCTGGGCCTTGTCTACATGCCGATGGGCGTGTCCTCGCCCGATATCTTCGGCGGCAACCGTTCGGCCCTGAACGAGCGCTATGCGACCTCGCTGGTCGCGCTCGACATCGCCACGGGCAAGCGCGTGTGGAACTACCAGACCGTGCACCACGACCTGTGGGACATGGACGTTCCCTCGCAGCCCACGCTGGCCGACATCCAGACCGCCCACGGCATCGTCCCGGCGATCTATGCCCCGGCCAAGACCGGCAACATCTTCGTGCTCGACCGCCGCACGGGCAAGCCGATCGTCCCGGCGCCCGAACGCGCCGTGCCGCAGGGTGGCGCGCCGGGTGAATGGCTGTCGAAGACCCAGCCGTTCTCCGAGCTGACGCTGCGTCCGGCCGAGAACCTGACCGACGCGAACATGTGGGGCGCCACGATGTTCGACCAGATGGCCTGCCGGATCATGTTCAAGCGCCTGCGCTATGATGGTCCGTTCACGCCGCCCTCGCTTCAGGGCACGCTGGTGTTCCCCGGCAATCTGGGCATGTTCGAATGGGGCGGCATCTCGATCGACCCCAGGCGCCAGCTTGCTGTCGCCAACCCGATGAACATTCCGTTCGTCTCGCGCCTGATCCCGCGTGGCCCGGGCAACCCGGCCCAGCCCAACAATTCGCACCCGGCGGGTACGGAAACGGGCGTCCAGCCGATGTATGGCTCGCCCTATGGCGTGGAACTCAATGCGTTCCTCTCGCCGCTCGGCCTGCCCTGCATGCAGCCGCCCTGGGGCTATGTGACGGGGATCGACCTGAAGACCAACAAGGTCATCTGGAAGCACCGCGTGGGCACCACCCGTGACAACGGCGTTCCCCTGCCGCTCAGGATCGGCGTGCCGATGCTTGGTGGCACGATCACCACGGCGGGCGGCGTCTCGTTCCTCACGGCGACGCAGGACAACTTCATCCGCGGCTTCGACGTGACCACCGGCAAGATGCTGTGGGAATCCCGCCTGCCTGCGGGCGGCCAGTCGACCCCGATGACCTATGCCGTGAACGGAAAGCAGTTCGTGGTGACGGCGGCGGGCGGTCATGGCTCGTTCGGCACCAAAATCGGCGATTACATCATCGCCTATGCGCTGCCCGACCAGAAGACCGCGCACTGATGTGATGGCCCCGGCGTGTGGCGCAGGCCGCACGCAGGGGCCTTGCAGACAAAAACGAAAAACCCCGATGGGCCTTGGTGGCGCATCGGGGTTTTTCGTGTCTGTCGCAGGCCTTCGCGCAAAGGCCTTTCCGGCGGGCTCAGGAATAGTGGTGCCGGGCAAAGAACCGCGCGAGTTCACGCGGCTGGGCGGGCTTGCCGGTGAAGATTTCGACATAGTGGGCCACGCGCGGCATGCGCACGTCGGGCGCCTCGACCGTCTGCATGCTGATATAGCCGATCTGCGTCAGGTAGACGGTGCGCGCGCGGGCATCGGCCTCGGCGAGGGGATAGCCGAAGCGGGTGAACATCGCGGTGATCGCTTCGAGCCGCTGCTGGTCGGCGGCCTTGATCTCGGCGGCCACCTCCTCGCTCTGGAGCGCCCAGCTGCGCACCGCGAATTCGAAGCGGGTATCGAACAGCTCGGGATCGAGCCAGCAGTCGAACAGGTTGAGCGTGGCCTCGCCGATGGTCTCGGCATAGGCCGACGAGCGTTCGCGAATCGAGCCGGTGTTGCGGTCGCGCCAGCGTTCGAGAACCGCGTCGAGCAGCTCCTCGCGGTCTTCGAAGAACCAGTAGAAGCTCGTGCGCGAGAGCTTGAGCCGCTTGGACAGCGGCTGGATCATCACCGCGGCAACGCCCTGATCGAGCAGGAGTTCGCAGGCCGCATCGAGCCACAGCTCGCGCGAGCCGCGATTGGCCCCATCACGCGAATCGGGTTTGGCGGCCGCCTCCGTCCGCCTTGTCCGGGCGGCTTTGCGGACGGGTTCCGCTTCTTCCGATTGTACAACCATGACCATATCCTTGACGCATGTGAACATATGTGGTGTTCAGGGTGAAACCCAGCAAAGGCGCACCCATGTCGACCGATCCTCTGCTTCAACCCTATACGATCAAACATCTCACCTTGCGCAATCGCATTATTACGACGGCGCACGAACCGGCCTATTCGGAAGACGGGATTCCGACGCGGCGCTATGCGGCCTATCATATCGAACGCGCGCGGGCCGGGATCGCCCTGACGATGACGGCCGGATCGGCCTCGACTTCGCTCGACAGCCCGCCGGTCTTTTCCAACCTCCTGATGTGGAAGGACGAGATCGTCCCCTGGCTGCGCGAGATGGCCGATGGCGTCCACGAGGCGGGCGCGGCGATCATGATCCAGCTTTCCCACCTCGGGCGCCGCACGCGCTGGGACAAGGCCGACTGGCTGCCCGTTGTCACCCCCTCGCTCGAACGCGAACCGGCCCACCGCGCGTTTCCCAAGCGGATCGAGGACTGGGACATGGAGCGGATCATCGCTGACTATGTCGCTGCGGCCCAGCGCGCAAAGGAAGCCGGGCTCGATGGCATCGAGTTCGAGGCCTATGGCCACCTGCTCGACCAGTTCTGGTCGCCGCTGACCAACGACCTGCCCGCGCCTTATGGCGGCTCGCTCGAAAACCGCATGCGCTTTGGCATGGACATGCTGGGGGCCGTGCGCGCGGCGGTGGGCCCTGACATGCTGCTGGGCGTGCGCTATTCGGTCGATGAGACGGTGCCGGGCGGCTATGACGAAGACGATGGCATGGCCATGTCGCGCGCGCTGGCGGCCTCGGGCCTCGTTGATTTCCTCAATGTCGTGCGCGGCAATATCGCCCACGACGCCGGGCTGACCGACATGATCCCGATTCAGGGCATGCGCAGCGCGCCCCACCTCGATGCCGCGCGCAAGGTGCGCGAGGAAACCGGCCTGCCGGTGTTCCATGCCGCCAAGATCCAGGACGTGGCCACCGCCCGCCATGCGGTGGAAAGCGGCGCGGTCGATCTGATCGGCATGACCCGCGCGCACATGGCCGACCCCCACATCGTGCGCAAGATCGTGGCCGGGCAGGAGCACACGATCCGTCCTTGCGTGGGCGCCAACTATTGCCTCGACCGCATCTATCAGGGCGGGGCAGCCTTTTGCATCCACAACCCGGCGACGGGCCGCGAACTGACGATGCCGCACGACATCGCGCCCGCGCCCGATCGCCGCAAGATCGTGATCGTCGGGGCCGGGCCTGCCGGTCTCGAAGCCGCGCGCGTCGCATCCGCGCGCGGCCACGATGTCGTCGTGTTCGAAGCCGCGGCCCATGCGGGCGGGCAGGTGCGCCTGACCGCGCAGAGCGAGCGCCGCCGCGAGATGATGCAGATCATCGACTGGCGCCTCGACCGCTGCGCCGAACAGGGCGTGCGCTTTGCCTTCAACACCTGGGCCGATGCCGACACGGTTCTGGCCGAGCAGCCCGACGTGGTGATCGTGGCCACCGGCGGCATGGCCGACAGCGTGCCGCTCGAAACCGGGGGCGACCTCGTGGTGACGGCATGGGACGTGATCGCGGGCGACGTGAAGCCGGGCACGCGGGTTCTGGTCTACGACGACGCGGGCGACCACGTGGCGCTTCAGGCCGCCGAAATCGCCGCGAAGGCGGGCGCCAGTGTCGAGATCATGACCCCGGACCGCAGCTTTGCCCCCGAAGTCATGGCGATGAACCTCGTGCCCTACATGCGCTCGCTCCAGGCCCTCGATACGACGTTCACCGTCAGCTACACGCTCAAGGGCGTGACCCGTCAGGGCAATGGCCTGACCGCGCACGTCGGCAGCGACTATGGCCCCGTGGCGCGCAGCCGGGAGGTCGATCAGGTGGTCGTCAACCACGGCACCATGCCGCTCGATGATCTCTATTTCGAACTCAAGCCGCTCTCCTCGAACCTCGGCGCGGTCGACTATGCCGCGCTGGTGGCGGGTGCGCGTCAGGACAGCTCCCCGCTGGCCTCGCGCGGGGTGGAGGGCGCCTTTGCGCTCTACCGGATCGGCGACGCGGTTTCCTCGCGCAATACCCATGCGGCGATCTATGATGCGCTGCGACTGGTGAAGGATCTTTAAGAACAAGGGGAAGGGAAGGGGCCATTGCCCCTTCGACCCCGGAACTCCTGCCGGTGTTGCGCCTCCCCCTTTCGTCATTCCCGCGCAGGCGGGAATCCAGCAACGATCTGTGCTTTCTGGATTCCCGCCTGCGCGGGAATGACGAAGTGAGCTACGCCGGGATGGAGGCGGAACGCTCCCCATTGCGCAACATCCGCAGGAGTCCTGGGGTCGAAGGGGCGATGGCCCCTTCCTTGTTCTTTTCTTTTACCCTTCCAGTTCCCCCGCCAGCCACTGCGCCACCATCTGCGCGACCGGATCGGACGCGCGCCGCCGGGGCAGCAGCACGGTATAGGTGCCATCGGGCCGGACCTCGTAAGCCCCCAGCCGCACGAGGCTGCCATCGGCGAGGAAGCGTTCGCACAGCACGCCCCAGCCCAGCGCCACGCCCTGACCGGCGCGCGCGGCTTCCAGAACATCGGTATAGGCGTTGAACAGCAGCGCGGGCGGGGCAATGGCCTGTCCGGGGCGGGCCCGCGCGAACCAGTCGGCCCAGGAATACCATTGCCGGTCGGTCACGTCGTTTTCGATAAGGTCGCTGGGCGCGGCGAGGAAGGCCTGCGGGTCGGTGATGCGCGCGGCAAAGGCGGGGGAGCAGACCGGCATGATCACGTCGCGCCGTCGCACGAGGGCACGTCCGTCATCGAACGGGGGGACGCCGAAGCGCACGACCACATCGGCCTCGCCCGCGTCGAGGCCGATCCGGCTGTCGCGGGCGAGCAGGCGGATCTTGGCCATGGGCACCGCCGCGCGGAAGGCGTTGAGGCGCGGCATCAGCCAGAGCGAGGAAAAGGCCAGCGTCGTGCCCAGGGTGATCTCGCGCGGGCGGTCGCCCAGCCGCGCGGCATCGATGCTGCGACCGATGGCGGTGAAACTGTCGGCGAGCGAGGCGGTGAGCGCGAGGCAGGTTGGCGTGGGGTCGATCGCGCGGTGGCGGCGCACGAACAGCGACTGGCCCAGTTCGCCTTCGAGCGCGCCGATGTGGCGGCTGACGGCGGCCTGCGTCACGCCCAGTTCGGCGGCGGCGAGGGTCACGCTGCGATGGCGCGCGGTGGCTTCGAGCGCGAGCAGGGCGCTCATCGATGGAATATTCTTGCGAAAACGCGACATCGCGGGGCCCTGTTTGATGGCAGGGAGCAGTCTTGCCTTCCCATAACTTTTTCTCAAGCGAAGTTTGATTCTTTGTGCCGTTGAAGGCAGGCTGCACTTCCGTGACACATGGATTGCACGCCATTCTTGCGCGACGGAGAAACCATGGTCCCGCTTTCCCCTGCCATTCGCTCGCTGATCGACAGCCGCAAGCCGGGCCACAGCCTGCCCGGCGGGCTCTATACCCGTGACGATGTCTTTGCCGCTGACATGGAGATATTCTTCCGTCGCAACTGGATCGCCATCGGCCTCGAATGCGACGTGCCCGAGCCGGGCGACGCGCACGGTGCTGTGCTGTGGCCCGGCGCCGTTCATGGCAGCGGCACGGGCCATCGGCGTGGCGGCGGGCGTGCCGCAGGCGGCCTGGCTCGAAGAAAGCTTCGACCTCGCCCCCGTCGAAATGCCGGTCGACGAGGCGCCGGCACAGACCGGCTTTTCGGCCACGTTCAGCCGCCAGAACCGCACGATCACCGTGGGCGCTGATCAGACGCTGCTCTCTGCGGCGCGCGCGCAAGGGGTGGTGCTGCCGTCCTCGTGCGCCAATGGCCTGTGCGGGACATGCAAGGCCAGACTGGTGAGCGGCCAGGTGGCGATGGCGCACAATGGCGGCATCCGCCAGCGCGAGATTGACGCCGGGTTTATTCTGCCGTGCTGTGCGCGGCCTTTGACGGATGTGGTGATCGAACGATGAAGGAAGCCCGGCGCGTGCGCGATCTGTTCGGCCATCCGGCTGGGCTTACGGTGCTCTTCACGGTCGAATTGTGGGAGCGCTTCTCGTTCTACGGGATGCGCGCGCTGCTGATCCTCTATCTCACCCATGTCGCGCTGGCCCAGCGGCCGCAGGACATGGTGGGCTTTGCCACGATGGCCGGGCTGCTCGGCTTCGATGCGGCGCGCGCCAGCAGCGCGCAGTGGCAGGCGCTCGCCTCGCAGATTTACGGGCTTTACAGTGGCTTCGTCTATTTCACTCCGTTGATCGGGGGCTGGCTGGCCGATCGCTGGTTTGGCAAGTCGCGGATGATCGTGGCGGGCGGGGTGCTGGTGGCGCTCGGCCATGTGCTGCTGACCACCCATGCCACGTTCCTGCTCGCGCTCGTGCTGGTCATTCTGGGCACGGGCGGGCTCAAGGGCAATATCGCCGCGCAAGTGGCCGATCTCTACGCGCCGCAGGACGGGCGGCGCGAACGCGGGTTCTCGCTGTTCTACGTGGGCATCAACACCGGCGCGACGGCGGCCCCGCTGGTCTGCGCCTGGCTGGCGCAGGTCTGGGGCTGGAGCGCGGCCTTCGAGGCGACTTCGGTGGGCATGCTGATCGGGCTGGCGATCTATGTCGCCTGCCTGCGCCTGCTGCCCGGCGCGCGTGGCAGGCAGGCGCCTGCCGCTTCGGTTGCGGATCAGGTTGAGGCGGGCAGGGGAGAGACGGGCAGGGGAGAGGCGAAAGCTGCACGGCGCGCGGCATGGGCGGTGCTGGGCCTGATCTCGCTGGCCTCGGTGTTCATGTGGATGAGCTACGAACAGCAGGCCAATGCCATGATGCGCTGGCTGGTGGCCACGCCCGACGACGTGATGATGGCCTGGATCCAGGCCATCCCGCCCGGTGTCGTCCTGCTCGGCACCCCGCTGCTCAACCGCTGGTGGTCGCATCAGGCGCGGCGCGGGCGCGAGCCGGGGCCGGTGACCAAGCTGCTGATCGGGGCCGGGTTCGTCGTGGCGGCACAGCTTCTGCTGCCGGTCTATGCGCTGGTGAGCGGGGGCAAGCCCCCGGCCATGGTGCCGCTGCTGGTCTATTTCCTGATCTGGGAAATGGGCGACCTGTTCTTCAGCCCGGCGGCCATGGGCCTCTATTCGCGCCTCGCGCCCGAGGGCAAGGGCGCGACGACGATGGCCATGTGGTACCTCACGGTCTTCCTCGGCAATATCGCGAGCGGCTGGATCGGGGGCCTGTGGGGCCTGTTCTCGCCGGTGGCCTACTGGACGATGATCGCCGCGCTCTCGGGCGGCTGCATCACCATCATCGCACTGGCCGCGCCGACCTTGCGCCGCATCATCGCCCGCACCCGCGCGCTGGAGGCACAATCGAACCGAACAGCGTGATCCCCTTCGGAAAGTTCCCAATGTCCGTAATTGCCCCAATGCCTGTAACAGTCGAAGAACACCTGTGGATCGAGATGCCCGACGGCTGCCGTCTGGGCGCGCGGCTCTGGCTGCCCGAGGGCGCCCTCGAAACGCCCGTGCCCGCGATCCTCGAATATATCCCCTACCGCAAGCGCGACGGAACGCGCGGGCGCGACGAGCCGATGCACGGCTATTATGCGCAGCACGGCTATGCCGCGATCCGCGTCGACATGCGCGGTTCGGGCGAATCCGACGGGCTTCTGGCCGACGAATACCTGCCGCTCGAACAGGACGACGCGCTCGCCGTGATCACGTGGATCGCCGCGCAGCCGTGGTGCAACGGCAAAGTGGGGATGCAGGGCAAGTCGTGGAGCGGGTTCAATTCGCTGCAAGTCGCCGCCCGGCGCCCGGAGGCGCTCAAGGCGGTGATCACCACGTTCTTCACCGACAACCGCTATACCGACGACATCCACTACATGGGCGGCTGCCTGCTCAACGACAATCTGTGGTGGGGCGGGATCATGCTGGCCTATCAGGCCCGCCCGCTCGATCCGGCCATCGTGGGCGAGGGCTGGCGCGAGGCCTGGCTCGACCGTCTGGCCCATATGCCGTTCTTTCCCGCGCTCTGGCTCGCCCACCAGCGCTATGATGCCTATTGGCAGCACGGGTCGGTCTGCACCGATTACGGCGCGATTGCCTGTCCGGTGCTGGCCGTGGGCGGCTGGGCCGACAGCTATACCAATGCGGTGCCGCGCCTGATCGCCAACCTTGCGGTACCCAGCCGGGGGATCATCGGCCCCTGGGGCCATATCTATCCGCACGATGGCGTGCCGGGCCCGGCCATCGGCTTCCTTCAGGAGGCCGTGCGCTGGTGGGACCACTGGCTCAAGGGCGAGGACACCGGGGTCATGGATGATCCCAAACTGCGCGCCTATGTCGAGGATGCGGTTCCCCCCGAGGGCACGCGCACGATGATGCCGGGGCGCTGGGTCGGCCTCGACCAGTGGCCGTCGGACGAATTGGCTCCCCGCGTGCTCCATCTGGGGGGCGAAGGCCGCCTTGCCGATGCGCCCGGAAAGCCCGGTGTGGTTTCGATCTGCTCGCCCCAGAGCCATGGCCGCGCGGGTGGCGAATGGATGGGGGCGGGCTGTGCGGGCGAACATGCGACCGACCAGCGCCTCGACGATGGCGGGGCGCTGGTGTTCGAGACCGATGTGCTCGATGCGCCGCTCTCGGTTCTGGGCACGGTGCGCGCGCATCTGCGGCTCAGTGCCGACCAGCCGGTTGCCCATTGCGTGCTGCGCCTGTCGGACGTCGCGCCCGATGGCACGGCGACGCGCGTGACCTATCAGGTCTTCAACCTCACCCACCGCCACAGCCACGAAACCCCCGAGCCGCTGGTGCCGGGCGAGGCCTTCGACGTGGCGATCGACCTCAATGTCTGCGGCCATCGCTTCCCCGCCGGGCACCAGATGCGCCTTGCGGTGGCGACGACCTATTGGCCGCTGATCTGGCCGACGCCCGCGCGCGTGACGCTCGCGCTCGATGCGGCGGCCAGCCGCCTCGAACTGCCGGTCCTGCCCGAGGATCACCCTACGATCACGATGCTGCCCCCCGCCCATGGGCCCCGCACGCCGATCACGCAGATCGGCGAGGGCACCGTTGCGCGCACGAGCATGGTCGACCATGTGACCGGCTTGCAGACTTATGTGACCGAAGCGGCAGGCGGGGTCTTTGGCGAGGGCATCCTGCGGTTCGACGAGACCGGCACCGAGATCGCCCACGACTTGCGCCGCGAACTGACCATTCACGACGATGATCCGCTCAGCGCGCGCTATGTCCTCACGCAGACCATTGCGATGGGCCGCGAGGGCTGGCGCACGCGCGCCGACGTGCGCGTGGCGATGCGCTCCGATGCCACGCATTTCCATCTCGAAGGCGAACTCGTCGCCTATGAGAATGACGAGCCGGTGGCGCAGCGCGAATGGGTCGAAACCATCGCGCGCGACATGATGTGAGGAAGGGCGAGCCGCTGCGATGACGCCCGCACCTTGTTCTGCAAGGGCTTGTTGTTGCAGGGGCTTGGGCTGCCCGTGTTATGGCGCTATGGCACGGTCATGACGCTGACCGACATCGCCACGCGCACGTATGGGCACAATTTCCGGCTCGACCCCATCGTTCGCAGCCTGCTCGACACCGACTTCTACAAGCTGCTGATGCTCCAGATGATCCAGCACATCCATGCCGATGTGCAGGCGACGTTCTCGGTCATCAACCGCACGCGCTCGGTCCGTCTGGCCGAGGTGATCGACGAGGAGGAACTGCGCGCCCAGCTCGATTTCGCGCGGACGCTGCGGTTTTCCAAGAAGGAGCTGATCTGGCTGGCGGGCAACAGCTTTTATGGGCGCCAGCAGATGTTCTCGCCCGATTTCATCGCCTGGCTCGCCGATTTCCGCCTGCCGCCCTATGATCTGCGCAAGGTCGACGGGCAGTATGAACTGCGCTTTGAAGGCCCGTGGACCCACACGACGATGTGGGAAATCCCGGCGCTGGCGATCATCAACGAGTTGCGCGCCCGCGCGGCGATGCGCGCGCGGGGCAAGTTTGCGCTCGACGTGCTCTATGCCCGCGCCAAGGCCAAGTTGTGGGACAAGGTGGAGCGGCTGCGGCTGCTGCCCGATCTCGTGCTGTCCGACTTTGGCACGCGGCGGCGCCACGGGTTCCTGTGGCAGCGCTGGTGTGTCGAGGCGCTCAAGGAAGGGCTGGGCAGCCGTTTCATCGGCACCTCGAACGTGCTGCTGGCGATGGATGCCGATCTTGAAGCCATCGGCACCAATGCCCACGAATTGCCGATGGTGGCCGCCGCCCTCGCGCGCGACGATGCCGAACTGGCCAGCGCGCCCTATCGCGTGCTCGAAGAATGGCGCGCGCACTACAACGGCAACCTGCTGATCGCGCTGCCCGATGCCTTTGGCACCACGGCTTTCCTGCGCGATGCGCCATCGTGGGTTGCGCAATGGACCGGCTTCCGCCCGGACAGCGCGCCGCCGATTGAGGGGGGCGAGCAGATCATCGCCTGGTGGAAATCGCAAGGGATCGACCCGCGCACGAAACTGCTGATCTTTTCCGATGGCATGGACATCGACACGATCGAGCAGACCTACCACCATTTCCACGGGCGGGTGCGGCTCAGCTTTGGCTGGGGCACCAACCTGACCAACGATTTCCGCGACTGCGCGCCCGATGGCAGCCCCGGCCTCGAGCCGATCTCGCTGGTCTGCAAGGTCACCAGCGTCAATGGGCGCCCGGCGGTCAAGCTTTCGGACAACCCGCGCAAGACCACCGGCGAGGCCGCCGAAGTGGCCCGCTACTTGCGCGTCTTTGGCGAGGGCGGGCGCGTGGAGCGCAAGGTTCTGGTCTAGGCTTGGCGGGCTCAGGCTGCCTGCCGCTGCTCCCCTTCGGGCGTGGGTGTTACGGGCACATGGTGCCCGCTGATCTCGGCCCCCGCGTCGGGGGCAAAGCGCAGGTTCCAGATCGTTGCGCCCAGCGAGATCGTCGTGACGACCCAGAACGCGACCGAGAAATCGTGCCGGAGAGCGGTGACATCGCCGCTTGCCAGCATGGCCAGATGCAGCGCCACGGCGGCCACGCAGATGCCCAGCGAGAGCATCAGTTGCTGGAACGTCGAATAGAACGCGGTCGCGCTGCTCATCCGGCGCTGGGGAATGGCGTCGTAGGCGAGGGTGTTGTAGGCGGTGAACTGGAGCGACATGAAGAAGCCCGAGAACACCAGCACGCCGAACATCGCCCAGACCGGCCAGGCCGGACTGAACAGCCCGCAGGTGGCATAGCCCGCCGTCGCGATGATCCCGTTGCATACCAGCGTCCGGCGGAACCCGAAGCGGCGCAGCACGCGCGGCGCCATGCTTTTCATCATGAGCGAGCCGATGGCCGTGGCCACGGTGATCATGCCGCTGCGCGCCGCGGTAAAGCCGAAGCCCACCTGCATCATCAGCGGCAGCAGGAAGGGCTGGGCGCCCTGGGTGATCCGGGTGATCGATCCGGCGATCACCGAAAGGCGAAACGTGGGATCGCGCATCAGGGTAAGGTCGAGGATCGCGCCCTCGCGCCCGTGCGCGTGGCGGATGTAGAAGAAGCCCGACACGGCGCCGATCACCAGCAGGGCCAGTGCCAGCTTGCCCTGTCCGGCGCGGCTGGCCATCTCGCAGCCGAACAGCAGGCAGCCGAGCGAGACCCCGCTCAGCACGAAGCCGCCCGCATCGAAGCGCGGGGTGTGGTCTTCGCGGAAATTGGCGATGAAGCGGCTGACCAGGCAGAACCCGAGCACGCCGACCGGCAGGTTGATGTAGAAGATCCAGCGCCAGTCGAGATAAGTGACGATGAAGCCGCCCAGCGGCGGGCCCACGACCGGGCCGACCAGCGCGGGGACGAGCAGCCAGGACATCGCGTTGACCATGTCCTGCTTGGCCACCGAGCGCAGCAGGACGAGCCGCCCGACCGGGATCATCATCGCCCCGCCCATGCCCTGGAGGAAGCGGGCCAGCACCATGGCGCCGAGCGTGGGCGCCTGACCGCAAGCCAGGCTTCCGGCCACGAACAGTGCGATGGCCGACCGGAACACCGTGCGCGAGCCATAGCGGTCGGCCAGAAGGCCCGAAGCCGGGATGAACACCGCGAGCGCGAGCAGGTAGGAGGTGAGCGCGATGCTCATTTCGGGCGGGCGCACGCCGAAATCGCGGGCCATCGTGGGCAGGGCGGTGGCCAGCACGGTCGCGTCGACGAATTCCATGAACAGCGCCGAAGCCACGATCAGCGCGACCAGCCGGTAGTTGGAGCCCGAAGTGTCGGGCCCGCCCGGATCGCGCGCCGGGGTCAGCGCATCGGCGGCGGGCACGATGCCATCGCGGATTTCGGCATTGGCCGTGGCGATGCCGCGCCGGCGGGGCCTTTCTGAAGGGGCACCGGGGCCGGGGGAGGTCGGGGTCATGGCCATGCACTTTCGGGTCTGTCAGCGTCTGGGGCGAGCGGCGCTCGGGCGCGGCCAGACAATGCGCGAGCCACGCAATCGGTTTCATCCATATAGGCGGGGGCGACCGATATGGAACCCCGTGAAAGGCTTCAAAAAGTGCAGGCGCAGTTGCGCGCGGTGGCAGCTTCAGGCCGTGGTGACCGGATCGAACACCGACCAGCCGGTGTGTTCGACCAGCCGTTCGAGGGCGAGCGTGCCCAGCAACGAATTGCCCCGTTCGTTGAGGCCGGGCGACCAGACAGCGATGCTGGCCACCCCCGGCGCGATGGCCAGAATGCCCCCGCCCACGCCCGACTTGCCCGGCAAGCCGGTGCGGAACGCGAATTCGCCCGAGCCGTCATAGTGGCCGCAGGTGAGCATCAGGGCATTGATGCGGCGCGCGCGGCGGGGCGAGACTACGCTGCGCCCGGATTCGGGATGGCGCCCGCGCGCCATCAGGTAGCGCCCGGCAGCGGCCAGCTGGCGGCAGCTCATCGCGATGGCGCACTGGTGGAAATAGAGGCCGAGCACTTTTTCGACCGGGTGGCGGACATTGCCGAAGGCGCGCATGTAATTGGCCAGCGCGATGTTGCGAAACCCGGTCTGCAATTCGCCCCGGGCGACGGTCTCGTCGATGTGGATCGTTTCGTCGGACGCCAGCGTGCGCACGAAGCGCAGCATTTCGCCGATGGCCTCGCGCGGTTCGTGGTTGCCCAGCAGGATGTCGCTGACCACGATGGCGCCGGCATTGATGAACGGATTGCGCGGGATGCCATGCTCGCTTTCGAGCTGGACGATCGAGTTGAACGCGCTGCCCGAAGGTTCGCGCCCGACCCGCTGCCACAGGGCATCGCCCACCGCGCCCAGCGCCATGGTCAGGGCAAAGACCTTGGAAATGCTCTGGATCGAGAAGGCCTCGTCGGCGTCTCCGGCGGTGTGGCAGGTGCCATCGGCCATGATGACCGCGATGCCGAAGCGGTCGGGCGAGACGGTGGCAAGCGCGGGGATATAGTCGGCCACGGTGCCCCGCTCGGCCCGCAGGCGCATTTCGGCGGCGATGTCGTGCACGATACTCGCAAGATCGGGACTCGCAAGATCGGGCGCCTGTGCTTCAGGCATTCGCGTTCTCCCTGCCGCTCTCCGGCCTGATGCCGGACCAGTGGGGCTTTTTCACAAAGCCGGAGGAAGGACAAGGCAGGGGAAGGGCGAGACGGGGTAAGGTCAGATCAGCGTGCGGCGCGGGGGCGGGGCCTGGAGCGCAAGATGGGCTTCGAGCGCCTCGTTGATGCGGAAGAGTACGTAGTCGGGATCGAAAGGCTTGCGCAGATAGCCCGTGGCACCTGCGCGCAGGGCGATTTCCTCGTCGGCGCGGCTGCGGCTGGCGGTGAGCATGAAGACCGGCGTGTGCCAGACTTGCGCATCGTGGCGCAAGTCGCGCAGCACGGTCAGCCCGTGCATCTCGGGCAGGTCGCCATCGAGGATCACAATGTCGGGACGCTTGGCGCGGATCGTGAACAGCGCATCGCGGCCATTGTCGAGCACGCCCACCGCATGGCCCGCGTTCATCAGGGCATTGGCCAGCACGCTGGCGGCAATGGCATCGTCTTCGGCAATCAGGATGCGGGCCATGGCAGTGTCTTTCGCGATCAGTTCAGTGTGCCCAGGGGGGCATTCGAATGGCCATGCAGGGTCTCGCGGCCAAAGGGGATGAATTGCAGGTAGGGGGTGGTTTCGGCGCGGATGAGGTCGAGTTCGCGCACGACGATGGCCAGCGAGCGGCCCAGTTCGGGCAAGTCCTGCTTGTGCGAGGCCATTTCGGCCTGATGTACCGCATGGCGCAGCGTGCCCGCTCCCACGAGGCCTGCGCTGCCCTTGAGCCGGTGAAGCCGCGAGCGCAGCGCCGCGCTGTCGTCCATGGCGATGTGGACGGCCAGATCGCCATTGTCCTGAAGCAGGCGCGAGAGCGCCGACTTGAACAGCGCCTGATCGCCGCCCAGCCGCAGGCAGGCCTGATCGGTGTCGATATGCGAGAACTGGGGCCAGGCCAGATCGGTCTCGTGGACGCTCGCGGCCTGTTCCTGATGGCGCAGGGCGCGGATGGCCGGGGCATTGTTGCGGGTGTGGCGCAGGATCGCGCGGACCAGATCCTCGACGTTGAAGGGCTTGGAGACGAGGCCGTCCATCCCTCCCAGCTCGAAGCCGTTGCCCACCAGATCGCCCGCCGCCGCGGTCAGCGCGAGGACCGGCGGGCGGGCATGGCCCCGCGCGCCGCGGATGCGGTTGAAGGCATCGTGGCCGTCGAGCACCGGCATCTGGAGGTCCATCAGGATGATGTCGAAGGCGTTCGCGCTGTCGAGCGCCATGTCGACCGCCTGCTGGCCATTGGTGGCGGTGCTCACTTGCGCGGATTCCATCGCGAGGATGCGCGAGGCGATGTCGAGGTTGATCTCGCAATCGTCGACCAGCAGCACGCGCAGGCCCGCCAGCCGGTGCGACCCGGCCATGTCCTCGTCGATCAGTTGCTGGGCCGGTTCGGTTTCCACGAAAGGCTGGCAGGGCAGTTCGACACGGAACCGCGTGCCGTGGCCCGGTTCGCTCTCGGCGCTGATCGTCCCGCCCATCAGCGTCACCAGATCGCGGGTGATCGCCAGACCCAGCCCGGAGCCGCCGAACTGGCGGGTGGTCGAGCTGTCGGCCTGGGTGAAGCGCTCGAACAGGCGGTCGATCATGTCGCGCTCGATGCCGATGCCGGTATCGCTGACGGTGATGGCAAAGCGCTGGGCCTGATCGGCGTCGAGGAAGGTGGTGATCGTCAGTTCGATATGGCCCTTGGGCGTGAACTTGATCGCGTTGGTCAGCAGGTTGCTGAGGATCTGGTGGAGGCGGGTGGGGTCGCCCAGGATCTGGGGGGGCACGTCGGGCGCGATCGAGAAGCGCAGCGCGAGGTCGCGCTCGCCGATCTGGACTTCGGTCATCTTGCGCAAGTCGTCGACCAGATCGGTCAGGCGCAGCGGGATATGTTCGAGCCGGACGCTCTTGTCGTCGAGCTTGGAGGTGTCGAGCACGTTGTTGACGATCCCCAGCAGCGTCTTGCTGGCCACTTCGATCTTGTCGACCAGATCGGCCTGCGAGGCATCGAGCGCGGTGTGGCGCAGCAGGTAGGCGATGCCGATCACGGTGTTGAGCGGGGTGCGGATCTCGTGGCTCATGTTGGCGAGGAACTGGGTCTTGGCGCGCATCGCGCTTTCGGCGCGCTCGGCGGTGGCGCGCAGCGATTCCTCGTAGTTGAGGCGCATCGTCTCGGCCAGCTTGCGGAAATGGCGCTCGGCGCTCAGCCGCTGTTCCTCGACCGCCGCGCGCGCCAGAACGGTTTCGAGCACGCTGTGGAGGCGCGGTTCGTCGAGGCTGGACTTGGCGATGTAGTCGGACACGCCGCTGCGGATCGCCTCGACGATCAGGGCTTCGGTCTCGCGCAGGGTGATCAGGATCACCGGGCAGATTTCGGTCCGGTGCGCGGCCACGAAGGGCAGGAGGTCGAGCCCGCGTGCGCCGCCCAGATGATAGTCGAGCAGGACGCAGTCGAACTGCCCGTTTTCGAGCTTTTCGCGCGCATCGACGATGTTGACCGCCTCGACCAGCTCGAAGCTCGGATCGATACGCGACAGCAGGCGGCTGACGACCTCGCGGTCCACGTCGTCGTCGTCGACCAGCAGGAAGCGCAAGGGCATGCTTTCCTCCCGGCTGGGCGCGGTCGGCAGGGCCGGAGCCAACAGCGGGGAAGACGCGGCAAAACGCGAAGCCAGAGGGGGTTCCGGTGCAGAGGGAAACACCGGGGGAAAGGGCAGGAGCAGGCCGGGGTCTTCGGGCAGGCTGGTGGCGGGGGGGGACATGATGGCTCCTCAGACCGGCAGGTGCACTGTCTGGCGATATTCGCACAGCAGCGAGGCGACGCGGGCAAACTGTTGCCCGGCATGCGATTTGACCATGTAACCGGCGACCTGTTCGCGATAGGCGCGGGTCAGGTCGGAATCGGCGTCCGAGGTGGTCAGCACGAAAACCACCGTCTGCGAAAGTTCGTCGTCGCTGCGGATCGCTTCGAGGAATTCGAAGCCGTTCATGCGCGGCATGTTGAGATCGAGCAGGACGATATGGGGGCGCTTGAGCCTGAGGGGGGAGCGGCCCCGCAGGATGTCGAGCGCCTCCAGCCCGTCGCAGGCCGCAATCGCCCGGAATCCCGGCCCGACCTTGGCGAGCGAGCGGGCGACCATCTCGACGGTGAGTTCGTCGTCGTCGACGACCAGAATATCTACCATGCGGTCAGTCATCCAGATCTGTCCTGGCAAAGCGCGGCCAGGTGACACGGAACGTGCAGCCACGTTTTCCGTCCTGGCTGAGCAGGGTGATGGAGCCGCCGTGGCTTTCGACCAGGCGCTGCACGACGGCCAGCCCCAGGCCGGTGCCCTTGCGCTGGGCTGCGCTCAGCGTCTGGAACAGGCGGAAGACGCGCCCTTGCGAGGCTTCGGGAATGCCCGGCCCGTCGTCGCACACGTCGAACAGGCAGGAATTGCCCTCAAGCCGCGCGCGCAGGGTGATCGTCCCGGTCTCGCGGTCGTGATGCTTGATCGCGTTCGAGAGCAGGTTGCGCAGGATCGTGGTGAGCGGGGTGCGCACGCCCTCGAATTCCTCGTCGCTGGCCTCGACCGTGATGGTCATGCCCGGTGGCGGGCTTTCGGTCTCGACGACTTCGGCTATCAGGTCTGCCAGCACGATGGGTTCGGCCTTGATCGCGCGGCGTCCGGCGCGGGCATAGTGCAGGAGATCGGAGATGATCTTCTCGGTGTTGTTCACCCGCTCTTCCATGCGGCCCAGATTGTGGAGCACGGCCGGGGGCGCCTGTTCGCCATAGTCTTCGCGGATGATGTTGATCAGGTTGGCGATGCCGCGCATGGGCGAGCGCAAGTCGTGGCTGGCGACATAGGTGAATTCTTCGAGCTGGGCATTGGCCTCGCGCAGGCGCAGTTCGGCGCGCTTGCGCTCGGTGATGTCGACGATCGAGGCGCAGGTCATCATCCCGTTTTGCGTGGTGAGCGGGCTCAGCCCGATTTCGAGGGGAAACTCGATGCCGTCCTTGCGGCGTCCGGTCAGGTCGCGGCCCTTGCCCATCGCGCGGATCGAGGGGGCCGCGATATAGCCCTCGCGGATGGCGACATGATGGGGGCGGGCGCGATGGGGCAGCAGGGTCTCGATCGGTTCCCCGACCAGTTCGGCCTCCTCATAGCCGAACATGGCCAGCGCGCGGGCATTGATCCGCACGATCAGGCCGCGCCCGTCGACCAGCAACAGGCCCATGGGCGAGGTGTTGAACAGGCAGTCGAAGGCCAGGATGCCGTGATCGGGCGGGGGCATTCCGGCCAGTTCCGTGTCGGCCAGCGGACCTGGCTGTCCGTTTTCCTCGTCGTGCTTGCTTGGGTCGAGCATTGGGGGGGGAAACCCTTCCAGGTCCGTTGAGCTTGGCGCTGCCGGGCCTTCGTTGCCCCGGCTTTGCTGTGACTGGTTTGTGTATCGGCCTCGATCTGATGTGGCGGTCGTACCGGGACTGTCCGGGGCCGACGGGATATGACCCGCGCGCGCCCTTTCCAGTTGGTGCTGGCCAGTCCGTGCTGGTTTTCTTCTTTTTGCCCGTTGGCGACCCGGCGTTTCGAAAATAGACAAAGACGCCAAACGGAGGGTTTAGGGCGTTATTGTGGAAACACCGTATTTTCACAGAAAATCACAAAGAACAGAGGCAGAAGTAACCGCCTTTCGGGGCATTGTGCATTGCGTCATTTCCCTGAGGGTTGTTGTCCATTCATCCGGCAAGCGCACGGCCTGCCGCCCGGAACACGAATTGCGGCGTTCCGGCGCGGGGCGTCGGTCAAAAGGAAGGATATTCAAGGGTCTGGGCGAGCGGGCGCGGCGGGCAGAGCGGTGCCGGAACCTCGGCAAAACGGCGCCGCTACGTGATTTCCCGGTGGGATTCGTGGCGATAAGTTAGCGCCATTGGGGTCACATGCATCGATTGCAGTGGGAGCGGGAGCGATTCCGTTTCGTGCTGCATGAACGGGCCGCACGCGTTTCTCCGACAGTCCAACCGGCCCCGGCATGACGGGAACGGGCGGAACTGGCGGACTTCGGGAGCGGACAAGGCAGGAAGACCGTTTTCGTGAATGTCGACATTCTTCTGATAGACGACGACCCGATCGCAGCACGGGTCATCATCGGCCAGTTGGAAGACTTCGGCCGCCCGCGGTTTGCCGCGAGCGCCGCCGAGGCCCAGTTCCAGATCGACTTGCGCGTTCCCGAGCTGATCCTGCTCGACATGGACATGCCGGGCACTGGCGGGCTCGACCTGTGCCGGACGCTGCGCCAGGACATGCGCCTCGAAACGGTGCCGATCATCTTCGTGACGGCTATGAGCGACGAGGACGTCGAAGTGCGCGGGCTCGAATGCGGGGCGAGCGACTTCATCGCCAAGCCGACGAGCACCGGGCTGCTGCGCGCGCGGGTCAACACCCACTTGCGCCTCCAGCGCATGACCCGCCAGCTTCAGGACCAGGCGATGACCGACGGACTGACCGGGGTGGCCAACCGCCGCACGTTCGAGGCCACGCTCCACGCCGAGACCGCGCGCGCCCTGCGCAATGCCGATACGCTCTCGCTGATCCTGTTCGATATCGACCATTTCAAGGCCTACAACGACCAGTATGGCCACCCGGCGGGCGATGAATGCCTGCGTCAGGTCGCCCGCGCGCTGTCGGCCATGGCACGGCGGCCCAGCGATGTCTTTGCCCGCTATGGGGGCGAGGAATTCGTCGTCCTCCTGCCGCAGACCTCGCGCAATGGCGCGATGACCCTGGCCCGCGCGATGCTGGCCCGGCTGCACGAACTGGCGATTCCCCATTCGGCGTCGGGCGTGGCCGATCATGTCACCGCCAGCATGGGGGTGACCTCGCTCGAAGACGACTGGCGCGATCCGGTCCAGCGCGGCGGCAATGGCCCTTCCGACCATGCCGCGCGGCTGGTCGAACGGGCCGATCAGGCGCTCTATCAGGCCAAGGCGGCGGGCCGTGCGCAAGTGGTGTTCCAGCCATTTGGCCATTCGCTGCTGCCGCCGCCGGGCGGGCCGGGGGTTGCGGTCAACATGCCGGGCCTGCGCAGCCCCGCCGATGTGGCCGGGGCGGATACGGGGGCCGAAGCGGGGGACTGCGACAGCACGGTTGCCGAGACATGGCCCCGGATCGAGGGGATCGACCGCGAACAGTCCGAGCGCCGCCTGTGCGGCAACCGCGAGCTGTTCGGCACCCTGCTGCACAGTCTCGTCCAGCAATATGCCGATTTCGAGGAAGCGCCCATCCAGGTCATCGCCGCGCCCGACATCGCCCGGCGCATCCACAAGCTCAAGGGCAGCGCGGGCACGCTGGGGGCGATGCGCCTTCACGATCTGGCCCTGCGCACCGAAAGCGCGCTGCAACGCCACGACGACCAGCTGGCCGGGGCCTTGCTGAGCGAGGTCGGCGCGCAGCTCTCGCGCCTGCGCCACGATTGCGCGAGCACGTTCGAGGGCTGGCAATAGCCATCCGCATTCGTCTGCGTGGGGCCCCTTTCCCAAAAACCGGTTCCCACCATTTGCCATCCTGTTGTAGGCGGCGGGGATGCAGTCTCCCGTCTCCACACCCGCCGTTCAGCCAGAAGTTCAGCCGGAAGTTTTGGTCGCCGCGCTCTACCAGTTCGCCCCGTTCGACGATCCGCAGGCTATGCGCGAACCGCTGCTGGCCTTCTGCGCGGCGCAGGGCATCAAGGGCACCCTGCTGCTGGCCGACGAGGGCATCAACGGCACCGTGGCCGGGCCCGCCGAAGGAATCGCCGCGCTCGTCGATCACTTGCGCGCGCTGCCCCATTGCGCCGGGCTGGAGGTCAAGTATGCGACCGCGCCGGCCATGCCGTTCGGGCGGCTCAAGGTGCGCCTCAAGCGCGAGATCGTGACGATGGGCGTGGAGGGCATCGACCCGCTGGCGAGCGTGGGCACGTATGTCGAGCCCGAGGACTGGAACGCGCTGATCAGCGATCCCGACACCATCGTGATCGACACCCGCAACGCCTACGAGGTCGAAGTGGGCACGTTTGCCGGGGCGATCGATCCGGGCACGACCTCGTTCCGCGAATTTCCCGGCTGGTTCCGCCGCGAGCGCGAGCGCCTGATGGCCGCGCGCGGGGATGGAACCAGTGAAAAGGGAACTGGCGGGAACGGGGGCGTGCCCCGCGTGGCGATGTTCTGCACCGGGGGCATCCGCTGCGAGAAATCGACCGCCTTCCTCAAAAGCGAGGGGATCGACGAAGTCTATCACCTCAAGGGCGGCATCCTCAACTATCTCGAAAAAGTGCCCGCCGGGGAGAGCCTGTGGCAGGGCGACTGCTATGTCTTCGACGCGCGCGTGGCGGTCGGCCACGGGCTGGTGCCGGGCGGGCATGTGCTGTGCGGGCCCTGCGGCCATCCGGTGAGCCCGCAAGGCCAGCAATCGCCGCTGTATCGTCCGGGTATCAGTTGCCCGGCCTGCGCGGTGCAGGACTGAGGCGGCCCATGCCCCGGAGCCGCGCCATCGCCCTTGCGCCCTCGTTCCTGTCGCGCTCGCTGGTGCGGGGCCCGGGGGGGCTTCGCCGGGCGGCGCGGCGGCTCGAACTGCGCCATGTCGGCTTCGTGCCCGAACACTTCAGCCTGGCCGAGGGCCTGCGCGCGTCGCTGGCCGTGGGTGTGCCGCTCGCGCTGGCGGTGGGGCTCGACCAGCCGGGGCTGGCCTGGGCGGTCTTTGCCGCGTTCTGGACCTGTCTGGGCGACGGGCAGGGCGGGGACCGTCCGCGCCGTCGCCTGCTGGGCCTGTTCGTGGGGGCGGGCGGGGCAATCGCGCTGGTAGGCTCGCTGCTGGCCGGGCTGGCGCCGTGGGCGGGCGTGCTGGTCGGGCCGGTGCTGGTCTTCCTGAGCCTTGCCGGGGCCGCGCGGGTCCGCTTTGGCGGGCTGGTGGGCACGCTGCTGGGGGTGGTGGCGGTGGTGGCGGTGGGCTTTCCGCAAAGCCCGCCTGCCGCGCTGGCGCAGGCCCTGACATTTGTGGGCGGGGGGCTGTGGTGCTGGCTGCTGATCAACGGGATCTGGCGGATCGATGCGCGCGCGGCGCTGGTGCGCGCGGGCGACGGGGTGCTGGCGCGGCTGTTCGACATGGCGGTCAGCCTTGTCGAACTGGGCGACGGGCATCACCGCGACGAGGACTGGCACAGCGACCATGGCGAACACCGCCGCGCGGTGCGCCTGTCGATCGAGCGGCTGCGCGCCCTGCTCGAACGCTATCCCGGACAGGAAGCCGCCATCGCTCCGTTCGAGCGGCTGCGCGATGCTGCCGAAACGCTGTTCGGGGCGATGATCGCACTCGACCAGGCTTTCATCGTCCACCATGGCCCGGTGGCCGAACGGCTGGCCACGGCGCGCGCCTTCCGCACGACGCTGCTGGCCTGGCGGCTGGGGGCGGCCAGCGGTGAGAGCCTGCCGTGGGTCGAGCGCCGCCTTGCGCGTCTTCAGGCCGGGCTGCACGACCCGCTGTTCGTGGGTTGTGTCGTTGCGCAAAGACGCGCGTTGCAGGTGCTCTGCGCGCCGGACGGGCAACCGGCAGAACCGGTTTCTGGCGGGCCAGTTGGCGTGCAGGAGGCCGGGCAGGAAGCCGGGCAGGAAGGGCCGCCGCAACGCCGCAGCCTGATCCCGCAATGGACGCTGCCCCAGCCCGCGCTGCGGCAGGCCCTGCGCCAGACGGCGGGGCTCGTCGCGGTCTATGCTCTGGCCGCGCTGTTCCATCTGGGCTATCCCTATTGGGCGACGATGGCGGTCGTGGTCGTGTTGCAGGGCGGGGCGCGGGTGACCTGGGCGCGGTGCCTCGAACGGATCGTGGGCAGCTTGCTGGGGGGCACGGTGGCCATGGTTCTGCTGCTGCTGTTCGGCACGGTGACGACGCCGGTCTTTGCCGCGCTCGCGGTCGTTCTGGCCGGGGTGACCATCGCCATGCGGCAGGTCAACTACACGCTGTTCGTGGTCTTCCTCACGATGCTCTTCGTGATCGTCACGCAGATCCTGCATCCGGGCGAGGGGGTGGCCGCCGCGCGCATGGCCGACAACGTGCTGGGCAGCGTGGCCGCCTTGCTGGCCGTCTTCACCCTCTGGCCCGATTTCGGCGCCTCGCTTCAGGAGCGCATCGCGCAAGGGATCGCGGCGAACATGGCCTATGGCGACGCGGTGCGGGCCGGAGCCCCTTCGGCCCGGATCCGAGAGACCCGCCGCCGCGCGGGCCTTGCCAGCATCGAGGCCGAACTGGCGCTCCACGATGTCGGCGTCCTGCTGCCCGGCAGTCAGCGCGCCGATGGCAGCGCCCTGCGCGAACTGCGCACGATTGCCGGTGAGGCAGCGATGGCCTGGCATAGCCGCATGGGCCAGATGGCCTGAGTCTGAGCCGGATCATGCGGTAAAAGGCGCCTCACGCCATGTTGTGCAGCCCCGCGTCGACATAGATCGTGTCCCCGGTCATCCCCGAGGCCCCCGCTCCGACGAGGAAGGCCACGAGATTGCCGATCTCGGCGATATCGACCAGCCGGTGGGCCGGGCTGCGGGTCTGGGCCATGGTGGTCAGGCTGTCGAAATCGGCGATCCCGCTGGCCGCGCGGGTGCGCAAGGGGCCCGGCGAGACGGCATGGACGCGCACCCCCTTTTCGCCCAGTTCGGCGGCGAGGTAGCGGGTCGAGGCTTCGAGCGCCGCCTTGACCGGGCCCATCACGTTGTAGTGGCCGACCACTTTGTCGGCCCCGTAATAAGTCATCGTGATCAGCGATGCACCGGGGTTGAGCAGCGGTTCGGCCAGCCGTGCCATGGCCAGAAACGAATAGACCGAGACATGCATGGCCTGGGCGAACCCTTGCGCCGAACAGTCCATCACCCGCCCGTGGAGATCCTCGCGCGGGGCAAAGGCAATCGAGTGGATCACGAAGTCGAGGCTGCCCCAGCGCGCGGCGATGGTCTCGAACACGCGTTCGAGCGCGCCGGGTTCCTCGACATCGAGCGGCAGGCACAAGTCGGCGCCCAGCCGCTCGGCCAGCGGGCGGACATGGGGCTCGGCTTTGGCGTTGAGGTAGGTGAGCGCGAGGTCGGCCCCCAGCGCGCGCAACCGGGCCGCGCAGCCATAGGCGATGGAGTGATCGTTGGCGACGCCCACGACCAGCCCGCGCTTGCCTGCCAGCATGGCGCCGATGGGCATTTGCGGGTCCCACAGGGCAGGCAGGCCATCCTGAACCGGGGCAGCCATGGAGATGGGGGCGTTCATCGGGCAACACTCCTGAGCTTGGGGGCCGGGGCCGGGGTGGAGAGGCCGAGCACCGCGATGATCGCATCGAGGCAGGCGAGCGTGGCCGGGGCCATGTCGGCCCGCGCGCCCGCGATGTAGAGCGCGGTGTCGAGCGCCTTCTGCCGGTCGGCCCGCTCGGGCAGGAGGGCCGGCAGGCTGGCCATGGCCTTGTCGCGCGCGAATTCGACGATCAGCGACTGCTTGCGCAGGATCGCCTCGCGCTGCTCGGGGCCCAGCGCGGCAAAAGGTTCGCGCTGCGTGAGCACCTCCTGCGAGCGGGCGAGGCGGTCCTGCCGGACCCCGCCGCGCGATTCGGCCAGCAGCAGGAGGATGCGGATCACCCCGTCGGCATAGCTCCCTTGCGCAACCCGGCGCAGCGCCGCGCGTACTTCGGGCAGGTCGCGCGGGTCGCCAGCGCCGGTACTCTGGGTCGTTTCGGCGCTGCGCTCGATCATCTGGCGGCCCAGACGCTGGGCAAGGGGGAAGCCCCAGATGGCCAGAAAACTGGTTTCCTGCACCACGTCGCGCCAGTCCCGCCAGGCATCGATGCCCTGGGTGATCGCCTCGGCCCACCAGCGTTCGAGAGCGAGGAACGGATTGTCGCTGGCGCTGCGCTGGCGGCGCTGGAGAACCTGCACGGCCGCCGGGCCGACCCAGGACATGAACGGGTTGGCATCGGAAAAGACCTTGCGGCTCAGCCGGCTGGGATGCGCCTCGGTCAGCCGCTCGGCCACCGGCGGGGTGACCATGGCGCGCACTGCGGGGCGCAGGATGGTTTCATAGGCGCGCGCGTTCTGTTCAGAGATGTAGGAGACGGCAGCAAACCCGGCTTCGTGGGTGCGGTCCTCGCTGATCGCGCGCAAATCGGCCATCGTGCGTTCGTGCAGGTCGACGAGGTAATGCGGGCCATCCCCGTTCTCTCCGGGGCCTTCCTGTTCGGAGCCCTCCTGTTCGGTAATCGTCATCTCGTAGAGACCGGGGGCGAGCGCCTCGATGGTCTTGAGCGTCGAGGCCATCTCGGCATGTTCGCGCCGGGCCACCGACGAGGACACGAAGATCCCCAGATGGCCGACTTTCTCGTGGATCATGTAGACGATGCGCTGGCCCCGGACGCGGATTTCGGTCTCGTCGGCATAGAGATCGGTGATCCAGTTGAGCGCCTGGGGTGGCGGGGTGATATTGTCGCCCCAACTGGCAAAGACCACGATGGGCGAAGTGACCGCCTTGATGTCGAGCATGCGCCCGCCCGGCAGCCGCGCCTCGCCGCGCGCCAGCTTGTTGCCCACGAAAAGCTGTTCGACGATCCAGCGGATCTCGTTCTCGTTCATGAAGTGGAAGCCGCCCCACCAGCGTTCGAACTTCAGGAACTCGCCGTGGCTCTCGTCGACATTGGCATAGAGATCGGCATATTTGGCAAAGTAGTTGCGGCCCGGATTGAGCATCTCGAAATTGAGCACGAGGTGCGCCCCATCGAACTTGCCCCCGCCCAGATCCGACAGCATCAGCGCGGGCAGCGCCCCGCCGACAAAGCCGCCGTTGTAGCGCATCGTCGAATTGCCGATATGCCCCGACCAGGCCGCCACCGGCGCCCCGTTCATCACCAGCGGGCCGACCAGATCGGGATTGGTCGCGGCCAGCAGCAGCGAGGCCCAGCCCCCCTGGCAATTGCCCACGATCACCGGCTTGGGCGATTCCGGATGGCGGCGCAGGATCTCGGCGACGAAGGCGGCCTCGGCCTCGGTCACGTCGCCGATGGTCTGGCCCGGTTCGGGTTCGGGCCGGAAGGTGACGAAATAGACCGGGTTTCCGGCCTTGAGCGCAACGCCGACCTCGCTGTCCGACTTGAACCCGCCGATCCCCGCGCCATGGCCCGCGCGCGGGTCGATGATCATGAACGGGCGCTTGGCATCCTGCGTGGTGCCCCCCTCGGGCGCGCGGATGCGCATGAGCATGTAGTTGACGGGCCGGGGCAGGTCGGCCCCGTCGATGATCAGGTCGTATTCGTAGGCCAGCACCGGGGGCGAGCCGAGCGCCTTGTGCAGCGCATCGTTGTTGCCCCGCTCGCGCAAGGTGTCGAGGGTGAGGATCGCGCGCTGCCCGGCGTCGAGCGCATAGGCGCTGGCATGGTGGGCCAGTTCGTGGCGCAGGCCCAGACCGGCAAAGGTTTCCCCTATCGCGCGGGCCTTGTGCCAGGCCTGGTCAAGCCGTCGCTTGTGTTCGGCGTGCATGCGCTCGCCATGGCGGCGGGCACTGGTCATCACGTCGAAGACCTGCCCGGTGGCGGCAGCCATGTCACGCAAGGCGTCACGGGTGGCCGTTTCGAGGGATGGGACAAGGATCATGGGGTCTCCAGGGGTGGGATCAGGCCATGCCATGTCTTGCCGGTCAGCGGGGCGGGAATGGAGCGGTGCAACATGGGGGGTTCGTGCAAGGCTCTGCCAGAGCGGCAGGAACGGGAGCGCAGGCTAGGCGAGCGGGCCTGTCATCTTGCAACTGCGTCCTTACGCACGGGCCCTTAGGTGTGGCGCCAGGCCGGACGAACCCGGCCAGTTCCCGACAGAGGCTGGTGGTCCGCGCATGGGCCAGCGCAAGGCGGGTGATCCGGTGCCTTGGCAAATGACTGGAAAATCATTGGGGAAGATGGTCGGGGAGACAGGATTCGAACCTGCGACCCTCTGCTCCCAAAGCAGATGCGCTACCAGGCTGCGCTACTCCCCGACACCCGAAGGCCCTTAGGTTTGCTGGGGATTCTGCGCAAGGGCAAAGTTTGGCCTGTAGCATCCAGTGCCAGAACGAATCTGGAACGTAGCTTGAGAGTCCCGACATAGTCCCGACCAGAATTTGACGTCCCAGGGATTCACGCTGCTGCAAGACTGGATATTCGGGGCCCGTGGTCAGGGTACCCAAACCAGCCCTTCGTTGCCCATGCAACGACGGGTTTCGACGATGCGGCTATCTGCTTACACATACCAATATCTCCAAATAGGCAGCATCTTTGTTTTGTAGAGGCGCACGTAGCCTATAGTCTGATCTGCGCGCGTTCCTCCCTCCACGCGTAGCGGCGCCCCAGGGTGCGGCCTATAAGCTGTTCCCTGGGGCTATATCATCGTCGCGATAAGTTATGTCTATCTGTCGGTCCTATAGAAATGCTGATCGGCTTGGTATCTGTCGTTCCCATCAGAAGATGATTAGTTTCGTTGATGCGCATTATCGTGAGGTGATGACGTGAGAACACTGTATTCTGCCTGCTTATCCCGTCTCGGACTTTCACAGACAGAGGCCGCAGTCCTCCACAAGGTCAGGACAGACATGATAAAGTCGTGGTCGACCGGGTGCAGTTGTGTTCCAGATGAGGCATGGGAAGACTTGCGAGATTATGAGGCTAAAATCATAGACAGTTCGGAGCAGGTGCGCGAAATGTGGCGAGAACAGGGAGAGCCTCTTGAGGTAGACGCTGCCGCTGGAGATTTACAATCGCTGATGGCCTTGGCCGATTTCGTCCTGTCTGCACCAGTCAGGGTCGCATAGGCTACCACTTCGAGATAATGGCACATCCCTTGATCAGCGCCAGCGCCTTGTCGAGTGCCGCCCGCAGCCGCAGGTCGACCGCCGCCAGAACGCCAGCGTCGTGCGCGGCATCGCCAGTCAATTGGTCGCCCACGCGCGCGGGCACGGCGGGCACGTCGGCCGGATCGATACAGGCCACGGAGACCGGCGTGAGAACCTTTTCGACCCGCACATCAATGATCGGAGGCGGCGTCTTGCTAGCGCAAGCACCCAGGAGAAGCGGTAGCAATACAAACAGTGCTTTCATTTTTACCGCCCCTTATTGATTGATTCCTCGGCAGACAACTTTGTACTTAAAAGTCTGCGTCGTATCGTATTTACATGTAATCCACTGATTTCAGCTAATTCTGGTATGGTAATTTGGCGACCTTGATATGAGAAGTATCTTGTTTTGCGCTGATTGCGGCATTGAGTTTTTCGGTCGACCCAGCGGCAGTTTCCCGCCTCATAACCTCTATCGTTATCAATGCGATCTAACTCAAGATTGTCAGCGTAACCGTTATTCGTCGCCCATTGATGAAAAGCAGAATAATCATCCCACTCCTCACTAAAATTTATCCCGCGTCCGCCGTAATCCGCAAAATGCTTATCACGTGGATTCCTGCATCGTCCCCGCGCACCAATCCATATCTTGTGAAGCCGTGTTGCGCTTAGGCCATGCTTGAGCATCTGGTCTGCACGGCATGCTAGATCGCATTTCCTGCATTTGGGCAAAGCGCAGTCGCATTTGACCGATTGCGCCATGCGCTCAAAGGGCTCAGAACCACAGTCGCATTGCCACAGATAAATGCTTCGGTGGTTGACGATCCGCAGAAATTTGAGTGCGACTAGCTTTCCAAAGCGCTGGCCGGTAAGATCAATGAAAGCCGACATCGCCATCTCCTTTGGCTTGTTGGTCAGGCTCTGGGAGGCGCGACCAACGCCTTTCAGAGCCGCTGAAATCATAGCTGAATCATGATTTGTTCTCAAGGGCCAGGATCATGCGGCGCATCAAAGTTCCCCCTTGGCGGCCATCACAGCAGCAGGCGTTCGGCAATTCACAGAGGATGACGGCGATGCCATCTCAATTGCGCGTGCCAGCGATTCCCGCTCGGTGTTGCGCGGATCAGTCGCAGCCAACGCATCCTTTCCAGCCTGCTTGCGTGTATCGCCATCAGCCTTGAGCCGCTGCACGGCGGCGTTCTGCAACTGGAGAGCGTCATGGAGCACATCGAAGCTTCCGCGCATGATCTCAGCGGCCCGCCGCCAGTCGTGTTCGGCGCTGCGCCACTGATCGCGCTCGGCCCTGAGGCCAGCGATCTTGATCGGCCAGATGCGCAGGCCCTCAATGCGGACCGTCTGGACCACGAGCAGCAGGGCGAGGGCGGTGCAGATCGGCCATGCCAGCGGGGCGAGGCGGGCGGCCAACCATGCCCATGCCTGGGCAAGCAGGGCGGCGATCATACCTCACCGCCCGGCAGATTGGGCTGGGGCAAGCGCCGCGCAATCGTCGGGAGCAGGAAGGCCAAGAAGCCCACTGCCACCGATGCCACCGGCCTCCATTCCTCGGGCACATAGGCCACGATTCGCGGCAG
This sequence comes from Novosphingobium capsulatum, assembly GCA_015661825.1. Classification (GTDB taxonomy): domain Bacteria; phylum Pseudomonadota; class Alphaproteobacteria; order Sphingomonadales; family Sphingomonadaceae; genus Novosphingobium; species Novosphingobium pituita. Next base: position 43,339 of record DQVI01000065.1, read on the forward strand.
CAGGGTCGGGTCGCTCATGAGGTAGCCGATCAGCAGGCCGCTCACGGCAGCGATCTTGACAGACCACAGGCGCCAGAGGGCGCGCGCTTCGATCACGGCCTTGCGATAGGCCGGGCTGGCCTTGATTTTGGTCCAGATGCTCATGCGATGACTCCCATGCTTCGTGCGCGACGGGCAGCAACTTCCGCCACGCCGATCAGGCCGCCATTGACGGCCCGGCGCAGGCCCGTGAAATCGCCCCGGTCGCAGTAGCTATTGGCCTTCGCGCGGCCCCAGTAGTCGCAGAAGGCGCGCGCCATCGGCACGGGCTCGCCGCCGTGGATCTGCTCAGAGGTCACCCCGAGCCGATAGAGCAGCAGGTCGTATTCGGCCCGGCCCGTGTGCTGGATCAGCCCGCCGCCTCGACTGTTCCAGCCATCATCGTCATCCGTGCCGTTGAGCTGGTTGCCCATGCGGCCGCCATAGACGAAGTTGGCCAGCTCGCGCGGCTTGCCGACGAAGGCTTGCGCGCTCGCCAGCGTGGGGAATCGCCTGGGCCAAGTGCGCATCATGCCCGCCGCTGAATAGCTCATGTTCTCGGCAAAGCTGGTGTATCCGCCGGTCTCGTTGCCGGTCTGGGCAAGTGCCTCGGCGAGCCGGGCGCGGGTGTCCACAATGCCTGCCTTGAGAAGTTCCGGGGCCAGGGCGGCGCCAAGCGCGCGCAGCGCGGCATCGGGCTGGCGCTGGGCCTGATGGGCGAGCAGGGCAGTGCAGGTCTTGCCGCCCCACTGGCCATCGATCGGACCCGGATCATAACCCTTGGCGGCCAATGTGGATTGCGTTTTGCGAATGTCGATCATGGCGTTTTCTTCCATGGAGACCAGAGAGAGATATCGAGCTTTTCGGCTGTAGCGATCACCCCTTCGGCCACACCGATACAAGCGAGCCCAGCGATCGCTCCCGCTACCGTCGGAGGAACATCGACAAGAGGGCGCAGGGATTTCGCGACGAAAGTGCCGAACAGATAGGCGCCGGACAGGCAAAGCAGGGAGGCGAGGATACGCTGCTTCCAGACCGAGGCCGGGCGCAGATATTCGCGCGCGCCGACGGCGAATGCGCCACCGCCGATCAGCTGGGCGGCATCATTTCCGATTGCGATCGGATCGCTTGGTACGGGCATCAGAGCGCCACCATGCGTAGTAGGTGCTGGAGCCGATGAGATAGACGGCCAGCCCAATGATCAATGCTGCGTCCGATGCCATCTGCCACGCCTCCAGCAATCAGGAATTGCGCAGCAGCGGCACAATTTATGGCGGCTGCATAGGTCCAGAAACCGATATATCGGTCGCCATCAGCAATGTGCAGGCAGCGCCAGAAGATCATCCCAAGCGAGATCGCAGCGACCATGCGGTCCCTTGCCCCGCCATGGCAGGCGCGAAGGGCGACGATCATGCAGAGGTCGCAGAGCATCATCATGACCGCCCGATCATTGCCCTGATAGAGCGCGCCGATGATCCAGGATGAGGCCGTGGATGCGGCGAGGATGGCGATCACCGGTCGCGGCCCCACGCGATGGAAGGCCATCGCCCAGAGCGCGGCATGCGCGGCATAGACGATGGCCGTTTCCATCACTGCTCCTTCGGCTCGCTGGCGGCCATGAGCGTCTGCGGCTGCACGCCGGCGACAGCGCCGTGCGATTGCAGCAGGCCGCTCAGGATCGAGCATTCTTCCGCGTGGATCTTGGCGAGCTGCGAGGTCAGTGCAGCCTTTCGCTTACCGAGATCGATGAGGCGATTTGCGGAGTCGTCCATTGTGCGTCCTTTGGTTTACCGGGCCGGGTGGCCGCGATGGGTTGAAATCAGTTAAGCGCGATAGAGCGACGCCCGCGTTCGAGCATGGTCTTCAGGCCGACGCGAGAACCGGTATCGTTGTATGATTGATCGTATCCGGCCCATGCCGCCCGAAGCGATGCAAGGTCGGAGATTGCGGTCCCGCGCACAGTTCCCCATGTTCCAGAGCCGCTCACCAGATACGAGTTCTGGTCGTTGATGCAGCCGCCCGCGTCGCCAGTCGCGCTGTCCCACGAGATCAGCGTGCCGATGGGCGCATGAAACCGGCAATTTCGGACAGTGTTGTTCGCGACCTTCGAGTTGTTCTCGACGTTGATGCCGACACGCAGGGCCGGAGAAGTGGCATAGCGGTTATAGACATCCACATCCTCGACAAGGACGTTCTGGCAGGCCTTGAGATACAAACCGGACAAGCACCCGCCATAGACGGTCGCACGGGTGACGCGAACGCCGGTCGCATTCTTGATCACGAGGCCCTGACCGTTCGATGTGTTGTTGCCGCCGAAGAATGAGCAGTCGATGACCGTAACGTTCGAGCACCCGGCGCCGATAACGGAAGCGTGGCCGGTCAACGCGACAGCCTTGACCCGCGTGATGATGCCGGTCGTGGTCTGGCCGGTCGAAGCATCTTCGCCGATCTGCATGCATGTCCCGGCGACGGACGAGCCGTAGGCGCACAGGTCAAGTTCGAAGAGCTTGAAATCCAGCACGCCCTTCATGCGGAACGGAAAATAGCCGACGTGGAATTTGCACTGGACGAATGACAGGTCAGACACGAAACCAAGCTGGCTGTCGAAATTCACGCCAGCGATGGGATACGCCCCGATCTGTCGGATTTCACAGCCCTGCCAGAGGATTTTGCTGATCGTGTAGGTGCCCCCAGAGCCGGAGTCCCACACGCTCTGCATGGCGGTATTGGTCCCGCCAGATTGGCCGATCACATCCCAGCGGCAGCCGATAAACCGGATGTTTGAAGTAGTCGTGTTGAGGAACCGCATGACAGACGTTGCCGTAGCCGAGTTGTTGCGGAACACGATGTTTCTGAACTGGATGAACGAGCAGGCGCCGACTTGGACCGAATAGTTCCCGCTGGTCCCGGTGATGACGACACTGCCCGGCGCCTGCGGATCGAGTAAGCTGTAATTCGGTTCGGGCTCGACGAACACGAAGTTTGCGAAGTTCTGGGTCAGGTAGAGGTAGCCAGAGCCAGAGTTTTCGGCATAGGTTCCCCCTCCCATGTAGATCACATCGCCAGCGGCTGCCACAGAGAGTGCCTTGACGAGCGTTGCATAGGGCGCGCCGGTTGCACCGGTCCCGGTCGTGTCATTGCCGGTCGTGCGGACGTAAATCTCAGCCATTAGCGCACCTCAACCGTTTCATTTTGCGGGATCAGCAGAGGGTTGCCGCTCGATCCACGCCGGACCCACAGCGCGCCAGAGCCAGTGCAGTCGTTGCGGAGGGATTGCACCTGCGAGGCGGCGGGTAGCGTGATAGTCGCATCTGCAGCCAATGCCCCAGTGAACCGGAGCGCACCATAGGATGCTTGCGCCTCCGTCAAGGTTGCGTTTCCGGAAATTGACACGGTTGAAGGTGAACTGATCTGCCGGGCCTCCGCCCCTGCGCCAGAGGCGAGTGCGCGCGCGATTGAATCCTTGGCCACGGGTTACTGCCCCCCGCTGATGTAGAAGGTTCCATCGCCCAGATTTCCGCCCAGCGAGATCCATTCGCCACCGCTCAGGTCGTAGCGGCCCACGGCGCTGATTGAGGTCACACCGGTGGTCTTGCCCAGCCCGGTGTCGGCATAGGCGCTGCGGGCGCTCTGGCGATCCGAATTCGGGCCGCCCATGATCTGGCGCGCAACTGCCGGTGCTTCGGTGCAGAAGATGGTGACGGAGGGGAAAAGCGTCGCGTCAATCGGTGTCCCATCCCAGGTTTGAGGGCTAGCGGTCGGGCCGCCATACATGAGTTGATTTTTGAACTGCATGGTCAGGCGTCCTTTCAATCAAATAGGTAGGTAGTATCGGCCTGCACTTGGGCAAACATTGCAGCCTGCCCGGCAACATTCGGGTGGGTTGTGCCATCCGAATAAAGGCTGGAGTCGATGGTCACGCGGTCATGATTGACCGATACTGCCGACGCAAAATCGATATAGTCGTAGGGGCCGAAATATTGGCCCATCACATCGGCATTCATAGCCGTGAGCTGACTCTGCTTTCCGGTGATCCCGGTGCGCGGGATGTATGTCGTCAGCACCGGGATTGCGCCCGCCGCCTCCACGGCAGCGATGATGGCTGCCATGTTCGCCCTCCAAGTGGATTGCGAGGCATCATTCGTTCCGATGGCCAGCACGACATAGCGCGCAGCCCAGATCGAGATATCGGTGGCCATGCGCGAGATCACGCCGGTTGTTGTGTCGCCGCCGCGCGCCGCGACAACAACGTCCCCCCGGTTGCGCGCTGCGTCGAGCTGATAGACCCAGCCAGTCGGCCAGTTCGTCGTTCCGACGCCAACGGCTGAATTTTCACCGATGCTGTCGCCAATCAGAACTGCCCACGGCTGCGGGCGGCTCGCCGCGCTGTAGTCAAATTCGGTGACGGTGGGGGTGCCGCCCAGGTTGACGACGCCCGGCGCGCCAAAGAAGCGCACCAGATTCCGCGTGTCGCTGGTCTGGTTGTAATCCCATGACCACGAAACCGACTGCTGAGTCAGGCTGCGGGTGACCTTGGCGGACATGAGGAGCCCAGCCTTCTTGGTCTCGACAATATAAGTCTCGCCCGCAACGATGAACCCGCTCGGCAGTGCAACACTTTCAGCAAGCGTGGCGGATTGTGCGCCGTCAAGGGCGTAGATATCGAGCGTGTTGCCCGGCCCGTTGATGATGACACCCGAACCCCCGTAGCTTCCAGTGGTCGAGGGGAACAAGGCGACGCAATTATAGACGATGCCGACATGATCAGTCGTTGCCGACAGCTTGATCTTGGCCCTGGCCGTCTTGTTCGCGATCACACTGGGCTGCGCGAAGATGGCCTGCTGCGTCCATCCTGCGCCCGTTGCCGTCAATCCCGATGACCACGACCATCCGGCGAGACTCCATGAGCCCGACGCGGTGGCCCCGGCAAAGGTCTGGCGCTCAATGATCAGGCTCTTGTCGGCAGGCCGCGCGGAAACCGCGCCGCTGGCGGCATAGCCGATGGTTGCGTCAATCGAGACCGTGGCGCCCGGCTGCGTCGTGAATGCGACGACAGAGCCATCAGCAACGGATGAGCCAGACGGGATCCGATAGGAATTGCTGCCGCTGCCATACCTGAGGCCGCCAGAGGTGATCGGGGCGTAGAAGATGGAGACGTTTGCAGGGACAAAGTAGGTGCCCAGCACGGATGTCCCGAACGTATCCACGGTTCCGCCCGTGGTGTTGACGATCCACGACTTCAGGACGGTGATGGAACCGCCCGTGATGCGCGCCGCGACGATTCTCCCTGTTCCGCCCGTCACAGTCTGCACCCGGACTTGGCGCAGAACGCCGCCAGCCGAGAAAGGAACCGTGCCCCAATAGTAGGACAGGCTGGCTGTGAACGTCGCTGCCGCAGCATCGCCCATCGTCATTGCGTTGGGGTATGCAGCGGAGAGAAGAGCCGTGATTGATGCGGTGTTGAGGGTGGCTGATGCGGTATTGGCAGCGATTTGCGCGGTCAGCGGCAGCGGCGCGTAGGTGAGCGCGTATTGCACGGCGATGGTGATAGTGGTCACCGCCGGGGTGGGAGTGATATCTCCGACAGCGGCCACGGACCCGACAGGGATGTACGGCAGCACATAGCCGCCCGAATTGTAATAGGGCGTGCCGCCAGTCAGCCTCTGATAGCCGATGCGGAAGCCGGACGGCAGATAGGGGCTGTCCGGGATCAGCCACGAATTCGCGCCGCCCGTGGCCGTCACCGCCTGCACGAAAGCGACGCGATAGGTGCCGTCTCCGACGGGCTCGAACACCATGAGGTTGCCGGTCCCGCCACCGTTGATGCCGATGGACACCGACTCCAGGAACCCCGCATGGGGGCTCGGCCGGCTCATGTAGATGTTGTCGTTGCTCGACAGCGATCCTGCCGTAAACAGGTCTCCGACAGACGCGCTGGTGACATCTGAAAGATCGGAACCGATTTCGGCTTTCAGGGATAGCGCAATGGCATCCAGGCCGGTCGCAAGATATCGCGTGAACTGGATGCCATCAGAATCAATGACGGGAGCGAGCGCGCCGCCAGCATTCTGCCACAGGGCCATTTTCGCGTTGTCGTTGGTCGGGGCCTCAAAGATGGTCCCGGCAGTGACAGCCGACACCGCGGCTACGGGGGGCGTCGGCGCGCTCGTGAAGCCAGCAGAGGCTGGCCATGCCAGCGTCGGGACGCCTGATGAGACGGAAATCCCTCCGCTGGCAATCCGATAGCCCCCCGACGCCTTTCCGTCAGCCCCGACGGTGCCATAGATTCTGATCCCAAGGGGGCCTCCGGTGGGAATGAGGAGGTATTCCCCCGGTGCGCCCCCGGCGCCAGTGCCGGCGCCGCCGGAAACGCCGGAAACCGTGAATGGCAGGGCGCCCCCCACAGACAAAGCGGTCGAGAGCGATCCGATGGACGCGGCGAATGCCGCCGCAACTGCACCTGCGGCAACCGCAATCGCTGCCGACTGCTTGGCAGAAATCGCGGTTTCGCTAACCGGGTTGCTGGCGGCATCAATGATTGTCTGGACCGACACTTGGGCAAAGCTGTCCTGCGATGCCTCGGCCGGGTTATCCCCCTCGACGCGCAGGGGGATCATGGCCTTGGAATACTGGCCCGTGTCGACCAGCGGTGTCGAGTGCGAGAAGTCGGTCATGGGGTCACCAAGAAAAAGCCCCGCCGAAGCGGGGCTGGGTCAGGTCAGGCCGGGTCAGGCCCACGCGGGATCGGGGGCAGCGGGCCAATCCGGCAAAGTCGTGGGGGCCTTGAAAATCGCGCGGAGGGCAGCGCGATATTCGCAGAAGGCCTCCGCGTTCTTGAGTAGCGCAGCGACATCGGCAGTCTGGGTGTAATCCGTAGCGGCCAGCCGCTTACGGGCCTCCGCCTTGACCGCTGCGCATGCCTCAGCATCTGTCGGCTGATCGTGAGGAGCCAGGCACGGGGCTCCATCCTCACCAATAGCGATGCGCTGGCCGGAAGCCTGACCGGCCATCAGCGCGGCATAGGATTCCGGCGTGACCTCCACGACATCATCGGGCATCCGATCATGGCAGGCAGGATCGTAAAACCCGAGTGTCGACGGGGAGAAGAACGGCATGTCAGTATCCGATCGAGAAGAGGGTGATGGCGAACGATCCGCTGGTGGAACTGTGCACCGTCGCGGTGGATGCTGTGGTGGACGTCACGTAGATCGACACGTCCGTCACCCCGTCGTCGCCATTGACCCATGCGAACGAGTCATTGTTGAACGCAGACATATAGCTGAAAGTCTGGGACGAACTCGCCGAGAACGTCAGCCGCTGAACCTGGATCTTGAAGCCGTTCGACCACTGGATATAGCCGCCCGTTGAGCCGAATGAGAACGCCGTGATGACCGGCATTGCGGGGGAGCCGGATCCAAGCTGAAAGGCCGTCCCGTCGTAAACCAGCGTATAGATCTGCCCGGCGACCATCGCGCCCGGTTGCAGCGGTGAGCCGGCGAACGTAATTGCCCTCGCGCCCAGCCCATTGACATTCATGGTCGCGGCGCCGGTCGTAGTGTTCGCGGCCCTGACCGTGATCGACATGCCAGTGGTGTATCCGGTCGGCGCCGGTGTCATTGAGATCGACAGGGCATTGACCGCCCCGGTATCGGCGGCAAAATGATAGCTGCCACCGAGGATCGCCTGAGCGAGTCCAGCCGGCGTGACCGCCTTGTTCGTGATCGTGCCCGCAATGGTCTCGACGAGGCTGGCAAGACCAATGGCCGATTGTGCGATCTGTGGAAGCGTCGCGGAAATGAACGGCGCTCCGGTGGCCGTCGCGATATTCGCCGATGTGATAGTGGTCTGGCCGTAGGACACGGTGACATAGTAGAGCGGCACGAAACCGGCGTCGGCCGCCGGGGGCGTCGGACTTGCCGAAGGGGCCCCGGCCTTGATCGCCACATTGACATTCCCGGCCCGCGTTGTCGCGGACGATGCCCCGGTGTTGCTCGGGCCGGAGTAGGGAACTGCGGGGTTTGACGCATTGTAGAACGGAAGGACGGTGCCGTCGGTGTCGACTTCGCTGTAGGCCGCCTGGATCAGGAAGATGACCGACTGTCCCGAGACGGCGGGGGGAGTGAAGGTCAGAAGCGTGTCGTCGCTGGCGGCAATGATGCCCTGCTTCAGCACATAATCCGACGTGTTGGCCGGGAGGCTGGAATAGGCCGTCCCATCAACTGGCTGGAGCGAATAGATCGCCCCCGGCCCGATGCGGACAGACAGGCTTGCTGGCGTCGTCGGGGTGGCGGAAAGGCCGGAAACCAGCGTGGAAGTGCCGAGGATATCCTGAGCCAGGCGCCCGAGCGCAACCATGACATTCCTGTTGGTGCCCAGCAGGTCGGTCTCAAGCGGGACTTGGCCCGGCCACACAATTTTTCTGTCCATGTCTGCTCCGAGGAAGGATGGCGCGCAGCGGCCTTCAGGCGAGGTTGATCGGCCGCCCGTTAATCGTGAAAGGTAGCGTGTTGACCGTGATGTCGTCTTCGCCGCGATGGTTGCGGATGCGCGTCCAGATGGTCACGCCAACCGCCTTCGATTGCGCAATCGCATCGTAGATCTGGCCATCGGTCACTCGCGCGCCCAACATGTCCAGCGAGGCGTATTCGGCCTGACTGCCAACGCCATAGCCAGCCGAGCTGGCGCCATAGCCAGCAACCGTTGCGATGCCCGGCTGCCGTGGGCGATCCGCAACCAGAAATGCCTGGGCGGGAAGGGCGAGCGATCCATAGGCCCCAGCGCCCCCATAGCAGCCATAGCCGACGCCATAGGCGCCGCAGTCCACTGGGCGGAACGGTTCGATGACCTCGGGGGCGAAGCCGGTTAAGGCCTCGATCACATCCGAAATCGCCTGCCGTGTCGCCTGCGGACGCAGCAGGTTGGCCAAGATGATGGATCGGAAGCTGTCATCGTTCTGCCCAGCGGCGCGAACGATCCGCGTTCCGAAGAAATCCTGCGCGACGATATCCAGCCAAATGCCCGATGCCGTGCGAATGCGGGTTTGCGCCTTGGCATAGGCAAACAGGCTGTAGGCAAAGGCCAGAACGACAGCCGCTGCGGCCACCAGCGCATCCACCAGCGGGTTCGATTCTCCGAACCACGGCGGCAGCAGGCGCCGGATGCGCGCCGCCATGTCGGCATTATCACCGATTGCCATCAGGTCACCGTGATCGAACCGGCCTGCACCACCTGCTTGGCCGTAGTGGTCAGGTCGCTAGTTCCGGAATTGATCGTCAGGCCGGTTACGCTCGAAACACCGGCCACCCCATAGGCGACACTGAACAGCCGGCTGTACATCAGCGTGTCGCCCTGGATCAGCGTCGCGATATAGTCGGCAATTGCCGTCTGCACTGCGGCGCGGACCGTGGCGCCAATATAGCCAGAGGCGATGCCGACGGTCAGGCCGATATTGGCCACCACCGGAACCACCGCGAACGCTGCTTGCTGGATACCGCAAGCGCGCACCGCCTCCACAGCCGTTGCCGCCGCGTTCACTGTTTCGGTCGTGGGCGAGCCGCTTCCATCATTGATGACGGTGTAGAACGAGCCCGGCTTGTAGTTGCCCGCATAGTCGTAATTTTCGACGATCACGTCGGTCAGCCCGAGTTGCAGCGATGTGATCGCGTAGTCCACCGCTGCTGGCGTCGCCTTGGCCAGCGAGCTGATGTATTCGACGAAGCGCAGGCGAAACGCGGCATCGCTTTCGGCGTCAGAGCCGTTGGCAAAGGCCAGGGCATTGCTCACCGTGTCCACGCCGGAGATAGCCTGTGCGAGCGTGTTGATTGCCCCGGCGGCTGCGTTGCCCGCTGCGCCGGCAGTCGTCGCCCGGATCGCCACGACAGCCGAAGTCGTTCCTGCCGGGATCACATAGGCCCCTGCGCCCGCACTCCAAGCCAAGAGCGAGGAATCGGCCACCACAGCATATTGCACCGCCCCATCGGCGGTCTGCACCAGCGTGCCCACCGGGATCGTTGCCGCGTTGGTCGGCGTGAACCGGGCAAACGTGGCTTGTCCGGACGATTCCACGGCAGCCAGGCGTGTCACCGCAAAATCGGCCATCCAGCTATCCAGGTCGGTCAATTGCGCCGTGGCCGCGCGCGTCGTCGTCAGCAGTTGCAGGATGATCGCCTGCAACCACAGCACCACGGCAGCAAAGGCTTGGGCTAGAGCGCGCAAGATCGAGCCAGTCGAGAAGTCGATCAGCGCCGAGGATGATGCGCCCTGCACGGCATTGGCCTGCACTTCGACAAGCTGGTCGAAGGTCCGGGTTTCAAGGTCAGCCATGGATCAGGCGCTCACGTTGAAAGACAGGGTCACCGGCTCGCTGGTCGCGGCATCGGCATACTGGATCAGAACGGAAAATCCGCCACCGTCGGCGTTGGCGATCTGGGTCACCTGCACGACAGGCTCCGGGATCTTCGCCACCGAATCCTCCAGCAGTACCTGCCCCCGGATCAGCGCCCGGATTTCGGCCAGGTCGGCGGTCCGCCCGATCCATTGCGCCAGGCCGGCGCCGTAAGTCGGCTCGAAAATGTAATCGCCCGGATTGGTCAGCAGGCGCCGCAGCACCCTCTGCTGCCCGCGCACGGTGTCGGTCACGCCTTGCAGGTCACCGGTGTTCGAGGACGAGATATCGCCGCCGATGTAGTGGTAGACGTCGGCCAGCGTGGTCATGCCGGGGGCCCCGACTGCCCGGTCCCCGGCTGCACATCGTTGTGCAGGTGGGCTTTCAGGCTCTTTCCACCAGCCACGACATCATCGCTGGCGGTCAGCTTTCCGGTATGAGCCCAGTTGCCAACCGACGTGATATCGCCATCCTTGAGCGCGATGGATGCGCCAGCGCCGCTGTCCAGCGTCAAAGCGCCGTCGTTGGCCAACTTGATCGACGAGCCTGAGCGATGCACCAGCCACATTTCCCCGGACGGCACCGTGAGCGGCCGGTCTTCGTCGTTGAAGAACCGCCAACCCGCCGTTCCGACGCCTCCGTCGCCCTCTTGAAAATCGATCTCGATCGCGTCGCCGATGCTGGGCGGGCAGAACAGGCCCCAGCCATTACCCACCCACGGGCTTTTCAGCGGCAGCCAGTCGGTCAGCGTGTCGTCGGGCTGCAACTTGACCTTCACCGCATAGGCGTTCGGGTCATAGGCATCGACAATGCCATGGCGCGTCGCTCCGCCAGTGCCGTAGGCTTCCTGCGCGGCGCGGCGCATCTGGTTCATGAGGCCGTCCATCATGTCTGGTTTTCCACGGTGTCGCTGATGTTCTTGGCCGTCACGGTCATGCGGAAGCCCTCGTCGATCGACATCGAGCGCTTCACGCTGTCCGGGTAATAGGTCTGGTCCCAGCTGGTGCCGGTGCCACGCACCTGAAGCAGCATCGAGCAGTCGAGCAGCATGTCGCCCGGCAGGTCGGCGCTCAGTCGCACCATGTGCTGCACGATCTGCTCATAGATCGCCTTGGCCCGCTGGATCGCCTGATCTTGGGTCAGCCCGGCAATGGTGTAATGGTAAGCCAGCGGTGTCGCGGCCCCGGATTGCCCCGGCTTGGTCGACTTCACCGCCTTGGGCCATGCGGCCTCAAAGGACCGCTTGCTCTTGCTGTTCCATGACCGAACCGTGACCACCACACCCTTGGCAATCGTCAAGGATCGATCGAACCGCAGCGACACCACATTGGCCTCAGGCGCGCCTTCATCGGGTTGGCGCCATTCGATCACATAGCGCGCACCCGCATCCGCTGGCTTGGCTTGGAAATAGAGGGTCTCGCCGCGCACGAACACGTCGAAATCCTCGTAGGCTGCCAGCTCCACCAGCAAATCCCATTCGCTGCGCTCTTGGCTCAGCCCGCTGTGATTCTGGCTGTAGTAGGTGCCAACGCGGGTCGTGGTCGGGTCAACCTGCGCGGCGAGGCCATGCCGGGCGGCCAGCGTCTGCGCGATCTGGCTGCTGGTCTGGTTCAGAAAATTCTCGCTGGTCTTGGTGTCGATCAGCTTTGCGGTCCAATCCCGCCCGGTGATGTGGATTGTGCCAGCCAGCGGATCAAACTCGATATCATCCACCTGACCAAGGATCAGCCGATCGGCTGCCGTGGGCTGGTAGTTGGCGGGGCTCACTGCATCGGTGGTCATGAACACTTCGCAGTCGATGCTGCTCTGGCTGCCGAACCATGCCGGGCCATAGGCCGCCGGCAGCGCGCCGACCGCGAACGTCACGTCGAAGGTATCGGCGGCCCGATAGGCATTGTTGTCCACATTGATGGCAACGCACGGCACGAACGCGCCGTTGAGCTTGACCGCGGCGCGCGGGCTGCGTGCGCCGGGCAGCGCCGGTAGGGCATTGATGTCAGGCATTCAGCACGCCGCCCGTGGTCGATGCCGCGCCGGGCTTGGCGGGCACCACCAGCGTCGTGATGCCATTCACCTGCGGATCGGTCAGGCCATTGGCTTGAGCGAGGGCCGTCCAGTCGCGGGCGTCGCCATATTGGTCAGCCGCCACCTTGAACAGCGTGGTCGAGCCGGTCGTCACCGTCTTGGCCCCGGCATTCAGCGCGCCGAAGTTCAGGCTCATGCGGCCCAGCCGGGCGTCAATATCGGCCAGCGTTCCGGTGGTCTGGGCGGCATTCACCGACGATGACAGGCCGGAGACGAACCGCGCCACCGGGTTCGGCACTGCGCCTCCCAGCGAAGCCAGCGAGCCGAGTTGCGCCAGCGTGGTCGACGCCTCCTGAATCAGACTCGTGGCAATCGCGCGCGCCTCGTTGATCGGCTTCAGCACGGCATTGATCTGCGCCACCGTAGCCGTGCGGAAATCCTGCACCTTCTTCATCGCGCTCTGGATCGATGCCACTGCGCTTGAGAGGCCGGAATGCCCCACCGTTGCCGCCGATGCGGCCACTGCCGTGATATCGGCGTTGACTTGCGCCGTGGTGTCCGCACTTGCCGTGGCGCCGCCGGGCGCGACGTTGTCAGTGATGACCTCGACCGCCAGAGAATAGGGCAGGCGCGAGGCCAGCTCAAACTCGCAGCGGAACGAGCGGATCAGGACGGTATAGGACTGCTCGGACCATGTCAGCGATAGCGGGGCGCCAGCATCCATCAGCACCTTGATCTGCCGGGCGCGCGCCTGGGCGTCGGGGCCGATGAAGAAGCCGGACCATTCCGGGTTCACCGGATCGGCGCCTAGCGCGTCGAGCACCTTCTTGCCGCCGATCAGCCGGTGCACGTTCATGCGCTGCTCGCCGCCGAACGGGATGCGCTCGGGGATCTCGTAGCGCCCGAAGATGACGCCGCCGAGGGTCAAGGTGGTCATGGGCGCCGCAGTGCCGTTGACGGGGCAGCGCGGGACCAGTCAAAGCTGGTCGCGCCGGTGTTCGGGCGGTTGGCCGCCTGCGCTTGCCGTGCGGTCAGCATCTGGCCCACCTTGCGCCCATCGAGATAAACCGCAGCTGGGCGATGCTGCATCGTGCCGCCGGGATTTGGAACGGCGGCAGAGCGATTGCGCCACGCATCATAATCATCGGCGAAATGCGTCTTACTGATCTGCAAGGCGGCCGGAAGAATGGAGTTCACACCTGCAATCAGCGTGTTGAACACTGTCTGCCAGCCACGCAGAAACACGGCTGTGAAACTGCCTAGCGCGCCGATGATGTCGCCGTGGAACAGCTTCACGACACCATCCTTGATATCGGCCCACGACTTGATCAGCGCCCCCTTGATCTCCTTCCAGTTGTTCCAGACCAGCAGGGCGGCCACCGCGATTCCGGCGATCACCAATCCGACAGGCGTAAACACTAGCAGGAGGTCGCCCAGAAGCGCCCGGCCGCCGGTCAAAATGCCTCCCCACACGGCGCCCATAATTCCCCGAAAAATTCCGAAGAAGAGCCCGATTGCGCTGCCCGCAGATGTGAACCATCCCGCGATCATCGGCGCAAGGCCGAGAAACTTGATTACGCCAGCCAGCATCAGCGCCTTTCCGATCAGCATCAGCGCGCCGCCAATACCGATCAATCCGAAAGCAATCGCCGCCGTCAGGTTCGGATGATCCGACATCCATTGTGCGATGTGGTCGAGCCCATTGGCGAATTTGACCATGAACGGGATCAGCTTGGGCAGCACCTGATAGCCCAGGATGGCCAGGATGTTCTGCCACTGATTGTGCAGGGCCTGCTCAGCAAGCTGCGGGTTCGATTTCAGCAGCCGGTCATAAGCCTGCTTGCTCGATCCGCCGGAAGCGATCAGTTCGCGGTCACGCTCAAACTGAGGCGACTTGCCGATCATGGTGTTCAGAAACCACTGCGCGTTGCGGTTGCCCAGCATGCCCGAAAGAATCTGCTCGCGGTTCAGTCCGCGCGACTTGCCGTAGGCGTCGATCGCTGGCGCCAGCACCTGATTGGCCCATGCATAGGGGTTCTGCTGAAAAAGCTGTGCGCCCTTCACGGCGCCCGGCTTGAGCTGCATCTGCCCGGTGCTGTTTTTCACCACGTCGGACGGGTTGATCAGCCCCATTTGCTCCCACAGCGGGATAGCCGACTTCTTGAGCGTGCCTTGAATCACCGCCCCATAGGTGGACATCAACGCGGTGCCCGCCGTCTGCGCGCCGCCACCCTTGGTCTTCACTTCCTGGATCAGCGTCGGCAGGTAACTGTAGACGAAATCGTCGTTCAGCCCGAACGCACTGGTCTTGGCCTGCTTGAGCGCCATGTGGAAGTCGTTGACGGTCAAAGTCCCGCCCATGCCCATCAGCGCGCGGGCCATCAGATCGGCGTTCTGCTGCATCCGCTGGGCAGACATCACGCCCGGCGTGCGCAGTTCGATGGCCTTGACCATGTCGAAGGCAACGCCTTCCTGCTCTTTGCCTGTCAAAGCTTCCAGAACTGCCTTGGTGCGCTGCACGGTCGGCAGGATCGCATAGGCCTCGCCCATGTGGTGCAGGCCAAACACGGAACGCAGTTCGCGGATTGCTTTGAGGTTTTCCGCCGCGCTTGACGTGATAACGCTTTGGCTCGTCTTCCAGGCCTGCGCAGTCGCCTCGGCAATGTCCTTCTGGCCCATCCCGGCCGCACTCATCAGCGAAAGCTGGCGGGTGTATTCCTTGCTGGCATCGATGGACTTGCCCATGAAGCCGAGGATGCCTTGGCCAGCGCGGTCCAGCCCATAGCCCACCGCTACCATTTTCAGCGCGGAGAGCTTACCTTGCAGGTTCGTGGCGGCGCCATGGGCCTTGAGCAAGTCGTTCGCCAGGATACGCACGCCCTGCGACGCGAGGTTCGCGACGCTAAGCTTGATCGCAACAGAATAGGCGAACGACATGGGTTATCTCCGCCGGGTCCATGAATGGGCCGCAGACAAGGGATGGGCGCAATACCCCGAGCCGGAATGGCGCGTTCAGCGCCGCCGGGAGCAGGGCGATTGGCTCGATACTGCTTTCAAATTGACGGTAGCCGGCTTCCTGATAGGGCCGATCATCGCGCCGGTGCTGTTGGGGATCCTGGTCTTGATCGTCATCGCCATTGGATGGTGACGCAATTTGACCGGAAAGACTGACGGGATTCGACTCTCATCTGGCCGGTTGTTAGGCCGCAACTTCCATCCAAGACTCGGGGGTTCGGTAATGGACGATGCGGTGATCGGCTCGATGCGTGGGGAAATTATGGCCCTGCGACTGCTCGTCACAGAGCTTTTCCGGGTGATGGCCCTTCGCGATCCGCCGCTCAATCATCTGCTCGACCGAGCGCTGAGCCAGCTCGAAGGCGATGCGGAGATCGCCGCCTTCGAGTTCGGGAAACCAGGGCATGCGGCATATCTCACCAGTCTTTCGGAAGTGATCGAGGAGGTCCGCACCTCTGTGTTTGAGATTGGCCGCAAGCAGGATGATGCGGTCTAGATGCTTCAAGTCATCCATGGCATCCCCCAAAGAAATGGCCGTCCGGTAAGGGACGGCCTGCAAATGCCCGGCTGTGCGGGCGAATTTCTAGGAATGGTCATCACCCTACGCTGCTACTCACGCGGGGGCAAGGGGGCGCTGCATCAGTTCGGGCCGCTGTCAGGCGCCTCGTTGAAGGGCGCTAGAGGACTTAGTAGGCGGCGGATCACCATCCGGCCACGCCGCCGTGGTGCGAGCAAGTGCCGCGCGCATGCTGGCTAAAACTCCAACTGCCGTCTGCGCAATGAGCGGTAGCGCCAGCAGGACGCCCACGCGAACGCATCGGGCTATGGATCGAGTTTCCATCGACATTTGTGTAATGCGCGCCCCACGATGGACCGAAGTTATGGTGCACGGCATGGTGCCTATGGGCGCGTGCTTCTGCCAATCCCGGCGCGGCCACGCACAAAACAACCGCCAAAATGGAACGAATCATGAATAATCCTCCTGCTTGAGGAGGTTACCGTGATGTTTTGTTGTATGGGCGGCAAGTTCTGCTGCGGATCGGCGCCGGGCACGCGACTGCCGAAGGGTAAATGTTACTCTGCATAGGAGGGTGGTATAAAAAAGGGTTGCGTCGCGTGGGGGATAATCGGCGATATCAGAAGGTCGCTGACGCTCCGCTCATTGCGGTGATCATCAAAACGGATCATGGTCCAGTGGGCCAACCCCTGACTGGTTCACCCCATAACCCAGAGATCTGTGGATATTGGTCATACCTTCCATGTCTCGCAAGCCGTATAGCAAGGTGCTTGCGGGCTGATACCCCACCAGCCCCGATACCGCGAACGAACCGATCAGCTCGGCGATTTCCTCAGCCTTGCGATAGAGAGCCGGGCCCATCACCGGGCGCGGCGGCATTTTGGCTGTGCCAAACTCATGGAACGGCATGATTTCGCTGGTCGAGCCGACGGTGCCTTCCCAATCGCCGCTTTCGCGCTCGACGCTGTCGCGCAGGTCACCCCGGCGCAGCAAGGGGTCGTTCTCCGTGAACCCCTGCTGCAACCGATCTTCCTTGGTGGAATCGGCCAGTTCCGCCCACTCAGGGAACGGGCCTTCCGTGTCCTGATAATGGCCGAACTCGGCCTTAGCCTCTTTCTGCAAGATGGCTGTGGCCACCTCCAGGCCCTTCCTGGTCGCCACAAGGCCGCCCACAGTGTCTCGGGTAAGGTGGTGCGCCAAGTCGGCCAGGGTGGCGAACTCCATCATCCCTCAGGCTCCTTGAACACCCACCGGCCCCAATCGAACTCGCCGCCCTCCATTTCGCCCAAGGCGATGGAGAAGCCGAGCCGGTATTCATCGGGCAGCGTCATCGCCTGTTCCGGCGACCACCCGTTCTTGATCAGGAATAGCGCCTCACGAAAAGGCGGGTGCTGCGCTATTCGCCGGACTTTTTTCGCAGAGACTCCTCGCTTTCCTCGGCGAAGTGCTGCTGGACGCCCAGCATGACAGCTTGCACGCCAGCCTCGTCCAGGCGCGTGATCAGCGCCTCGACTTCGCCTTTGGTCGTGGGTGGCACGACGACGGCGCCATCGATCGAGCCGACGAACAGCAGCGGCAGCACCATGCCCATGTAGACCTGGTTCTGCGCGCTCTGGCCCAGTGCCTCGACAAGGCGGAACTGCGCCAGAACGCCGGGCTTGCGCAGCATGATCGAGCGGCCTTGCGCGTCCTGCACGGTGGCCTTCTGCACATCGGGCACGACGGCGGCCGGGTTGTCCGCCGGATCGGTCAGGGTTACCTTTGCCATGTCGTTCCTCAGGCCTGCTTGATGCGCTTGGCGTAAGTGCCGGTGAGCTGCTGCGCGACTTCCTTGTCGGCCTCGAACATGCCGGGGTCATAGTCGAACAGCACGCGCTCATAGCGGAACTGCGTGACCGATCCGTTCGGCTCCTTGATGGTCTCCTGCACGGTGCAGTAGTCCTCGCTTTGGCCAGCCCAATAGGCCGCCTCCAGCCCGGCGAAGTAGTTGTCGAGCGTGGCGTCGCGGCGCACGGTCTTGATGTCGAGCGTGCCCCCCTCCCAGAACCGCAGCGTGTCGTTCACGCCGTCCAGCCCCTTGATCTTGGTCTTGGTGGTTTCCGGCTTCGACGAAAACGACGTGACCTTGCCCAGCGGCAGGTTGGTGCCGTTCGGCAACGTGACCACGACCGATACGTCGCGGCCGATAGAATAACCCTGTTGGGGCATTGCTGGCGCTCCTCAGAAACGAAAAAGGCCCGCCGGTCAGGGCGAGGCCAAAAAGGGACGATGTGGCGGCGTTCAGGCGGCGGTGGTGCTGGCGATGCTGACGCTCTGGCCGCCTTCCAGGTTCACCAAGAACAGGGTGATGATCGAGAGATAGGTCACGCGCACGTTGACCTGCTCCTTGCCCAGCGCGACCTGGTCGGACGGGTTGTTGCTGGCGTCGAGGATCGCGGAAAAGGCCTGCCCGGTCGGGTTGTTCACGTCGCCGATCATGCCGCTCGTCTGCATATTCGACAGAAACGTGGTGATTGCGCCGAGCGCGGTCTGGCGCTGCGTCGGGGTCTGGAGGCGGCCGACCTGAATGCCCATCGCGGTATTGAGCGTGTAGGCGATGTAGTAGGTCAGGCGCGGGTAATTGTCGCCGTTGATGACCGGGTTCGAACTGGTGTTCTTGCCGATGCGAGAGCCGAAATAGGCCCCGCCCGGACACGGGTTCGTCACCACATCGATGCCGGCATTCGACAGGGTTTGCAGGTCGGCCGCCGAATAGACCGCGCTGGCATTCGTCTTCTGCGTGGCGACGATCCCGGAAAGCTGCTTGTTGAGCGCCGACTCCTGCGGGTTGAGCGCTGACAGGCGCCCGGCCAGAAACGATTGCGGACTGATCAGGCGCGTGACGCCATTGACCGGATCGGCCACATAGCACCAGTCACCGAACAGCAACTTGAAGCTGTAGCTGTCGATCCCGGCCGTCGCCTTGGTGGTCACGGCGTTCGCGATCGTGTCGCCGGCCGGTCCGGTGCCGATCATGTAGATGCCCTCGGACAGGCCAAACGCCACCTGCGCGGTCCACGAGGTCGAGGCATCGCAATCGGCGAGGAAGGCATTGAGGCAGCCGGTGGCGCGCAGGGCATACATGCCGGTGCGCGAGGTGCCATCAGTGCCGACCATCTGCGTCGCGGTCACGCCGCTGGCGCCGTCGAGGCCGCCAGAGAGCGTCACCGTGGTGGCGACCGGTGCCGTGGTGGAGACGCCAGCGGAAGCCACGACCAGCTTCGACGGGCCGCGCAGCGCACTGGCGCCGTTGTTGATGGCGGCGGCGATGGCGACCCACACGGCATTGCCAGTCAGGCCTGCGGCCAGGTTGTCGAAGGTTTCCGGCGCATAGCCCGGCAAGCTCAGCACCAGCTTCCACGAATTGGCCGCAGTGCCGGCGGAAATCGCGGCGGTGATCGAGTCGCCCAGCGTGCCGGTATACTTGCCGGTCAGGGTCAGGCCGTTGGTGCCGATCGTTGCGGCAGCGGCGGCATCGGTGCCATCGGTGACGCGCACGCCGCGCATGTTGGTCGCGCCGTTCAACGCGGCATAATAGACGGCCGTGGACAGGTCATACTTGCGGTTGCCCATGGCGCCGAACGCCTGCGCCGCATCGGCATAGGTCGCCAGCGTGACCGGAGAATTGACCGGGCCCCACGAGCCGACGCCGACGATGCCAAGGATGTTGGTCGCGATGCCGTTGATATAGGTCTGCTGCGGCGGCGTGATCTGGACATAGACGTCGGGCACGGCCGAATTGATCGCGGCCCCCTGCTGGATGACGGGCATTCTCTTGCTCCTGCTGGTTCGGCCGGATCAGGCCTTGGCTTCGCTCGCGTCGGCGGCGGGTTCTTCGGGGGCGGTGGTGGCGACGACGAACCGCGCGGTGTCGTCGGCCAGGATCGCCTTGATCTGGTTGGCATCGGTGATGACATCGCCGACCGCATGGCCGGCGAATGGCTGGGTGACCGTCAGGGCCATGTGCTGTCCTTTCAGGGGGTGATGAGGGCAATCGAGCCGATGGTGGCGCCGTTGACCTGCGCGTCCATTTCCACGGTAGTCTGCGCGATCGGGGTGGCGGTCATGGTTTGCAGCACGCCGTAGTTGACGCTCAGCATAACATCGCGCCGGTAGAGGTTGAGCAACTGCTTGTCGTCGACCAACTGGCCGCCGGTCCACGACAGCAGCGCCTGCGTGCCATCTGCCAGTGTGAGCCGGAACGTATCGGACAGGTGGGCATCGATCGCATCGCCAAGCAGATCGCGGGCGGCGAAGGTGCTGGCCCAGATGCTGATCTGCATCTGCCGGGTCCGACGCTGGGTTTCGCGCACTGCCTGTGCGGCGCCTGTCTCGACCCAATCCATGTCGGCCTTGGTGATCACCGTCACCCGCTCGCCCTTGAGCGGCCAGACCGAGACATGCACGGTCCCGGCTTTCAGGTCGGCGTCCAGTGTCTGCTTGTCGGGCCAGCCCACGTAGAACTTCACGACAGCACCGATCAGCGCGACGGTGCCATCCGATGCTGGCGCGAACAGCGCGGCGATGTCGTCGGCCACGGCGTTGGCGGCATCGATATAGCTGGCCATCAGACCTCCAGAAGCGCCACGGTGAGGCGATATCCCAGGCTGTCCCAGTAGGGCGCGATCACTTGGTAGCGACTACCGAGATCGTCGATCATCACGTCGCCGACCTTGAGCGTGCCATTGGCCAGTTTGCCGCGGGCGATGAACACCCACCATTCAGGCTGGCGCGCGTCGCTGGGCAGCGCGGCCGGCGCCCGCGCGCCTTCCTTGCGCTCCTGGATGCTGGCGGGGATGCCCGACGCGATCGGCGTCTCGCTTGTCTGGATCTGGCCGCCATAGCCAATCCGCCCCCCTTGGACCTGTCCGCCGGGCCGATGAAACGCCACAGTGCGGGGGTAAAGGAACGATGGCATCAGAAAAACAGCTTCAGCCGGAACTGTTCGAGCAGGTTCTTGGTGTCGCTGTCGAGCCGGTTGTCGCTCCAGCGCTCGAACTTGGTCCCCCCGGCCTGCACGATCTTCAGGCTGGGCGGCGCGTATTCGTCGGCGCCCGCGTTGATCACGATATTGGCCACAGCCTGCTTGAGCGTGGTGGGTAGCCCGGCGGCGGGATAGCCCGCGACATAGCGCAGGCAGACATCGGTGTAATAGGCCAGCATCAGCCCGGCCGGCACCCAGACTTCGCCGGTCACCGGGCGCACATCGGCGCTGCGCACATCGAAGGGCACCCACTGCGGCGGCCCGCCGAACGTCTGCACGGCGGCCAGCAGATTCACGTCATTGTAAAGGCCCGCTACCTGGTCGCTGCGGCGCCCATAGGCATAGCGACCACAGCCTGACAGCAGGCGCATGACCGGCGCGCGCGACACCCTGGTCTGCGAGCGCTTGGCGGCCAAGGGGCGTTCCTCGACGATGACCAAGCCCGCTTCGAGCGTGGCGCCGATGCTGTGCGCATTGATCGGGGCGGAAACCGTGATCGTGCCGGCCTGGGCATTGGTGCCGGTGATCACCAGCGCCTCTACCTTGGCATTGTCGGACCGGTCGACGATAAGCACCTCGCCAATCAGGTTGGACGTGCCCACGCTGGCCATCGGATAGGCAAACGTTGCTGGCTGCCCAGCCGTCAGCGCGACAGGGAGCGCGGCGGAAAATGTCGGTTGCAGCGAGGCCATGTAGCAGGGGACGCCCCGGCTGTCGGGCGCCCAGACCAGCCCCTCGGGACGCTGGATATAGCTGTCCACCACGCCGCAGGCGTTGACGATGTCAGATTCCGAGACGTCTGGGCCAAGGCCATAGGTCGCGTACTCGTCGGGCTGGAGGTAGACGCTGGGCATGGATCAGGCCGCCAAGTCCTTGAAGCCGGGCGGCGTCCAGAGCCGGGTGCGCTTGGCCTGCCCGGTCTTGATCAGGTAGCGGCCCAAGCTGTCAGGAACCTTGGCCGCGCCGTTGATGAAACAGACCTCGAACGTGATCGGCTCGCCAGATTCGGTCAGCCAGTCGCTGGCGATCACGCCGCCGGTGAATCTGGGGTCGGCTGCGGGCGCGACGTACATGGTGTGGTTTCGGCGCTCGCCGGGATAGTAGACGCGCATCAGGATGCCCCAAAGAAAAAGGCCGCCCCCCTAAGGAGCGGCCCAGGCTGTCGCTTGGCTGAAAGGGAAGGGGATCAGCCGGCGGTGACGTCAGAGCAGAAGACCCTGACGCTGCATAAAATCGATCGGATCGGAAGCGCGCTTGCGGCAATTGCAAGGCTTGCAGGTCCATTGCAGGTTCCTGCGGTCGTTAGAGCCTCCGCGCGACAGCGGGACAATATGGTCCAGTTCGCCGCCGCCGTTAAGCTTCGTCTTGCAGATTGCGCAGCGATCACGCTGCAATCGTCTGATTTCTTGAATATCCTCAAAGGTATGCCTTCCGCCGTTGCCGTTTTTCAGCGCCTTGCGGTTGGCAAAATAGGTCTTGTACGCGTCCCGGTTCTTGCGGCGGTATTCACGATACCATGCTCGCATAGCTTCGGGGTCTTTGGCGCGGCGCGCTCGGTTCTGCGCGTTCACCAGCTCGCGGTTCGCTTGCCGGTAGACCCGAACGCGGCGCAAGTCATCCGCGCGCAACGATGGGTCAGCGCGCCACTGCTCTCTAGCGCGACGACAAATTTCGTCTCGGTTTTCAGCCCGGTAAGATCGGACCGCCGTTCTCGCTCGTTCAAGGTTGGCTGCGCGCCAGTCGGCGGCACGACGTCGGTGCCTTTCCGATTGTTCGGCCCGCTTGGCGGTCATGCAGGCTTTGCAATGGGAGCGAGGCGCCTTTCGATCACCCCGACAATAGTACGCGCTATGCGGTTTTTCCGCTCCGCAACTGGCGCAAATCTTGGTAGGCTCAGCGTTAGCCATCTTGCTGGTCCTTCAGCTAGATCGGTTAGAGGCCGGGTTGCGCTGCTAACGCGCCCGGCCTCGCCAATATAGCCGAAAGAACAGCAAAAGTAAAACGTTAGCCGGCGGTTACCGTGGGGCGGACAACCGCAACAACTGCATGAGCTGCGTCGGCTCGTTTCGCAACAATGGCGCTGAAATGGATTCCCACATACTGGCCCTGCAAGCCAGCCAGCAGGCCAAGCTGGAAGATGCGCGGCTTGAGGTTGCCGTCGCCCCCATGAACCACCGGGCGCTCGATCATCTTCTCGGTCATGATGACCGCGAAATAATTCGAGTTGCCCGAGCCGGGCGCCGAGAAGCCATAGCTGGCGTCGGTGGTGGCGGGAAGGAACGGGTCGGGGATCAGCGGCAGGTCGCCCGCCTGCGTGCTGATGTATTTCACCGTGACGCCCGCCGTCACCTCGGCGGTACGCAGGTCGATGTGCGCGGCCTTGGCTTCACGGTCGATCAGGTCGTTCAGGATCGGGTTGATATAAATCGCGGTCGGGCGAACGGCCTGCGTGGTGTTGGCCAGCATGGCCGCGACCTTGGCCTTGATGCCGTCGATGATCGAAGCGCCCAGGCCAATCGTAGCCTGGTTGGTGATCTGGGTCAGCAGCCCGCAGAAGCTCTGCGTCGAGCTGTCGGTGATCGCCGTGGCCGTGCCGCTCCAGACCGCCGCCGCTTCGGTGATCGTGATACCCGACACGATGTCTTCGATGTCCTTGGATTCGACGTAGGAGAACTGGCCCTGCATGCGGGTAACGTCCACATCGAACAGGCCGAAATTGGTCTGCGCGGTGACGGCCTTGATGTAGACCGAGCGCTCGGTGCGGGTCGGGCCCGACGCGGAGGGCGAGATCGAGCGCGGATCGGTGAACGTACCGGTCGCGATCGCGGTCTGGTCGAAGAAGCGGTGCGGGTGGCCGGTCGCCTGGGTTTCCGGGTTGCGGGAGAGGAAGATCGATTCGCGACGAACGATATCGACGATTTCGGTTTCATACCGGTTCACCTCGATCGCGCCATTGCCGAGATAATCGGCGGCGGCCTTGAGCGAGATGAACTGAGCTTCGCTGACGCGGTCGCCAGTGGCTGCAATGTTCATGGTCTTGGGTCCTTTCTGGCGAACTGGATCAGTCGATCAGGCCGTTGCGGGCCATCTCGGTCTTCATCTGGATGCGCTGCTGCATGGACAGGCCGGAGGCGCGCAGGGCTTCGTCCAGCTTGGCCACAGGCATCTTCTCGCCGTCACCCGGCGCCGCGATGTTGGCCTTGGCCATCAGCGCGCTGATTTGCGGCGAGAGCGTCTTGCGCTGCGGCTCGGGCGAGGTATCGCGCTTGGCGGCCTGGATACCTTCCAGCTTGGTCGAAAGATCGCCGATCTGGGCCTTGAGCGCGGCAACTTCCGGGCTTTCGGTCGGCGCCGTCGCACCGCCATCACCCTTCTCGGCGCCGGCGTAGAATCCGCCGTTCCAGTCGTGGTCGCGATAGATATGCGGCAGCGTTCCGGCCATGGCCTCGGCCTCCATGTTGTCGGCCATGCGATTCAGCACGGCGACATGGCCGCGCGTCGAATGAACGCCGATACCGGCAGCCTGCATGGACGCGGCGCAGGCGCGCAGGGTATCTGCATGCGGCGCGACCTTGGCGTGCAGCTCCTTGCCGGCCTCGATCTTGCTGCCCAGTTCGTTGTGGCTGGCCTCGACCTTGTCGAGGCGTTCGGTCACGGGCTTGAGCGCGGCGGCCAGCACCGCTTCCAGTTCTTCCTTGGTCATGGGGAAATCCTCGATTGCTGCCGGGGCATTTTCAGCCGATGCGGCGAGCGACGTGGTGGTGTAGGCGGCCTTGTCCTTGAGTAGGATTGCGGCGCCAGTGAACACGCAGGCGGTGATGACCAAGGGGTCCGATTCAAGGTCTTCAACAAGGATTTGTTGCGCTTCAAAACTGAAGCCCAGGGCGTTCTTGTTGGCCTTGATCTCGGCGGCTTCCTCGGGGAAGTCGGCTGCGTAAATGAAGCCTTCAATCCGCAGATCGGAGCCTTCGACGGTGGCGCCGGTGATGACGCCGATCTTCGCGCGGACATCGTGCCCGTCGAAATTGGGGGTATAGTCAACGGCCATCAGGGCCAAACTGTCGAGCGCGGCCTCGGCCGCCTCAGCGGTCAGCAGCACGCGCTTTCCGCCCGAACCGTGTGGCGCATTGTCCGAAGGAATGCCGACCCGCGTCAGCACGCCAGAGAACGGCATGCGGTTGGGGTGGTCCTGCACGTCCGGGACCACCAGCGCCATGGCATCGATGCGCATGGCGCTGATCTTTTCCCAATCGGTCGTATCCATGCCCAGTTCATGGGCTCGGCGAATGATGCGTCGGCGCGCCTCAGCCCTTTCTTCGACGGTCAACCCCTGCGTGCGCGAAAGCTGCGACCATGCGAGGCGGGTGTGCCGTTCGTCAGGCATGGGAAGCTTGCGCTTGCCCGGCACTGCGAATTGTTCGCTGGGCAGGGCCTCGCGCTGCTCCTTGGTCAGTGGCGCCGTCATTGCTGGATGAGCCTCAGAGGTGCGAGCGGGCGAAGGCGAGGGCGGCACCAAGCTCGCCCTCCACTTCACCTTCCAGGCCGCGCACAAAGTCCTTGAACTCGTGCCAGCGCAGCGCAAGCTGGGAGACCAAACTTTCATGCGGGCGCGGCGGCGCCACACTGATGGCGTCGGGATCAGCCGGGGCATCCGCCAGCGCCACGGTGATCGAGCCGCCCGCTGTCAGCAGTTCGCTGTCGGCTTCGGAGCCATCCACGGCGGGATTGCTGGAGGGGGGGGCTCCCGGCGCATCGCTGGGAGCGCCTTCAGCGGCCTTGGCGGCAGCGGCTGCGCCCTCCGGATGCCCGGAGATTGCCGCCCCAAGCGCGGCGATCGCACCCTTGCGGTTCGGGCCAGCCTGCTCCGCTTCGAGTGCGGCGTTCAGGGTGTCGAGGTCGACGCCGTCAAGGTGGGCTGCGAGAAGAGCCACGGGCATGGCGACGAGAGCGGCGGCATCCGCCTGGATGGTTTCCTCGCTCATGCGAACACCAGCACGTCAATGGTGCCGGCAGCCAGCGTGTTGCCGGCGAGGCGCGGCGCGATGTTGATGGTGAAGCCGGTCTGCGAACGCCCACTGATCCACACGGTGGCGTCCTGACTGGGCGTCACCTGCACACCATAGGAGGCGGGCAGCTCGAGCCCGGTCAGCGCCACGGTGACGGCTGCGCCAGCGCTGCCGCCGGCGGCATTCGCGAGCTGCTTCTTCATCAGGAGGATGAGACGGTCTTCCTGCGCAGGGCCATCGCCCTTGCTGGAGACGGCGACGGTATGGAGATCCTTGGCCATGGTCAGTCCTTGGTCTGGTCGGCGGCATCGCGCCGGAGGGCGGGTTTGTCGTCGGGCACTGCGGGGTCGAGCACGCGCTTGCTGCCCGTTGCGGCGGCGCGGGCGATTTCAGCTTCGGTCGAGGTGAGGTTTGAGAACGGCGTGTTCAGCGGCGGCCGACCGCGCGTCTCACGGTATTCGTCCGGCGTGATCGCGTTGGCCTTGTATTCGATCGCATAGACCTCGGCCGTGCGCTTTTCGTCTTCGCGATCAAGGCCGATGAAGCGGAACTCCAGCTGCCAGAATCCAAGGCGGCGGTGGAGCGCATGGCGCGTCAGATAGGCCGCCAGTTCCTTGGCTCGTGGCTTGATCGCCTGATCCCAGTCCCGTTCTTGCGCTACCTCGCCGGTACTGCGGTTCACATCGCGCTCGATACCCAGGTTCTGCGGGCTCAGATCAAAGGCGGTGGCAATTTCAGATTTCAGAAAATCCTGATATTTCAGATAGAGCGCGCTGTCGCCTTCCGGGTACAGCCTGTGCACATTGCTGCCCTTGGTGCCCGTGATAGGCACCTTGCCTTGTCCTTCGACCTCGGCGGTCCAGTAATTGCGGAAGGCGGCGACGGTCTTCTCGTCCGTGCCTTCGCCCAGATCGAGCATGATTCCGGGCCGGGCGTTGCTGGTCAGGTTCCCGGCGAACTCGCCGACGCCCAGCTGGCGCGCGATCGAGGTGAATGCCACCTCAAGGGGCCCCAGGCCAAAAGGGCTGGCCGTGGTCGGATTGGGCCGGATATAGATCAGCTCATCGTCGCGCAGATCGATCCTGATCCCGCCGCCGGTATACGCCCCATAGCCCACCGACTGCGCGTAGCGCGCCTCATCGGGTTTTCCAGACCATCCGGGATAGACCTGGATCGAAAGGCCATCTGCGGCATAGAGCCAGAGCGGGCGGAGCGGATCCCCCGACATCTGCGTTTCGATCGCGCCGGCGCCAACGAGGATGTCTTCGATCACCTGCTCAGCCAAGCTGCGCCAGGCGTCATCGGCATTCGGGTTCTTGAGGCAATAGGTCGCAATTTCGGCTTGCCGCTGCAACTCGCGGCTTTCCTTCACACCCGGCGCCGGGACGATTTCCCAATCCAGTTCGACGATCGGGTTCTTGATCGCGTTGATCGCCCGGCGGGCATAGGGCGTCTGAGCGAAATAGCGCAGGTTGCGCGGCGTGGCCTTCCAGACCAGACGTGATCCTGTGTGCCCTTGCCCCATAGGTGCGTAGTTCGGGAACGGATTGGTGTCGCGCTTGGGCTGCGCCGGGCGTCGCCCGAAACGAGCGCGCTTGAGGCCTTCAGCAAGGATCGAGCCGAACGAGGCCATGTCAGGCGAACACGAACTTGTGGCCCTGCGGCGTGATCAATTCGCCAAACGCGCGCGACAAGGCGTCGACCTGGTCGTCATGGCGTCCGTTGGGGAACATTCGCATTTCCTCTACAAGCTGGCTGTTCCACGATCCGCGCAGCATCAGCACATTTCCGACGTTAACTTGGGCCGCGAACGGCTCGGCCCTCGTTTCCTTGCTTCCCGAGTCCGGAGACGTCTTGAAATTGAACCCGGCCAGCAGGCGCCCATGATGCGTGGCCAATGTTTTTCCGGCCTGACCGGGATCCTGCGGCAGACTGATTTTGACCATGGCGCTGTCGCGGTGCGCAGTATTCAGGATCATGGCGTCGCGTTCATCAGCGCCGAGGCGGTCGCGCACCATGTCGCCGATGATAAGGCGCCCGTCCTCCATCTGCCCGAGCAGGCCGCCAGCAGTGAAGTCTCCGTTGGTCGTCGCTGCCAAGTCCCACCCGCGCACCCAGGTAATCCTCTGCGCTGGAACGGCATCGACGATGCGGATGAAGTCTGGCTTGAATAGGCCGCCCTCGGCAGGCGACGGAGCCTGCATATACTGCCCGGCAAACACATAGGGCAGCGCGCGCTCCATGCGTCGCAGTTCGGTAATCGTGTGCTTCTCCGGCCACAGCGCATTGCCTTCCGGCGTGATTGCCGCCAGGCACAGGTGCTCCCATTCTTCGCCGGTTCCGCCGCCCAGCAGCCACCCAGCAAGGTCTTCCTCGTGCAGTCGCTGCATGATCAGGATGATCGGCGTCCTGCGGCTGTTCACGCGGGATTGCAGCGTGTGCTGATACCAATCGATCACTGACTGGCGCATCACATCGGACCGGGCCTCATCGGCCTTGTGCGGGTCGTCGATCACGATGGCCCCGCCGAAGCCTTCACGCTCCTTCCCGGCGCCGAAACCGGTCAGGGTTCCTCCTGCGCCGGTGGAATACATCACGCCACCAGCATCGGTTTTCCAATGACTGCGGGCCGTACTGTCGAGGCGCGTCCCCGGAAAGATCGCTTGATATTCGGCGCTCTCCACGATCCGCAGCACGCCAGCGCTATTGTTCGCAGCCAGCAGGCCAGAATAGCTGGCGTGAATGAACTCTGCGTCGGCAGCCTTGCCCAGACACCATGCAATCCACATCACTACCGCCAGTTCGGTCTTGGAGTACCGGGGCGGGATATTGATAATGAGGCGAGTGGTGCGCCCCTCAAAAACATCCGTCAGCTTCCGGCAGATTGCGGCATGATGGTCAGCGCGAAGCCATTTTCCGCCGGTGCGCTGAAAGAACATCCAGCGGGCAAAGAAATAGAAATCAGAAGCGGCGAGCAGACGCGCCGCTGCCACTTCCTGCGGGCTCATCAAATTTCCGATGCGATCTTGCGCGCCACTTCCTGAAATTCAGCAAGGGATTGGAACCGATGCTCAATTGGGCTTCCCTCCGGCCCACTATGCTCGACACGATCCTTGAACATGCCCAGATGCCGGGCGACCTTTTCCAGTGCCGCCATTTGGTCATGCATCTTTGCCTCGATGCCGTCGCGAGTCTCCTTCATCCCGGCGTAGAGCAGTCGAGCGCTGCCCTTGAGCCTCCGGGTATCCGCGACATGCGTTCGACCGATGCCCTCTCCGTTGCATCGCGGGCAGTGCGGATGCGGCTCAGCGTTCCGGTCGAACCCAAATCCGCCCGCATTTGAAGGCTCGGCCCCAGGTTTCTTTCGGTCGCGGGCCTTGGCGCACGCTTCCTCCCATTCACTGACATCGAGCCAATGGTAGAGGTGCTTGTCGCCATGGCAGTAGCGGCATGCGCAACGGCGGTATTGGCTGATCTCGTTGGGGTCGGCTGTGGCGATAGCCCAGAGCCGCTCCAACACGCGATCAGCGGTAATCTCGGTCCGTTCCGCGCGGGCGTCCATTGCGGCCTGGATCTGCTCCGCAATGTGCGGGCGCTTGAGCAGCCGGGAAGCCGCAGTCCGGGCGCTGTGCCGGTTGCGCTTTGCGCCACCGTATCCTGCCGCGAGTGCGGCGCGCGTCGCATTCTGGTCCGGGTCGGCCAGATATTCGCGCACGAAGGCGGCCTCAAGATCGCTGTCGCGACGAGTTGCCATGATGTTTCCTCGGGGTGGCGCCCCGATACCGCACGGCGCGGGGCAGGCCGGCGGCGCCAGCAAGCCCGCGACGTGGGAGATGCCGGATCGCCTCCTTTCCGCTGTTGCTGGGCCGTGCTGGCCGGGGTGTCAGGGCGGCAGAAGGCCCTGAAACGAAAACGCCCGCAAGCCGATATGGCTGCGGGCGCATTTGTGAATGCTGAGAAGGTACGCTAGTTGCTACTCACGCGCAAGGGGTCACCCATCAGCGGTTCGAATGGCATCAGCAATCGCGCCAAGGCCCACGTCCAAGCGCTCTCCGACAAAATCCAAATCGAGCGCGGCAGCAGCCTTCTTTTGGGCATCCGCAAGCTGAAGGATAGCATAAGCGATCGCATACCCGCTATCAGTTCGAGCCCTGTCCTCAATGAAATCAGCGATATGTTGCGTCCTCGACATCAAGTCCATCTCCATTGAGTGTGTATTGAGTGTGTATTAAACCTTGCCTTGTCGTTCAATGGTGTGTACATGGTGTGTATCAGCAGGGAAATGAAAATGCGCAGCAGCGAAGTCATCAAGAAGATCATGGCCGAGGGTTGGGAGTTTGTTCGCCAGACCGGCAGCCACCGCCATTACCGGCATGCGACACGGCCGGGAACGGTGACGGTTCCCCACCCGAAATCGGATCTCGCGAAAGGCACGCTGCGGAGCATCGAGAAGCAAAGTGGGGTTAGGCTCCTCTGAGGGGAGCCAATCCAGTTTATGTGTATTTATGCGCATTGTGCATTGACATTATTACCCCCTCTGTTGATATACTCACTGATACACACATCAAGGAGCTTAGCTATGGCAACGGTTTGGTATCCGGCCATCATCGAGCGGGCAGAAGATGGCTTCAGCGTGTTCTTTCCGGACGTTCCCGGCTGCGTATCGGCCGGCGCTACGATCCAGGAGGCAGCGCGCAATGCGGAAGAGGCCCTTTCCGGGCACATCGCCGTAGGCGTTCAGCATGGTGACCACTTCGCTGCCCCCAGCGATCTGGACGATCTCGCTTGTGATCCCGAATGCGATGAGGTTTCGCGCCTTCTCGTGCGGGCCGAACTGCCTGGAAAGGCTGTGCGGATCAACATCACCATCGATGAGAGCCTGGTTGCGGCCATCGACAAGGTCGCGAAGAACCGCAGCGGATTTCTGGCCGATGCCGCACGCGAATCTCTGGCGCGGCGCCGCGAGCTGGAGGCAGCTTAGGCCGCAGGTTTGGTCCGCGCCCGGGCAATAGCCATCCCGGCCTGAATTTCGGCCATCATCTCGGCTTTGCCCAGGTGCGCGACATAGCTGCCGATCCCGATCAGCATGGCCTTGTCGGCCTCGGGCAGGAGGGTCTCAATCTTGGCATAGAGACAGGCCAGGTTGTGAACCGCCGCCACCGCCCACATGTCATCGGGCAAAGTCTTGCTGGCGCGCATCATTGCGTTGATGGCGGCAAGCTCGGGGGCTGAGAAGTCGGTTATAGCAGTCCCTCCCGCCGCAACTGCTCAGCTATCGCCGCCGGAACTCCGCCTTGCATCACGCTTTCTGGCTTTGTCAGCAGCCGCACGGCCGCGTCCCACCGGCGCAAGAGGCAGCGCGTGGCCGCCTCTACCTTATCCTGGTTGCCCTTGCGCTCAGCCAGCGTGCGGGCCCGGCGGTAGAGCGCCATCTTGCGACGCCAGGACAGCGGCACCTTGCGCCAGTGCTGGCCGCAAAGCAGTTCAGTGCCGGGCTTGTACCGGGTCGATCCGCGCCGGCAGCCGGGCACGACGCAGTTGATGCGCGGATAGGCTGGGCGCGTCATTCCGCCCTCATCTTGATCATGGTAGTAGGCACGTTCGTCCCGGCATCGGCGAAGCTGGCGACAGGAAGATCGCGCCATTCGCCTTGAAGTTCACCATGGTCGTAGCGGGCCGTGGCTGGCAGGATTGCAACGAGCGTGCCGCGCGGTTTCAAGAACCGCAGCGCGTGGTTGACGTGCTTGAGGTAGTGTCGGCCATAAAATGGCGGGTTCATCACGACAGCGTCGAACTCTGGCGCCGGCGGTTGCTCGAGAAAGTTGGTGCAAACCACGGCGTGCCCTTTCCGGCGTGCTTCGCTGGCCCGGCCAGGGTGATATTCGATGCCCAGTGCATGGTGTCCGCGCGCGCGAACCCCGTCGAGGATGCGCCCGTCGCCACATGACGGCTCGAGTACCCGCCAGACTGGCGGGTTGCCGCGGTAGTCGCGTGGGGTCGGGACACCGGCAAAATCGAGTGCAGCTTCTGCCACCTCCGGTGGAGACCAGTAGAATTGCAAGTCCTTCGACACCGCCGTGCTGGCGCTGGGCTTGACGCCCTCCGGCTCAGCATCGGGCAGCACGTCGCCGTAGAACTCAGCCAGGCCACGATTGATCGACAACAGCGCGGCGGCATCGAAGAACACATGCACATTGCCGTTTGCGAACTTGCGCACGGTGAGGCCGCGATCGGGTGCGGTGAACTCGTCCGGCTCCCGTCCATCGAAGTGACTGCGCACCAGCGGGCGACCGTTCATCACCGCGTCGGCACCGGCCCTGTGCTGGTCCTCGATATCGAGCACTTCGAGCCAGTCGAGCGGGGCCTGCCCCCGCACAGCGGCCAGAGCATTGACCATGTCCTTGAAGCGATCCCGGCCGTAGCCTCCGTGCAAGCTCGACCAGTTTCCCAGGATCACCCGCTTGGGCAGCCCTTTCTTCCCGACGCGGACCTTGCTGTGCGACTTGTAAGCCGGATCAAGAGCGCAGAACACTTCGGCGAGGCCGCGCAGGATGTGGAAGCGCGGGCGAATCAGATAATCGCCGAACGTGGCCTTGGCGTTCTCGACGGTCAGTGGCGGCGGGCTTGCCAGGTCCTTCTCGAACCGGCGCTTGTCGCTGGCGCTGGCCAAGTGGTCGATCATCAGGCGCCGGTAGACGGCGCGCCACCCCGACAGCAGGAGATTGCGGCGGATGGCTTCTGCGCAGACGCTATCGCGCGGCGCCACGCGCTCGACATAAATGCCCTGAACGGTGGCGGCGGCGTCCAGCGCGGTGACTGTGTCCTTGAACTGGCTGACGACGCGATCGGCCTCGGCCACCTTGCGCTCGTATTCCTCGACCAGGTCGGCAACAGTGAGGGGGAGGGCAATTGCACCCATCAAACCAGCTCCCCGCAACCAAGCCGCGCATACCGCGCCAGCACATCCCGATCATCAACCTCGCGCCAGATGCGGGCCCGGACCTCGATCCACGCGTCGAGCGCATCGACCAGCCTCGCGCGCGCCTTGGGCCAGCTCATTCGGTAGACCCGCGCCGTTGCGAACAGGGCGCGATCGCTCAGCACCATGTCGATAGCCATGCGCTTGGGCACCGGGAGCCGCTGTCGCCACACCGAATAGGCTTGCTCCATCCGCACCAGATGCAGGCGCTCGATCAACGCGTCGCGCGCTGATCCAGATCCATCAACCCTCGCCTCAAGGCTCGCGCAGCGCAATGATGCCGACCGTTGCAGGCTCTCGGCCACAGCAGCGATCTCAAGGGCGGCTGCAAGCTGATCCAGCGACAGCTGCCCATTGTCCGTCATCCGCATCAGGCTGCTGGCCGATTTCCGCCGCTTGGTCTTTGCCAGATGCCCAGCCTCGTCCGGCACAAAGGCGTCCTCAAAATCTCCCGTCGCCTGCTGCTCAGGGGTCAGCACCGGCTCACCGGTCTCACGCTCAATTGGCGCCATGGCGTCCAGTCTGGACTGCCACTGGGCATGCGTCTCGTCGCGGCGCTTGGCTCGCATGTCGCGCTTCGGTCGGCTGATGGTGATGGTCATGCGATCCCGGTCCTGATGTTGATCGATTGTTGATTTCGATAGACAGCCCCGTGGAGGGCTATCCGATGCTGCTTGGTGCCCTGATGGCGTTGCCTGCGGTTTTCGCACCCAGCCGGCTCGGGGGCGCAAATTTCAGCATGCTCAGCATTGCTTGGCGCGGCGCCCCATCCAAAAACAGCGCCCCGGCCTGTGCCGGCGGCGAAAACGGTGATGACGCGGTGCCCTTTGAGCATCACACGGTGCCCGGTGGGCAGGCGCACGCATGGCGCGCCGAAATCTGCGGCCAGCTCGATCACCGGGCCCGATAGCAGCGCCAGCACATCGCGATCAGGAAGGTTGCGGACCTGATCCTGATAGCGCTGGATTGCGTAGGTGGTGACGTGGATCATGCTACCCGCGCCTCCCTGTCTCCGCTCGATCGGCTATTCCGAACCTTCCAGCGTTCAAACTCAGCCGGGGGCATCATCGCACTGGCCTCATCCTCGCTCAGATCACGCGGCGGGAAGCGGCGGTCGAATGCCTTGCGCTGCTCGTCCTCGGCCCGCTGCTTGGCTGCCAAGCGCTCAGCACCGTTGCGCAGAACCACAGCCATGAACGCGGCGGGATCATCAGCTCCAGCCCCGCTGTTCTCGGCTTTTGCCAGGTCGAGCGCATGCCTGACGGCGGGCAGGCCGTGGTCCTTCACCCACCGGGCGATCTGGCCCGAACGCTTGGTGCCCAAGTATGCCTTCGCATCATCCCACAGTGCTTTCTCGGGACTGGCTTCCGGATCGCCCAATCCCCCGTTCAGGGGGTTTGGGGGTTCTATCTGGTTTCTGGTTTCTGGTTCGCGCGAATAGCCAGAATTTTGCTTATCTTTTGCCAGATCATTTTCGTTGTTTTCATTGGAATTTTTCGCATTTTCAGATTTCTTTCGCGCACCTTTCAAACCGTTTTCAGCGCGTTTTCGGCTCGTTTTCAGCGCGTTTTCGATCTCTTTTTTCGCGCGAGAATTGAACAGATCGCCGTCGCTGGTGACGTAGATTTTGCCCTTGGCGATCAGGGCTGCGCGAAGCGAATGCCACTTGCGGAGAGATACCCCCATGTAGCCAGCGAGCAGTCGATCGCTGTCCGCGACCGGGCCGCCCTTATCGTACATGAGGTCGAGCAGCGTCTGGAACGCGCCCCGCTCCTCGAGGGTCATCGACAGCGCACCGGCCAGCGCATCGCTGTGGTAGCGCTTATGGAAGGGTAGCGCGCTCATGAGCGCACCGCCTGATAAACGCCGTAGAAACGGCCCTGTGCAGCCCCTGCGGATCCATTGCGGCGCTTGGGCAGGATGAAGTCGATGATCCCCCGGCAGCGGTCCATGCGCGCCTGCCAGTCGTCGTGCTTATCGGGATCGTCGCGGGGCTCGGCCTGCATCACGTAATACTCCTCGCGGTAGAGGAAGAGGACGGCATCGGCATCCTGCTCGATCTGGCCGCTGTCGCGCAGGTCGGACAGCATGGGACGCTTATCCGGGCGCTGCTCGACCGAGCGCGAAAGCTGGGCCAGGGCCATGACGGCCACATCGTGTGCCTTGGCGATCTGCTTGAGCATGCGGCTCACCTCGCTGATCGCCTCATAGGCACTAGCCTTGCGCGATGTCGGGTGCAGGAGCTGAAGATAATCGACGATCACCAGTTCCAGCTTTTGCCCGCGTGCCGCCATTTTGCGCTTGTGCGACCGGACGAGAGCATCAAGGCGCCCGACGGTCATCGCCGCAGCATCCACGATGTGTAGCGGGAGGCCGGCGATGTACTTTGCCACGGCATTGACGGTTTCACGCTGCCAGCGGCTCAGGTTGCGCTTTTGGATCGCCGAGTATGGGACGCGATTGTCGGCGTCGTCGAAGGCCACGTCGGCAAGCATGCGGTGTGCAAGCTGATCGCGGCTCATTTCGAGCGAGACGAACAGCACGCCATGGCCAGACCGGGCGGCGCCGAGGGCATAGGACGACGAGAAAGCGGTTTTGCCCATGCCAGGGCGCCCGGCCACAATGGTAAGGCTCTTGGGCTCCAGCGGTCCGCACAGCTCATCCACGGCAGGGATGGTGCGGCATTCGACGCCCTCAATTCCACGATCCAGCGCGTTGAGCGCGGCGATCATGGCCGTTTCGGCGTCTGCCTCGTCAAAGCCTTCGCTGGCGCGCGTGGCGATGGCGGCATCAGCATCAGCAGCGATCTCGACCAGAGGACGGTTGGAGTCGGGGAGGGCGGCCATCACCTCCGACAGCGCAGAGTGCATGCGGCGGCGATCCGCAAGGTCGCGCACCTGCTGCGCCAGTTCACGAGGCGCCAGCAGTCCATGGATATTGGCCGTCAATCGGGCAATGTAGCCCCAGCCTCCAAGCTCTTTCAGGCCTTCGTCGCCATCGAGATAGGGCTTGAGCGACACGGATGTGAAGGCCCGCCCCTTGGCTTGCTCGATCAGAATGGCCGACCAGATGCGGCCATGCGCTGCGGCAAAAAAATCACCTGCCTCGACAATGGCGCTCAGGGCATCGACAAGACTGTTCTCCATGAGGCAAGCGCCGAGCACGGCAGCTTCTGCCTCAAGGTTCGCGATGATCGGCGCGCTGTCCACCTCTATGCCCCACGTCATTTCGATGTCTCCGGGATGCGCTCGAAGGCGCCGAGGAAAAGATCAAAGGCCTCCTGCCTGGCAGAAACCCATGACGGGTTCTCAGCCAGCTCAGGCGAGGCCATCTCCATAAGGACCAGAGCCTTGTGCGCGGCGAAGGCGCGGGCCGCCTGCTGCTGGTGGAAGCGGTAGGTGGGGACCATCACGACGCCCCACCCCCAATCACGATCTCGATCCGCCCGTGCTTGCAGGGCTCTCCCCAGGCGAAGGACAGGCGGAAACGATTGTCATCGACGCGCATGGCATCGGCGAGGCCGTCGAGCTGGGGCTTCATCGCGGCAATGGCATTGTCCATGTCGCGGCGGCGCTTGTCGGGGGCGCGGAAGGTGATCTCCAGCGGCACAGGGCCGGTTGCAGGTGCAGATACCTTGGAGGCCTTGGCCAGATAGAACGCATCCGACCGGGCGTCCTTTGCCACTTGGCGCTGCACACGCCAATGGATGCGCCGAGCGGCGTTAGGATTGAGGCGCCCATCTGGCCAAGGAAGCGTGAGGCGCATCACGCAGTGATCCCCTGCGCATCGTCCAGCGCCTTTCGGGCGGCAGCCAGGGCAGTCTCGACACGAGCAACTCGACTATCGGCTGAAAGGTCGGCCAGCACGCGGCGCACTGCATCCTTGACCTGCCACGATGATGCACTTGCCTTGAGGCCCAAAAACTCGATCAGAGGCGCAAATGCCGCGGCCATATCATCAGCCTCTCGGCGAGCACTTTTGAGCAATGCATCTGCCTGCTCACGGGTCTGCGCCACAGGGTCGCGCCCATCTGCCGAGGCTGCGACAAGCAGAGCCAATTCGTGGCCGATTGCCTTTCCGCGCTGGCGCAGGAATGCATTCCGAGCTTGGTTCCGAAGGCTATCCTGCTGAAACTTGTCGATCCCCGGATATGGCTCGCACACCGGGTGACAGGTAAGCAGCTTGGCCATGGCCTGGATCGAGCATGGAGTGCCAAGGTGCATGGGCCTGCGCTCAGTGCGCCACCCCCGGACAGTGCGGAACATCACCCCGCATTCGGCAGGGATTTCCTCTTTCTTCGCCAACCCATGGGGCATGGCAAAGGTGACGCTCTGGCAGTGCTCAAGGTACTTTCGCCACTTGCCAGAATTGAGGTCGCTCAGCAGGTCGCTGCGCTGCACCTTGATCTCGTAGGCGGAGATTTGCGGTAGATCATACCGATAGCGCGGGAACGCCATGATGTCGGGCCGAGGCCCAGACCATGCGCCGATTGTCGCATTCAGCCAGGTCCAGACCTTCCCGTCATTGCGGAGTCGCCGCGCCAGATCGGCGGCTAAGGCGTCATGGCCCCATTGATGTGCGGGCGCGGCCATGGTCAGAACAGCGACCCTTGCGTTTCCATGCCCAGCGCGTCGGCATAGGTCGAGAGCAATGCCTCGGCCTCGCGTCGATCGTCGGGCTTCATCTTCCGCAGGCGGACGATGCGGCGCATGATCTTGGGATCGTAACCCGCGGCCTTGGCCTCGTTGTAGACATCGCGGATATCGTCGCCGATGCCCTTGCGTTCTTCGCCCAGACGCTCGATGCGCTGGATTAGGAGCAGCAAGCGATTGTCGGTAGCTTCGGCCATGTCAGGCGTCCTTGTCTTGAAGCGCGACGGGCACGGGCATGCCGATGCGGGCGCAGATTTCGCGGGTGGTGGCGCGCACACGGGCCTTGCGGGCATCCCGCCCAACCTGACCCAGCGCGCGGGCATGATCGCTGGCGGTGGGCGCCATGGGGGCAGGGATGGGGACAGGCGCAGCAGGTGCGCGGCGCGAGAACAGGCCCATCACATTTCGACCTTGCGGCCGCGCAGGCGGGGCCATCCCGGTGCCGGGGGCGGCTCATTGCGGAACAGGAACCGGGCCCCATGCTGGCGGCAGTAATCGAGGCGCCGGGCGACCAGCTCGTTGGCGCTGGTGATGACCGCATAGCGCTCGCCGTTGCTGGTCGGTGCGATGACATCGCGGGCGCTCATGCCACCACCTTCGGGCCAGCCTTGCGCAGGATCGCGGCAATCGCGTCTCCGGCATTTTCCAGCTCGCTGCGGTGCTCGACGGCAAAGGCGGCGTCCAGAACGCCATCGCTTTCCAGCGCGGCGGCAACGGCATGCATCACCTTGGCCATGCGCGTCATGCAGGCGAAATCAGCCTGGGTCTCGGCAATGATGCCGATGCACAGCCGGTCATAAGGGCCCGTGAAACGAGATCCCCATTCGCGGCGCCCACGGGCCAGCGTGATGGCATCCATCGTGGCCGTGCCGTCGCAGTATTTGGCGGCCTGATCCTCGCTCTTGCCCAGAACGGCGCCGAGGTCGCCATAGGTCAGGCGATCCTCATGCTTGATCTGGGCGAGCGCCTCTCCAAGCGCGGCCAGCACGTTGGAAGCGGAAAAGACCGCGCGCGGTCCTGTGGATTGGCGGTGTTGCATTGCGGTAAACCACTCCCATGATGAGCGATTGCGAAATTGATGGCCGGGGCAGCGGTGTGGATGGCACCTTCCGCCCCGGCACCCGCTGGTGCGACCCGACGGGCTATTCAGTCCTTGCGCTGGGAGAGTTTGTCCTCGACCAGCATGGCGATGATGCCGACAGCGGAGAGCAGCAGGGCACCGGCAGAGAATGCCAGCGCGGCCCCGGCGCCATGATCGGCAATGGTGGTGAAGAGCGCGATCACGCGGCCCGTTCCACAGGGCGGGCAGGGAAGAGGAAGGCGACTTGCTCCGCCGGAATGGTGGTCCGAATTGAGACGGCGCCCGACCGGATCATGACGAGAAAATCACCGGTATTGAGCGTTTTGACGTGCAATGATGCATCGTGCGAATCGAACGCACGGAAACCATCTTCAGGAGCCATGGATGTCTGTCCTCGGCGATTGGTTGAAGGGATTCGAGATGACGACCAGCGACCTTATTGCTGCGATCAGCGCGGCCTTCGGTGGCGGTGGTGCGCTGGGCGCGGCTATCGGCTCGGTGCTGGCGAGACGCAGGGCGTTGAGAGCGGCGGAACCGATCATCCGCATCGAATGGGACCAGAGCGGCGAGGTCGGGGCGATCTGCTTCACCAACAGGATTGCCGAAGACTTGTTCGTCGACAGGATCGATTTCGACGGAGAGATATGGCTGGGCGTTGGCAGTTATCTGCCAAATGGGCAGCCCATCAAGGAGACCAGGCAGTTTCATGCGGGACCCGCCCTGCCGCGGCACTGGCGCATCGACGCCTCGTCGACGACGAGATTCCCATTTTCCATTCGGCCGTATGTAGTGGGCCAATCTTCAAGGCTCTCGACGCCGGAAATGGACGGCTGCGAGATGCGGATTACCATCTCTTCCAGCCATGCGACCCTGCGCCACAGGAGGATCACGGTGATCGCCAGAAGGACGGTTTGACAGGCGAGGAAGGTGATCACGCCGCCCGCTCCGTGGGGGTGGGGCGATCCGAAACAGGGGTGAGGAAGTCAGCGGGCAGGGCAACGCCGCGTGAACTGGCCACGCCTGCCAACGCAAACCGCCACCGCCACGGAATGGAGCGGCCAGCCAAGCACCAATTCGCAACGGAACCCGGCGAGGTGTTGAGTGCCTCAGCTACCGCTTTCGCGCCGCCGAGCTCTTTGATCAGTTCCTTGGACATGCCCCAATGTCACAGATTGTGAGTTTCAAGGCAAGCGTAAATTGTCACAGCCTGTGCGTGGAAGATTGGCCGCATTTACCGCAAAATGTGAGCATGGATCAGGACGACAAGAATGGCGGCCCCAACTACTTGCGAGCATGGCGGGAATTTCACCACATGACGCAGGCAGAGCTTGCTGCGAAGGTCGGCACGAATGCCAACATGATCGGCTACCTTGAAGACGGGCAGCGCGCACTTTCGCTGAAATGGCTGCGCCGCCTAGCCCCGGCGCTCAAGACGCGGCCTTTGTTTCTTGGGGAAATTGACCCCCGAAAGGCCGACTCGTTGACCATGGAACTTGCCATGGCGGTAACAGATGATGATCGCCCACAGGTGAATACGATCCTTGAGACATTCGTAAAGAAGAACGGCACCAACGGCTAAACACCAGGGGGCGTTATGGGGCGATGGATGATTGCGGGTATAGCGCTCGCGTTGGTGGGGTGTGGTGACCAAAAGCCAGAAAATACTGCGCAGGAGGTGAGTGTTAATCGTGGAGCGGCCGAGAGCGGCGGTCGATCTTCCAATCTTCCGGTATCGTCACCCCAGGAGGCTGTGGAGGCATCAGCAGTTGTCTCTGCTTACAGGGGAGATTGGGTACCGGTCGACCAAAGCAGTGCTGGCTACACGCTATACGTGGATCGGGCCTCGATTTACCCAATCTCATCCACCCGCAAGCGTGCGGATGTGGGTTACGCCGACGATTCTGGGCGAACGCTAATTCGGATCGGCTTTCACTGCGATGAAAAAATGGCTGATCGTATGGATGATGGGTTAGGCCAGGTGAGTACTGATTTGCCCGACCTAGTCGGTGATCTTCCGCGCGAAGAACCTCATCTTTCCGCGCGGGATTACGTTTGCTTTGGAAAGCGCTCCAAGCCGGAGCGAGATATGCCTGCGATCAAAGAAATTCCCGCAGTGGCGGATGGGGGATAGGCAATGGCTGAGCAGCCAAAGCCCAGCGTTTACCTCGTCCAGTTTGCCTTGGCAGCGGGAACAGAGGAGCGGGCACGCGAAGGCGTCTATCGGCAGTTCGAGGCCGCCAATGCCGAGTTGTTTGGTGGCGAGCGCAACGTCGCGATGATGGGGGCGGCCGGCCTGTCGATCGCGATATTTGGAGTTAGCCGTCTGACCGCCCGCGAAATTCGGGACCGCTACGAACGAAAGGCTGCCCTGCGCCCGCACAATGTGCTGGTGGTCCAGATCGGCAGCGAAGTCGCAGAATACCATTGGAACAATCTCGGTTCATGGCTCAAGCGCCATACCGGAAGTTCAAGCCCGTTGCTCTGATGCGTCGCCTTCCTTGCGAATTTCCGCCTCGCTGATACTCAGCTCATCAGCGAGGCAGGTGATGTCCGCACCTTCTTCGTGTGGCCAGCTCCAGACGTTGTAGCGCGCATGGCCAGTGGCTCCGTCGCTGAAAATGCGCTTGACCCGGACTTCAGCAGGCGCTGCCAAGATGATCGAAATCTGCCACATCTTCGTCGCCAGCCAAGCCAATGGGCCATGCGACAGCCAATGCGGCGGCACATTCTTGTAGATCCAGTATTCGAACCGGCGCCCGCGCGGCACTTTCACCTTGACCATACCACCTCCATCAGGGCGCCATTTGGCGTCCTTTTTTGCATGCGCAATCGATAGGTGAATCGCTTCAGGTCTGGCAATCACAATCTGTGAATTTTTCCGCTTGACCGAATAATCACAATCTGTGAGCATCTCTCCATAGCCGCACAACGCGGCGTGGAGACCGCAGATGCCCATCGGCACGCACCTCGAAATTCCCGCCTGGCACCAGACCAGCGCCGCTCAGGCCGTCATCGCCAGCATTGCCCCCACCTCGATGCGCATCATCAAGCGCACGCGCGTTGTGGGGCCCGACTATTTCTCGTGGACCTTTCCTGAGGAGCAACGCCGGGCGCTCGAAGCTCTGCGCGATGCCGCCGCGGCGAAGATCGTGGGCTTCACCTTCCGTGAGGCCGAGAACAACGACGAGCGCCGCGAATTCGTCTCGGTCTGGGGCCAGCTTCCCGATCTCGATGATGCCTTGGCGCCCCGCTTCGGCAACCCCGAGGCACTGGCTGCGGCGTGGTGCTTCCACGATGTCGATCACCTGAACCGCATCTGGCAGGCCGAATGCGCCCGCGCCGATGCCGCGCGGGAGGCCGCGTGACCATGACCCAGCAGACCACCTATGCCGACTTCGACCGCCTGCTGGCCGCCTGCCAGCGCGCCAACGAGGCCGAGCGCGCACAGCTCGCGGCGATGGCCAATATGGCCCGCGCGGCCCGCGCCGAAATCCGCAAGATTGTGGAGAGCATCCAGTGAGCGCGCCCGAACCTACCCGCCGCGCCTGCCCGGCCTGCGGAGAC
Organism: Novosphingobium capsulatum; assembly: GCA_015661825.1. Classification (GTDB taxonomy): domain Bacteria; phylum Pseudomonadota; class Alphaproteobacteria; order Sphingomonadales; family Sphingomonadaceae; genus Novosphingobium; species Novosphingobium pituita. The sequence goes on from DQVI01000065.1 coordinate 85,603, forward strand.
AGCACGCGCCTCTATCGCGATGTCGAGCAGGTCTGGAACCCGGTAACGGGCGAATGGGAATTCGCCGGAACCATGGGCAAGGCAGATTGCTCGACCTGTGACTGGTCCGGCACCGAGGACGAGACCGAGGGCCCCCTCTGTCAGGGCTGCGGCAAGCCCGAGGCGGCATGCAGCGCAAATCCCTGCGCGGCGGTTGCTGCGGATCGGGGATATGGAGTTACCGCACGAGGTGCGGCCTACGTTTCCCTTTGCGCTTGGGTCGAATGGCATCGCCGCGCGACTACCGACGACGATTGCCAATATCTCAACAGCACTGCCTGGGCAGACGCCGCCACGCTCGCGAAAGAGACCGCAGCCACCCTTGCTGTGCTCAGCGGGAAGGGCTGAGGGATGCACCACCCCATCGCCTTCGCCGCGATCATCGGCGCCGCTCTCACGCTTCTGGCTGTCGCCATGGCCGCGCCGCGCATCGCCGGAGTCCGTCCCGATCATGCCGTCCTGCGCGCCAGCGTCGGAATTGCCGGGCTGCTGGTGATCCCCTTTTTCATCCTCGTCGTGGAGGCCGTTTTCAATGTCTGACAACGAACTGATTGTGCCCGCTATCAAAGGCATGAATTCCGATATGACCTGCCGCGGCTTCCAGTTCGAGCCCGGGAAGGCCTACGAGCACACCGGTACGGTGCAGGCCTGTGGAAGTGGCTTTCATGCCTGCCCTACTGATCAGCACCCGCTTTCTGTGTTTGGGTACTACGCCCCGGCAGGTTCTCGCTTTTTCGAAGTCACCGTCAGCGGGAAAACCAGCGTCCAGGGAGACAAGATCGCAGCAG